>CAIRSR010000098.1 GCA_903881315.1 uncultured Thiotrichales bacterium | reverse complement strand
GGTGCGCTTGGATGGCGTTCCCCTCGACCGCCCCCGCGATAAAGTACGCGGCGGCGAAATGGTCGAGGTTATCGTAGCATCACAAACCGAGCCGCGTTGGGCACCGGAACCGTTGCCGCTCACCATAGTGTATGCCGACAGTGCATTGCTCGTGGTGAATAAACCCGCCGGATTGGTGGTTCATCCGGCTGCTGGCAACTATCAGGGTACGCTGGTGAATGGCCTCCTGCATCATGCACCGGAACTCGTAGCACTACCCCGAGCTGGGCTCGTACACCGCATTGATAAGGATACCACGGGGCTGCTGGTGGTGGCGCGTACACTTGCAGTGCATCATGCATTAGTAGAGCAAATGAAAGCCCGCGAGTTTGTGCGAGAATACGAAGCGGTGGTCAATGGGGTCATGGTCGCGGGTGGGCGGGTAGATGCCCCACTCGGACGACATCCAGTGGATCGCAAGCGCATGGCGGTCGTTTCGGGTGGTCGCCAGGCAGTGACTCACTATCGTGTGCTGCACCGTTTTACCGCCCACACCCACCTCCGCTTGCGTCTCGAAACCGGACGCACCCACCAGATTCGGGTACACATGACCCATATCCACCATCCCGTTGTCGGTGATCCGGTCTATGGTGGTCGAGCGCGTCTGCCAGAGGCCTGTTCCCCAACCCTCGCCGCACTCTTGCAGGGGTTTGGTCGCCAGGCGTTGCACGCCATCCGCTTAGGGCTAAACCACCCACTGACCGGAGAGTCCATGGTGTGGGACGCGCCCGTGCCGCCCGACATGGTCCACCTCTTGACGGCGCTGACAAGTGGGTGAAAGACTGTATCATTGGCGGTGATTAAGCAATAAACTGAGACAGTTTTTTTTCTACCATCACTCGTGGTGCTTGCCCTTGTCCGACCGTCGCCTCGCCCTGAATGCTCGGTTCTTTGAGCAGTTTCCCGATCCAACCTGTGTGGTGGATCGCGCCTTGGTGTGTAGCTCAGCAAATGTCGCGTTTATCAACCTCCTCGGGGGCAATGTCGGGATTGTAGGACGTTCCCTGCGCGATGTGCAAAAGGCTGGGTTTCTGGGGCAGATCTTGCCCGTACTAGAGCGTTGTTTCTCTGGCCAAGAGCAACACCAAGAGGCCCATTGTACGCTACCTGGTGATATTCCTGCCGCGCTACGTTGTTGGTCTTTGTCGAATGACGGCTCCCCGCCCTACTATGTTGCGTTCTCGTTACGCCCCGCCGAGGCGCGGCGCTTCACCAAGAAAGAGACCAGCGAGGAAAAGCTCCGCCACGAGTTTAGCCAAACCCAGCGTCTGTTGGCGGAGGCTAATCGCCGTAATGTCGAGATGCAGGCGGCCCTCCGTCACCAGTCGGCGCAGAACAGCGAGGCGCAAAGGCGCAAGGATGAATTCCTCGCCATGATTGGCCATCAACTCCGCAACCACCTTGCCCCCGTGCGTAACGCGGCTCGTTTTCTGCATCACAAGATGTCAAACGAAACCGAGGTAGGTTGGTGTGTCACGGTCATTGATCGCCAGATAGGCCAGTTTGCCCGCCTAGTTGATGAACTCCAGGATCTGGCTCGCATTGAAAGCGGGCAGTTTGAATTAAACAAGGCGCGACTGCCGCTTGCCGAGGTCATCAGCCAAACCCTCGAGTGGGTGCAGCCAAGGCTTAAGGATCAGCAGCAAACCCTCGCGATCACTCAACCAGAAGACAAGCCGCTCTGGGTCGATGCCGACATCCAGCGTATGGCCCAAGCATTAGAACACCTGGTCTATAACGCGGCCCACTGCGCTGGATTGGGTGGCAGCATACAACTGACTGCACGCCAAGAAGGTGCCGATATTGTGATTGCAGTGCGCGATAACGGGCGCGAGATCCCCGCCGACCTATTGCCGCGCGTCTTTGATATCTATGGCGAACTGCCCGGTATTTCGGGGCAACAGGACAATGAGCAGTGGCTGGGGTTGGCGGTAGTGCGGCGCGTGGTGGAGTTGCACGGTGGCACCGTCCGTGTGGTCTATCTAGGACACGGGCAGGGCAACGAGCGCATCGTTCGGGTGCCCTTGGCGCAACCCCTCGTCGAGCAACCCGACGAGCTTTCGACCGATCACCTGGCCGATGCCGCTGCGACCAGTCGTATCCTGGTCGTGGATGACAACGAAGACGTTGCCATTTCTTTTGGTGCTCTGCTAGAGGTGCTGGGGCATGATGTGCGGGTCGTGCTGGATGGTCACATGGCGATCGATGCGGTGCGAGATTTTATGCCGCACATCGTTTTCTTGGATATTGCTATGCCGGATATGGATGGCTACGAGGTGGCGCGACGGCTGCGTACCGAACACCGCCACGCAAACCTGCGGCTTGTGGCCGTGACGGGCTATGGCCAAGATCACGACTCAGAGCGTGCGCAACGCGCCGGTTTCGACCACCATCTGCTAAAGCCAGTAGACCTGAAGGATCTTCAGGCCCTACTGGGACACTAGGGGGGCAGGGCGTTACCTCACGGACGCGCGTCGATCTCCTCATCCTTCTTCGGTGGCATCAGCGCTTGGCGGTCGAGTCCGAGAGACAAGGCGACGGGTGCGGCGATGAAGATGGATGAGTAGGTGCCGACGAAGATGCCGACGAGGAGCGCTAAGGAAAAACCGTGCAGGACGCTCCCGCCCCACAGGTACATCGCGACCACAACCAGCAGTGTCGCAAAAGAGGTCATCAGGGTACGGGATAGGGTTTCATTGACCGAGCGGTTGATGATCTCTTCCGGGGTGTTCTTGCGCAGCTTGCGGAAATTTTCGCGGATCCGGTCGAACACCACGACGGTGTCGTTGAGAGAATAGCCGATGATGGCGAGCAATGCGGCGAGTACGGTGAGATCAAACTCTATGTAGGTGCCCGCAAAAAGCCCGAGGATGATGATGGGGTCGTGGAACATTGCCACGATGGCACCGAGCGCCATGCGATACTCAAAGCGCAACGCAACGTAGACCAAGATGGCGAGGGTCGAGAAGATGAGGGCCATGCCCCCCGCCTCTTTCAGTTCCTCGCCGACCTGCGGCCCGACAAACTCTATCCGGCGCATATTGACGCGGTTATCGCCGGCGTCATCGCGCAGTATCCCGAGGATCCGATCGCTTAACATCGCATTGGTCAATCCTGGTCGGGGTGCGATGCGAATGAGGACATCTCGGGTCGTGCCGAAGTTCTGCACCATCGCTTCGCCGTAACCCCCGTGGTCGAGGGTTTTGCGGACTGCCGTTAAGTCTATCGAGCGTTCATACCCCACTTCAATGACCGTGCCGCCGGTAAAATCGACGCCGAGGTTGAGCCCACGCGCCACGAGCATGACAAGAGACAGGGTAAACAGGAGGCCTGAGACGCCAATGGCGTACCAACGTACGCCCATGAAGTCGATGCTGGATATCTTCTTGAAGAATTCCATCGTAGTTCTCTCCTTGGGTTACACAGATAGTCGCATGGTTCGTTGCCGACCGTAGGTCAGGTTAACGATGGCGCGGGTGAACATGATGGCGGTAAAAAGCGATGTCAGGATACCGAGACTGAGCGTGACGGCGAAGCCTTTTACCGGCCCGGTGCCAAACATGAACAGGGCAATCGCGCCGATGAGGGCAGTAACGTGGGCGTCTAGGATGGTGAGAAAGGCCTTACTGTAGCCAGCGGCAATGCTGGCGTGCGGCGAGTTACCGTTGCGCAGTTCTTCGCGGATGCGCTCGTTGATGAGCACGTTTGCGTCCACTGCCATACCCACGGTGAGGGTAATGCCCGCAATGCCAGGTAAGGTTAGGGTGGCCTGGACAATCGAGAGGAGTGCTACCACGAGGACGATGTTCAACAGCAAGGCGAGGTCGGAGATAACCCCCATCATGCCGTAGTAAAAGCCCATAAAACACATGACCATAAGCGAGCCGATGACCGCCGAGCGTACCCCGGTTGCGATGTTGTCCTGGCCTAGGCTTGGGCCGATCGTGCGTTCTTCCACAATCTCCATCGGGGCGGCGAGTGCGCCCGCACGTAACAACAATGCGAGGTTACGTGCCTCCCCGGTGGACTCAAGTCCAGTGACCTGGAAGCGTTTGCCGAGTTCACTGCGAATTACGGCCACGTTGATGACTTCTTCGACGGTCTTTTTCTCCTTTATCTCGTGCCCATCGACCGTTTTATTTTCTATCTTGGTTTCGATGAAGACGACCGCCATGCGTTTCCCGACCAGTTCGCGGGTGGCTTGGCTGAAGATCCGTGCGCCCTTCGAGTTGAGCGTGATAAAGACTGCCGGTGAGCCGGTTTGGTTCTCGAGGCCAGAGGCTGCGTCGATGACTGACTCGCCGGTCAACAGGACGCGCTTCTGGAGCAGGATGGGGCGACCACTGCGCTCGTAGTAGAGCTTAGAGGAGGCGGGCGTATGACCAGCAAGCGCCTCTTGGGGGAGATGCTCCTCATCCATCATGCGAAATTCGAGCGTTGCGGTTGCGCCGAGGATCTCTTTGGCGCGAGCCGTATCCTGCACACCAGGCAGTTGGACGACGATACGATCCTCGCCTTGGCGTTGGAGCACGGGCTCGGCTACACCGAGTTCATTGACGCGGTTACGCAGGGTGGTGAGATTTTGTTGGACGGCGGTGCTGGCAATGGTGTGTCGCTCCTTTTCGGGGATACGACCAGAAACATAAAAACCCTCGGGGGAGTCCTCTGCCACCAACTGTAGCTCACGCAGTTCCTTGCGCAGTAATTCAATGGCTTGGTCGCGTTCTTGGCGCTCCTTGAACTTGACGGTAATACCGCCTCCGTTAGCCCGATCTACGGTCAGGTAATGCAATTTCTTTTCGCGCAGCAGGGTGCGACTGTCACTCACATAGCGCTCTTCGGCGTGGTCGATGGCAGCCTTCATGTCGACCTGCATTAGGAAATGCACGCCGCCACGCAGATCCAACCCGAGGTACATGGGTGCGGCACCGAGTGCCGTCAACCAGTGCGGGGTGGAGGGCGCAAGATTGAGCGCGATTACGTAACCGTGCCCGAGGCTCTCTCGTGCGACATCTTGCGCCTTCAATTGCGCATCGGTGTCGTAGAGGCGCACCAGCAGCCCTTGGGGGGTCAGGTCGGCGTGTTTGACGGCAATGTTGGCCTTAGCGAGGGCGGTGCTGACTTGGGTTAAGGTGCCCTGGTCAAGCGTGGAGCCGCGAACATTCACCGAGATCTGAATGGCCGGATCTTCGCCGAAGACGTTGGGGAGGGCGTACAGAGTGCCCACCAACAGGACAATCACAATGAGGACATATTTCCAGAGGGGGTACTGATTCATGGGCGTTATCGGGTCACAGGCTCTTGAGGGTGCCCTTAGGCATCAGGGAGGCGATTGCTTGCTTTTGTACCCACACCTGGGTGTTATTGGCGACCTCAACCTGGACAAAGTTCTCGCCCACGTCGACGATCTTGCCGAGTACCCCGCCGTTGGTCACCACCTCATCTCCCTTGGCGAGGCCGGACACCATCTTGGTGTGCTCCTTCGCACGATTACTTTGCGGGCGGATGAGGACGAAATAGAACACGACAATCAGGATAACGGGCAGCAGAAACGAAATCATATCGGAGCCGCCTGCTGATGCAGCGGGGGCAGCTTGGGCGTAGGCGTCAGAGAAAAAGAAGCTCATTATTGCGTCCTTCACGGGGTGAGCGGGATGACTGCACAGTTGTGCGCAGACGGGTGGAATTATTACACAGCTTGCGTGAATGTGCGCACCCGTGTCGGGCATCTGGGTGGTGTTCGGGGAGAGATTTCCAGGATAGAACGAGTGCAGGGAGGCTTCCGCAGATCGCGGGACTAGGGGGGTGGGCGGCAAAGACCGTCTGCGCCACCCCGTAGGCGCGTGATGGATGGACTAATGCGCCCATCACGCGCAAGATCCCCACATCTTTGTGGATGTGCCTGCGGGTTAGATCCAATGCTGGGGAAGGGGTGGGCGTGGGGCGGCGCTTACATCCTCAAGAGGATTTTTGAGTGCGGTCTGCTGGTTTGACCAACAGGAGGCGCGTTTGGAGACGAGTGGTTGTTACCGGTGGCCATAATATCGCGTGGAGCGGTGGGGTGAGTCATGGCTGCCTGACCGCAGCGAATAAGACAAGAGCTGTGCAGCATGATCTAAAATATTTGGGGGGATGTGACGGTTTCTGTGGGTTGCGCGGACATTCTGTGCGGCTATCGAGCACCGCAATGACCTGCCTGGTAGGAACACGACCAACAGCGACTTGATGGCATGGACGATGTGGGGATGAAGAGGTTGCGGTGGAGGCTCTGGTAGATTACTGTCCATTGGCGTTGAACAAAAGAGCGGCTCGGAAAACCTAATGAAGACTCCTGCAAATACAATAACAACTGTTGGTAGGCTATCGTCGTTATTATGTATCCTCTGGGCGATTACGGTTCTTGTGGGTTGGGTATTCGATATCAATGCCCTAAAGCGTAGTATCGAAATCAGCGTTGCGATGAACCCGCTTACGGCTGCCGGTTTTATTCTTCTGGGATTGGCGATTCTTTGTTCTAGCAGCAAAAACCACTGGATAAATAATGCTGGGTACCTTGTGGCAGTTGTTGTTCTCGTTGGTAGCGCCATAAAACTCAGTGATGTGCTACTGAGGACATCGTTTGGTATGGATAGCTATCTTTTCTCTACCAAGCTAGTTGCAGAGGCGGGTTTTCCTAGTCGAATGGCACCGAATACGGCGCTAACCTTCTTTACTCTCAGTATATCCCTATTGTTGATGGGTGCGCGTTCTAATCTGGTTGTCATCGTATCGCAGTTACTTACTACCCTGGCAGTGCTGTTCGCGTTAGTAGTACTGACTGGCTATTTGTACGATGTCGTTTCATTTCTGGGCATCAGACACTATATTCCAATGGCGTTTAACACGGCATGTTGCTTCTTGTTATTGTCTGTCGCCGTATTGTTCATTCACGCGAACAAAGGATTTATGTCTGTCTTTGTGAAAGACGGCAAGGCACGGTCTCTTGCATTGCTACTGCTGCCAGCTTCGTTTGTGATGCCTTTTCTATTTGACTGGGCTTCTCTGATCGGTCAACGCAAGGGGCTTTATGACCTAAATACAATAGACGCGATATCCGTAGTACTAAACATCACAACATTACTTTGTTTATCTTATTTCATTGTTCGCAAGGTGTCTCTATACGACAGTCTCCAGGAACAAGAGTACGCATTTCGGGGGCAGATCATCGAATCTCTGCCGGGTGTGTTCTATCTCTTCGACGAATCGAGTCGTTTTCTGTCATGGAACCGGAATTTTGAAAATGTAACGGGGTATCGCTCAGGCGAGGTCAATCAATTACACCCACTTGATGTCATCGACGGCGGAGACAGGTCGTCGGTAGCTGCGGCGATTCAGCAGGTGTTTGTCTCTGGGCAGGCGACGGTCGAGGCGAATTTGCTCGTAAAGGATGGCAACCGCATCCCTTATCTGTTTACGGGCACCCGCGTGGACTTCAATGGGCGTCCGGTCGTGGTTGGGCTTGGTCTCGATATTGCCGAGCGCAGAAAGTCAGAGATCGCTATCAGAGAAGCGGTGGAGTTCGCCACGCAGGCGCGGTGTATTAGTGATCAAGCGTTGGAATTCGCAAAGGGAAGAGAGCAAGATTATCTTTCTTTGGTAAATAACGTCCCTGATTATGTGATGCGCTACGATAGACAGCATCGCCATATCATTGCGAATGATCGCGCCATTTGTGATGCGGGTAAGACGCCGGAAGAATATCTTGGTAAGACGCATCGTGAAATAGGCTTTCCTGTCCACTTGTGTGCGCTATTTGAGAATGCGATTGAGCAGTGTTTCACAACGCGGCAACCCTATACCGAGGTATTTGAATGGGAAAGTGCGCGGGGTATCCGCGTATTGGAGTGGCGCACAATCCCAGAATTTGGCGCGGACGGGTCTGTTAGAACGGTGCTTGGTCTTTCTCGGGATATTACCGAACAGCGTCATGCTGATAGCGCCCTACGGTTGCATAGCGCTATCCTGAATAGCCTATCAGAAGGCATTATGCTGATTCGCGCTGGCGATGGTATCATCGTCTTTACTAACAAACAATTCGAGCATATGTTTGGCTACGAGCCCGGAGGGCTGCTAGGAAAGGCAGTCAGTATTTTGAATGCCCATGATGATGTTGATCCCGAGGCGGTGGCTGCCAGGATCATGGCTGCACTTCTTGCCAAGAAAAGTTGGTTTGGAGAGGTCAAGAATATTAAAAAGAATGGAACCCCTTTCTGGTGCCAGGCTAGGGTAGCTACTTTTAACCATCATGAATTTGGCGAGGTCTGGGTAAGTATTCATACAGACATCAGTGAGAAAAAACAGGCAGAGGAGGTCTTGGTCGAGAGGGAGAAACTATTTAAGGCGATTTCTGATACGTCGCCATTGGCAATTTATATGTCGGTTGGCTCTGATCAGCAAGCCAGATATATGAATCCAATGTTTACTAAGTTGTTTGGCTATACGATAGAGGAGGTGCCTTCAGCGGAAGATTGGTGGCCACTTGCCTACCCTGATATATCGTATCGTCAGCGGGTGATGGAAGAATGGCAGCGCCGAATTCAGCGTGCGATCGTAACACGTAGCGCTATTGAGCCAATGGAGGTTGTGGTTTCCTGCAAGGATGGCTCTATGAGGAATATATTATGGCACTTTGTTAGTATTGGTTCCCAGAATTGGGCATTTGGTCTTGATTTTACCGAGGCAAAGCAGGCGCAACTTCACCTTCAGCAATTGAATGAGGTTCTCCAGCAGCGTACCGATGAAGCGCAGGCTGCAAATATTGCCAAGAGCCGTTTTTTGGCAACAATGAGTCACGAGATTCGCACGCCATTGAATGGTATTCTTGGTATGGCGCAGATGTTGTTGATGTGGAATGTGAGTGAGCAGCAGCGCAAAGACTATGCTAAAACCATTTTGGATTCGGGCAGGACATTGCTCAATCTACTCAACGATATTCTGGATATCTCTAAGATTGAATCCGGTAAGATTACTCTTGAATTAGTGCCCACAAAGCCTCGGGCGGTAATCGATGAGACACATCACCTGTTCCTAGACAGTGCCAGATTGAAGTCACTCGCTATTGAATCTCGGTGGCTGGGATCAGCAGATAGTTATCTGCTCGACCCTTATCGGCTTAACCAAATGCTCTCTAATCTTGTGGGGAACGCGATAAAATTTACTTCCGTAGGGGGTGTTCGTATAGAAGCGCGTGAAGTAGAGCGCAAGGATCAAACCGCTTTGCTTGAGTTTTCTGTGTCGGATACTGGTATTGGTATTTCTCAGAGCACCCAAGAGGCATTGTTTGTTCCATTCTCGCAAGTGGATAGTTCGATCACTCGACAATATGGTGGTAGTGGGCTTGGTCTATCTATTGTGAGAAAACTGGCAAGGATGATGGGTGGAGATTCTGGTCTTGAAAGCGAGTTAGGCAAAGGTTCTCGCTTCTGGTTTAGGGTACAGGCAGTCATTACCGAAGAAAATGCGGCGACTGCTGAGAATATAGAGAACATTAGGCAGTTGCAATTATCTGGTACGATCCTGATCGTTGATGACAATGAAACAAACCGCGTTATTGTGGGTGAGTTTATCAGGAAATCCGGTGGGATTGTGCTATTCTCTGAGAATGGAAAACAAGCAATCGAGGTAATCACGAGTGGGGGGATCATAGACGTAATCCTTATGGATCTGCATATGCCGATTATGGACGGTTACACCGCCACTCAATTGATCCGGCAATGGGAGGCAGAGAACGGTCAGCTACGCCATCCCATTATTGCGGTAACATCAGATGCCTTTGAGGAGGACAGGCAGCGTTGTTTTGCCGCCGGAATGGACGATTTCATTGCGAAACCATTCGCAATGATTACCATACAGGACACCATTAAAAAGTGGTTGCCGAGACAAGAGAGTGTCGTGCCATGTCCTCCAACAAAGGATGTGGACAAGTCGCTGGTGATTCAGTATTTACGCACACTCATTACCTTCCTTGAAGACAGAAGGTTTGATGCGATTGAGTGCTTCGGTGTGTTGCAGGAGACGTTAGTAGGCACGGCACTTGCTGAAGAATTCTTGCAAATAGGCTATTTCATTGAGCAATATAACTTTGCTGCAGCACTTGAGGCATTGTATGCCGTCATGGCGGCCAATGGCTTAGAAGAGTAGTGCTTAGGAATTGCTGGCCTGCAGAAGAATTTTGTTGTTGGCCAAACCCCTGCCGAGGTTCTTATAAGATAGCGATTCTGCAAGCAGTTTGGGGAATGACACAATCCGGATTGTAGTCACGGGAGAAGATAAAGAGTGCGGTGATATATGAGTGGTATCATCCTCTGTGTCTGTTGGTAGAATCCATTACAGCAATGTCCGCAGCAGCGCCACATCTACCAACTGCGCTTCGCCCGCATTGCCCGCCAACACCGTAAAGGGTTGATCTGGCTCGCCCAGATGATCGAGCACGAGGCGCGCCCCGCCGAAATCCTGCCCCCTGGTGTATTCATTCACGGTCACGACAACGGGTATCTTGGCGGCATGGGCAGCGAGTACGCCCACACTCGAATCCTCAAACCCGAGGCATTCTGCCGCACTCACCCCGAGCCGTTTTAGGGCATACTGATAGATATCCGGCGCTGGTTTCTTGCGGGCGACGACGTCTCCGGCGGCGATGCACCCAAACCAATCACAACCTGCCAAGTCGGGATTCGCTTCAAGCAGCGCACGGACATTGTGCGGATTGGTCGTGGTCGCAATGGCGAGGCGCAAGCCTGCCGCTCGCGCCTCGCGCAACAAACGGAGCACGCCACGACGTAGCGGAATGGCGCTCGTACCCACGAGGTCAGCAAAGAATCTTGTCTTCGCCACATAAAGGTCGCCAATCAGGCGACTGAGATCGGGGCGACCGACGAGGTCATGCCGATAACGCTCGACGTAGAAGCGCAGCCGTTCCTTGCCACCACTCACCTGGAGCAGCTCCCCATAGAGTGCAATCGACCACTCCCAGTCGAGACCCGCCTCGGCAAAGGCGCGATTGTAGGCCACCCGATGACCGTCGCGCTCGGTGTCCGCCAGGGTGCCATCAACATCAAAGATCAACGTAGTGAGCGTCATAGTCTTATTGTTTCGATGGTTTTGTGGAGATCATCAGACCCGAACATTGGCTTTCGCCACCCGCAAACAACCGCCATCCTGTTACCTATCCGGCGGGCGCAACACGCTGCTACTACGCACGAAATCAAGCAGAAAAGGCAGCCAAAACCTTGCCTACCGCAGAAATCACATCCTCAACATCCGCATCCGTCATGCGCGGAAAAATGGGCAACGACACGATACGACGTGCGGCCTCTTCGGCGACCGGACAAAGCGCGGGCCGAGTGCCATGGCTGTTCTGGTAGTACGGGTGGAGGTGAACGGGCCAATAGTGGACATTGGCACCGATCCCTTCTGCCCGTAACGCCTGCAAGATGGTATCCCGATCCACGGTGAGGCGTTCGGTTGCGAGACGCACCACATAGAGGTGATAGGCATGATGTACGCCACTCGGCACCCGCAACGGCGACAAACCCGGCAGCTCGGCAAACGCTGCGTCGTAACGGTGTGCGATGGCCTGGCGTCGCGCCACGAACTCGGGCAAGCGCTGTAGTTGCGACAAGGCCAGTGCGCACTGGATATCGGTGAGTCGGTAGTTAAAGCCGAGTTCCACCATCTGATACTGCCATTGCCGACGCTGTTCCCGCTCGCGATGGTCGGTTGTGATGCCGTGGTTACGGAACAAACGGAGACGCTGTGCAAGTTCCGGGTCATCGCTCGTCACGACACCGCCCTCGCCAGAAGTGATGTGTTTGACCGGATGGAGACTAAAGGCAGTGAGATCGGCTAGGCTCCCCACCGAGTGTCCGTCACGACGCGCACCGAGCGAATGACAGGCGTCCGCGATAAGGTGCAGGCCATGGCGTGTTGCTATCTCGCGTAATGCCGCATAGTCGCAAACCGCGCCAGCGTAATCGACCGCAAGGATGGCGCGGGTGCGCGGCGTTATCAGGCGCTCGACCTCGTGGGAGGAGAGTAGCAAGGTGTCCGGGTCTACGTCGGCGAATACTGGTGTCGCACCCTGGTAGACCACACAGTTCGCACTCGCCGCAAAGGTGAGGGTGGGCACAATCACCTCCTCCCCGACACCAAGCTTGAGGGCGGCAACCGCTACATGCAGAGCCGCCGTGCCACTCGACACGGCGACTGCATAGCGGGTGTCCACGGCAGTAGCAAACGCCTCCTCGAATGTTGCAACCCGTGGCCCGGTGGTCAGCCAATCCGAGCGTAGTGCTTCGACCACCGCCGCTACATCCTCTTCAGACACCCACTGACGACCATAGGGCAGCAGCGCGGTACGCACTGGTGCACCGCCATGCAGGGCAAGCGAGTTCTTCATATCACCACCGCCAAGGTTGCAACAACGAACATCAACAAGTAACGCGGCTGCTCCAAGAGTTCCTCAACGACCAGGAATATCACGCCCGTTTCGCGCAGCACCTGCCGTAACCAGGCATTGTCGCCTAGGATCAACCAGCGCTCGAACGACTGAAAATGACGCGCACACCACGCGAGCAACCCACCCGCAGCCCCGTAGCCGCGGATTATCGCATCCCCACTAAGATCGTCACTCGCCGTTGTGCGCTGCCGCATCCCGATGATACGCGCCACGACCTCTGTGTCAAAATCGCGCAGATCATAGCCAATCCTGACCAGCGGGCGCGCCAACAGCGCCAAGGCCACCGCATCCAGCCAGAACCGTTGCAACGCAGCCGTCCACAGCCCTTGACGCCGAGCCAACCAGGCCGGTGCGGCCAGCGCCTCACTGACCCCAACCAGGTGCATATACGAGGGGATCATCAAAAACTGCCAGCTCCGCCACAGGGCGTGCAGGCCAAGGTGCCAGGTCGCGACCGTAAACCAACCCATCCCGCACTCAAAGAACATAAGACCTACCTGTGTCGTGGTTGCGAACATCATCACCGATTTCACATCGGTCTGCACCAGACCAACAATCCACGCATACACGGCAGTCAGGAGGCCAATCCCGGCAATCCAGCGCAGGATATCGGGCAGTTGGGTGAGTACTGGCTCTAGGCGGATTACCAACCACACGCCTGCGTGTACCATCACCGCCCCGTAGAAGATGGCCGAGGAAGGCGTTGGCCCTTCTAGCGCCCGTGCAATCCAAGAGACAAAGGGCAATTGGGCAGACTTGGCAAGGGCTGCGATCAGAAACCCAAGCACCATCAGACGCGCTGTCACCTTATCGAAGGTGGGGGCAGCGACCCAAAGGGCGAGACTATGCCAGTCGGTTGTACCGATTGCAGTCAGGGCAACGAACAACCCCATTAAAAATCCTGCGTCACCGATGCGGTTGGCTACAAAAGCGAATAGCGCATTATCCGTCGCCGTAGGACGCTCGTAGGCATAGCCAATCAGGAGGTAAGAACTGACCCCACAGAACTCCCAGCCAACGAAGGCCAGCAAACCATTTCCCGCCAGGACGACTACCTGCATCCCACACAAAAACAGGCCAAGGACAAGAAAAAACCGCTGGAAGCCCGCCTCGCGGTGCAGATAATGAACCGAGAAACGGATAGTCACCCAACCGATGAAGGCAACCCCGGTGGCCAGCGCGAGGCTCGCCCCATCGATAGCAAAGGATAGGGGGAAGACGAACTCGCTACTCGCGAACCATTGCCCGATGGTGATGAGGCCCGGGGCACCCGTAAGCAAGACAACTACGTCGCAGAAAAGCAGCAGGAGCAGTACGATGCCCGCAACAGTCGTGCTGATGCGCGTGGTTAGTGTTTCCCCCTCATCTCCGACCGCCTTGCCCGACAAAACGTGCAGGGCAATAGCAAACGCGGCCAGCAGAGACAGGAGGGGGACAACGGGGATGAGAAAAAAGAAAAGGGAGTGGTCGTGCAGCATGGCAGTGGTTCATGCGTTGTGCATAAGGTTTTTGCGAAGCAAGATCTCGTCAAACCCGACAGTGATCAGATCCTCTAACTTCGTTACCTCAAAGAAGCCCCGTTTGCGATAAAAGGCCCGCGCCGACTCATTGAACGAGGAGACGATGATCCACAGGTTGCGGGTCTTCTCGGCTACCCGTCGTTCTAGCCAGGTCAACACCTTTGTGCCGAGGCCCATGCCCTGGTAATCGGGGAATATGGCAAAAAGCTCAAGATATGCCCCGAACAACCAGGGAAAGCGAACACACGCCACGCCCACGAGACGCAGCTCATCGGCCTCACCCGCAACGATGGCCATACATCGCAGACAAGGATCAGGAGACGTGAGGTAGTTTTGCAGTCGTGCCGCAGTATAACCAAGCGTACGCCACGGCTCCATGCAACTAAGCTGCTCTGCAATTGACTCACTCCCCTCCTCTAACGATATAATCCGATGGCTTTCTAGAATATCAGATTCCATGCCAAGAGGATGGTTAGACAGACGAGCCGACTGGCCTGGTTTCACGCCTCTAGCACCAGCGATACGGGTGTAAAGTGTTGGAGATTCTCGGAGATTGGGCAGCGGCTATCGATTTCTTCCAGCAATGCCTGCTTTTCTTCGTCTGAGAGATCGGCATCAATCTTGGTAAAGACCTTATAGCCAATAAACCCTGGGCGCTCGCTCTTGTTTTTTCCCATATAAACATCGGTCTCTATCTCTGCCACAACGCGAACCTCCATATTCCTCAACATAATCCGTTTTTGACGGGCAATAATCTGCCCAATGGTGATAACACAGGCCGCAAGCGAAAGACTTGCAAATTCAAGGGGTGACGGGCCTTCGTTCTTGCCGCCACCGGCTGGCGGTTGATCGACAATCACCTGATGGCCGCGAATGTTGCTGACAATCTTGTAATCTTGTTCTAGTTTTGCGCTAATCTCGATCTGCTTCAACACTGTCGATGCTCCATAATGTATTGGATAGGAAACCCTGGTCGCATTGCGCAATCACAGTTGTAAATCCAACCCTCACCGTACTCTATCACGGGTTCAAGGCACATGACAGGACTGACCGAGCAAACAGAACAATGGGCCGGAGAGTTTGGCCGATCTTACACCGAACGCAACGACCTCGGTTTGGAAGGGCTGGATCAACTGTACCAAACCCAGTTTGGTATCAGCCGGAGCGAATTAAACACGCGCTTTCTCGGCACCCTCCCACGGGACTTGTCGATCCTGGAGGTCGGTTGCAATGTTGGCAACCAGCTTGCTCTCCTGACCAGTATGGGGTTTACCCATCTCACTGGGATGGATATCCAGGACTACGCCTTGGCCCGAGCAAAGGAGCGCCTGCCCCAGGCAACCCTGTTGCAGGGTTCCGCGTTGGCGCTACCCTTTCCTGACAACGTCTTTGATCTGGTGTTTACCTCCGGGGTGCTCATCCATATCCATCCCTCTCACCTGCCAACCGTTTTCCGCGAGGTTTGTCGTGTCAGCCAGAGCATGATCTGGGGCCTTGAGTATTTTGCCGAAACGCCGACCGAGATCCCATACCACGGGCAGCGCCAATTGCTCTGGAAGGCACCCTTTGCCGATCTCTACCGACAGTACTGTCCACGGCTCACCCTCGTGCGCGAGGAACGGTTACCCTACCTGAATAATACCGCCAATGTAGATAGCATGTATCTGTTGCGCAAAGAAGAATGAGTACGCAACCGAGCATGGGTATGAAGCTACGCTTGCAAGCCCCCTTGTTATTGCGGACGGATGCTGGCTTCGATATTGGTACAGGTCATGTGATGCGCTTGCTCGCCCTGGTCGAGGCCTGGCAGGAGGCGCAACCACCAGCCGCAGAACCTGCCCTGACCATATTGTTGGGCTGTGTCCCCATGCCTGGTCTGCGGAAGCGCTTAGCAGACGCTGGTGTGGGCGTATGGGATCTCATGGCAAGCCACCCTGATCCAGGAGACCTAGCCGCCCTGGCTAACCTGGCCGCTGTGTTCCAGCCTGGTTGGATTGTGCTGGATGGCTACCACTTCGACCCCGATTATCAGGCGGCGGTTCGTGCCCTTGGGATTCCGGTTCTCGTCGTTGACGACATCGCACAACACAGTCACTACCACGCCTCTCTCCTGCTGAACCAAAACCTTGGCGCAAAGGGCTTGCACTACGCTGTAGACTCCGATACCCGCCTCTTGCTTGAGGCACGCTATTGCCTGTTACGATCGGAGCTAAAGCGTGCTCGGAATACGCCGCGTGCGCCAAGCCCAAGCGCTCTGGAGCACCGATCGCTGTGCCTCTTGATCACCATGGGCGGTTCGGATCCGCGTGGTCTGACCCTACTTGCCCTAGAGGCGGTTGCTGCCGTTGGTGCAGATTGGGAGGTCTTGGTGGTGGTCAGGAGTACCACGCCCCAATTAAACGCACTGCGACAATTTGCCGCGACCCTACCCAATATTGCGCTACACGAGGATGTGCAAGACATGGGGGTGCTGATGAACTCCGCCGACTTCGCCCTCTCCGCGAGCGGTACTACTGCCTGGGAGCTTGCGGCACTTGGGGTGCCGGCCCTGTTGGTCACGGTTGCCGACAACCAGATCCCGATTGCTGATGTAACCGCTGCGGTAGGTTTTAGCATCAACCTGGGCTGGTGGGAAACGCTCACTGTCGCAAACCTCGCGACTGCACTAAAGTCACTCGCTGCCGATGACGCGCAACGTGCCCGAATGCGCACAGCAGGACAGGCTGTGGTGGATGGGGAAGGGGCCGCCCGCGTCGTACAAGCCATGTATGAGTACCAACAACTGTCTAGCGCAAACGAGAGTCGCCATGAATAGAATCGTGAATAGGCAAGCGAAAAAGGACATTTCCGCAGACGAACGGCTGATTGTCGCATTGGATGTGCCTCGTGCGGCAGAGGCCAAGGCGTTGGTCGATCAATTGGGGGACTCGGTGTCCTTCTACAAGCTTGGGCTTGAGTTATCGATGTCCGGCGACTATTTCAGCCTTATCGATTGGCTGCAGGAGCGCGGGAAAAAGATCTTCGCTGATCTGAAATTCTTTGATGTACCCGAGACCGTCGCTCGTGCCGTACGACAGCTTACCGATCGAAATATCCATTTTGTTTCGATCCATGGGGACGACGCGATGCTGAAAGCCGCCGTCGCCGTCAAGAAGGATCTCAAGATCCTCGCGGTCACCGTACTCACCAGCCTTAATCGTCAAGACCTTGCCGACCTTGGCTTTCAGTGCGAGGTAGAGGATCTCGTGTTGTCACGCGCGAGGCGTGCGCTACAACTCGGTTGCGATGGCGTTATCTCGTCCGGGCTCGAGGCAGCGCGACTGCGTGACCGCTTGGGTGAACAATTCTTGGTGATTTCTCCCGGGATTCGACCGCTAGAAAACCGTCGCGAAGATGATCAGAAACGAGTCGTCACCGTCGAACAGGCATTCGCCGATGGTGCTGACTATATCGTGGTGGGTCGCCCCATCCGCGACGCAGTCAATCCCAAAGGCGCTGCCGATGCCATCCAGGCGATCATTGCACACGCGCTTTTGTAGGGAGTCACTTGGACGTTTGCTGCGTTATGCTTCAAACGGGTGCCCCTATCAAAAATAAAAGCCAGAGTAATGCCCTCTGCCTCTTGCCTGCATGGTTTATTGCGCGTATGGTAATGAAGTGTTACATCCCGTCAAGCATTTGAAGGAGCGTACGATGAAGCTATCCAGCAAGGCGCGTTATGCAATAGAGGCGATGTTGGAACTCGCAGTGAATTCACGCCATCCAGTGACCTTGGCGAGTATCTCCGTCCACCAAGGTATCTCCCAGTCTTATATGGAACAACTTTTTATGCGTTTGCGTAAAGCGGGGTTGATCCAGGGAGCCCGTGGTCCGGGTGGCGGATACCGTCTGGGGCGTGACGCAGCCAGTATTACCGTCGCTGATGTAGTGGTGGCCGTTGATGACCATGCGGGTGCGGATCAGGATTCCTCAACCCGTCGCGGAGAGGGTGGGCCAGCGCGTCTTTTGTGGGACGATCTAAGCCGCCAGATCTTCGAGTTTTTAGGAGGGATCACCCTTGCCCAACTTGTGACCAACCGAGAATCCGGTGAAGGTGCGCAGCATATCGGCCACGATCAGCGAGCCGCATAGGTTGCTACGCTAAGAAAAATAGAGGGTAGAACCTTGCCCAAACCCCGCCACAGGGATGTCGACGGGGAGCGTGGGGATCCTTGGGGCCGTACCCAACATAGGGTGTCGGTGCGTGGTTTAGTTCGCCCGCGAGCGGGTTGTTATGTCTAATTCTCCCTTCGATCTATCCAACCAATCCGCCTACCAGCGTTGGCGCGACGCCAAGCTTGTCGCTGCCCCCCGCACGTTTTCTGACCTCATCATTGAGGTTCGTGACCCGCGCCGCTTAACCCAATCCGAACAGACGGCAATCCTCGCTCGTTGCCAGAGCGCCAACATGGCTGTCTACGCGGGGCCCGACCTCGGCGAGGATCGCACCGTACCACGCCTACTCGGCGAACAACTGGGACTGCGGCGACTTGATCACAACCCAGGTGCTGACGAAGACGACATCACCTCGCTGCAAGTCGCAAGCGGCGATAACGTCCGCACCGATTTCATCCCCTACACCGACCGTCCGCTCCATTGGCACACCGACGGCTACTACAACCCACCACAACGACAGATCCACGCGCTCCTGCTGCACTGCGTTCGCCCTGCCCACGAAGGCGGCAACAATGGGTTGCTGGATCACGAACTCGCCTACCTGCTCTTGCGCGACCAAGACCCAAGCTATATTGTCGCCCTCTCTGCTCCCGACGCAATGACCATTCCGGCCTTTGTCCGCGATGGGCAGGAGTTGCGTGCTGCCTCCATCGGGCCGGTCTTTTCAGTAACCCCACGCGGACAGCTCCACCTGCGCTACACAGCACGCAACCGGAACATCGTCTGGCGTGATAGCCAAGCAGCAAGCGATAATGTTCCGTCGGCCAGCACCAAAGACGCTGTCAGCGCATTGGTCAACCTCCTTGCGACCACCCCCTACGTGCTGCGTGGTGCCCTTGCCCCCGGGCAGGGCCTGGTCGGCAACAACATCCTCCACGACCGCACCGGCTTTGTAGACGACCGAGCGGCCCCACGCCTACTCTATCGCGCCCGTTACTACGACCGGATTACCGGGCTTGATGGATGACGCGGCGCTGAACCGCACGAAGGAGTGTTGATGTGAAGATACGCTTAGATGACCCGGTTGCTGAATATATCATCCGCTCCTATGGCCAGGGGCAGGTGGTGGTCAATGGCGAGACTTACACGCGCTCGCTCATTGTCATGCCGAACCGACTCATCACCGATTGGCCGCCCCAGTGTTTCGATGACTTGGCCGCCGCCCATTTTGAGCACCTCGCTACGTACCCCGTAGACGTTGTGCTGCTCGGGACGGGTGGGCGGTTGCGCTTCCCCTCCCGCGCCGTGCTCTCCCCCCTGGATCAGCGCGGTATTGGCGTAGAGGTGATGGATACGGGAGCGGCCTGTCGCACCTATAACCTCCTCATCGCCGAAAGACGCAATGTTGCCGCCGTATTGTTGATGATCTGAGAGGGGAGCGGCCTTGGGGACGAGGTGGTTGGTTCAGGGCCATTGCCGTTATCGCTATGGCAGAGTCGCGGGGCGTCATCGCGCCACGGCTCGTGGCCGTATGGGCCTTGCTCACAGCGCCTCACAGGGTCTGGATGGTTTCCGGCATTCTCGCACTACGTATCGCTTTTTTTTCGCAAAATCGAATTTCGTCTATAGTGGGACTGTGGTTTCTCCGGTAGGGTATGTGCGCCTGCAGAAGATTGCGGGGTGTGCGGATGCAGTACCCACTACCTGAGGACTAATTGTATGCCCAGAACGATTGATGAAGGGTTTAGCCATTTCTTGACGCAGCTCACGCCGACCACAACGGAATCGCAAGCGGCCACAGACCACAGAGCCTCGATTGGGGACTGTCTGACCAGAAATTTTGGTCTGGAGCGCTTCTTCAGAATTGGCTCCTTCGGTAATGGGACAAGCATTTCAGGCTATAGCGATGTCGACTATTTGGCTTGCCTGCCAACGAGCCAACTAACCAGCAATTCAACATACTCGTTAACTAAGATCAGGGATGCACTAGCTACTCGATTCCCCCACACCAATGTCGGCGTTAGTTGTCCTGCCATCGTCGTCCCTTTTGGTACATCAGAATCGGAAAAGAACGAGATTGTTCCTGCCTTCTTTCGAAGAGAAGATAACGGATACAAGATTTACGGTATCGCAGACTGTGCTGGGGGTTGGATGAATGCTAGTCCAGACGCCCATAATTATTATGTGCGTACGGTGGACGAACCGCTCGGCGGAAAGGTAAAACCGCTTATTCGGTTCATCAAGGCATGGAAGTACTACTGCAATGCGCCTATTTCCTCATTTTATCTGGAGTTGCGGGTTGCGAAATACGCATCCGAGGAAACAGCGATCATCTATGATATTGATATCAGAGACTTTCTTAAATCCCTCGAACAATGCGATCTCGCAGACATGCAAGATCCAATGGGCGTCTCCGGCCTTATCAAGGCATGCCAAGGTGATCCGCAGCGCAAGGATGCGTTGTCAAAATTGAATAGGGCTTACTCCCGTGCGGAAAAGGCCTGCGAAGCATCGCGCATGAGCAACATTGCAGAAGCCTTCCGATGGTGGCGACTCCTGTATAACGATAATTTTCCAACCTACTATTACTAATTTATGATCGCCACAAAACAGAACTCTGACAGACAAATACATCGACTGGCAGCCCAGAGACAGCGCTATGCCACAGTCAAGCGGGTGTTTTTTTGGCAGGTTCTTATCGGAGGCCCTGTTGCAATAGCTACCGCTGTCCTATCTCTGATGTACCCAGAAGCGAAAGGATATGTCGCCGCGTGGGGCCTACTCGTAACGCTTGGTGATGTACTCTGGCTCACCCCATGGCAGAAGAGATTTAGAACCTCAGCCGCCACTATCCAAGAGGCGTTCGATTGCGACGTACTTCAGTTACCGTGGAATGAGCTAAAGGCTGGCAAACCACCAGATCCAGAACTCGTACAGGAACAATCAGCGAAGTATGCGAAATGGGCACACAAAATGCCGCCCCTTCAGAATTGGTATCCGCCTTGCGTAGATGAATTACCCATCCGCTTTGGAAGGATAGTCTGCCAGCGTACAAACTGCTGGTGGGATGCGACCCAGCGGCGACGATATGCGGCTTATTGGGCCTGGGCCGTTTCCCTAATCTGTATTGCGATATGTGTGTTCGCGCTGAGCAGAGGATCGACAGTCGAGAATCTTCTTCTACAAGAGATAGTCCCATTTCTTCCTCTGCTCCTAATTGGTTATCGTCAATTTACAGAACAGAGAGATGTGGCAGTTCGACTTGACAAACTTAAGGATCATTGTGACACAATTTGGAAAACCGCAATGGGGGGAGGCTCCGATGAAGCCCTCCTAGCGATGTCAAGAAATCTTCAGGACGAGATACTGGAGAACCGTCGCAAGGCTCCATCAGTGCTTGATTTTATCTTTAGAAGATTTAGGGACGACCAGGAGACCAGCATGGACTATTCGGCAGAACAATATGTTGCCGAAGCAAAGAAAACCCTTGATGCAAAATCAGGCCCCGAAGGTTAAAGGCACGACGCCACCCCTGCTATCCTACGATGCGATACCTAATTGTGACACTTGATTAGCGCCCACGCGCTGACGGGAGGCTAATTTACCGGGACACGGAGACACCCAGTCATATTCTCGAGACAGCTTGGATACGATGTTCCGTGGGATTCCCAACCTTGACTTGTCCAAGCGATCCCCAGTGCCCAATTGGAGATCGCTTCAACTAAAGAGACTTTCTCTGGAACTCGGGCAACCGTAAGCGCGGCCACTGCCCCCATTCGCACCCGATGTTCGTCGCGCACCAGGCAAACTACCCAGGAAGACCTACGCTTTGTGTCATTGAACGAGAGGGCCTAAGTGCGCTACGATGGGCCTTCCCCGAGAGTCAGTTTCTTGATTGCAAGCGGTTCTTGAAACCAGCGGCCACCGCTTGCGCGGTTACTAATTGAGCATCGCCCTATGAACCTCGAAGCGTCTCCCACTTGGCGCGGTGCCGCCAAGCTCCAAGTAGACAGCAGGGGTCGTCTGCGCCACTTTCTCAGCATTGAGGGATTGAGCCGTCGGCTGGTCACTGAGATCCTTGATACCGCTGAGTCGTTTGCCGCAGTACCTGAGCAATCGGTCAAGAAGGTGCCGCTCTTGCGCGGCAAGACCGTCGCCAATCTGTTTTTTGAAGCCAGCACCCGCACCCGCACCACCTTTGAGTTGGCCGCAAAGCGCCTGTCTGCCGATGTGCTGACGGTCAATGTCCCGACCTCCTCGGCCTCTAAGGGGGAGTCGCTGCTGGATACGTTGCGGAACCTCGAGGCCATGCACATCGACATGTTCGTGGTGCGCCATGCCCAAAGCGGGGCGGCTCATTTTATTGCGTCGCATGTCTCGCCCCATGTCAGCATCATCAATGGCGGTGATGGTCGCCACGCCCACCCGACGCAGGCCTTGCTGGATATGTTTACCATCCGCCGCCATAAGCCCGACTTTTCTGCGCTGGTCGTGGCGATTGTGGGGGATGTCATGCACTCACGGGTGGCTCGCTCCCAGATCCACGCGCTGAACCTACTCGGTGTTGGCGAGATCCGTGTCATCGGCCCACGCACCCTGCTGCCAAACCACCTCGAAGCGCTCGGGGTGCGGGTCTTCACCAACATGTGTGCCGGACTGAAAGACGTAGACGTGGTCATGATGTTGCGTCTACAACGAGAACGCATGGACAGCGCTATGTTACCGTCTGGGCTTGAGTTCTTTCATGTCTATGGGCTCACACCAGAAAAACTGGCCCTAGCCAAGCCTGACGCCATTGTGATGCACCCAGGCCCCATCAATCGTGGTGTCGAGATGTCCTCGGAGGTCGCCGATGGCCCACAATCCGTCATCCTTCAGCAGGTAACCCATGGTATCGCGATCCGCATGGCGGTCATGTCGTTGTGCCTTGGTAGCCACGCAAGCGGGCGCGATCGGCTAACCGAGGAAGGTTCGCAGCATCGGGAAGGTACAAAAGGCCCATGATCCAGCTCAAACGTATCCGCATTCGCGGTGGGCGAGTGCTAGACCCCTCACAGCGGCTTGACGCCATGATTGATGTCTGCCTTGCCGACAAGCGCGTGGTTGCGCTTGGCGAGGCACCAGACTTCGAGGCCGACGAGGTAATCGATGCGTCGCAATGGGTCGTCTGCCCGGGGCTCGTGGATCTGCGCGTCTATCTGCGCGAGCCCGGACAGGAGCACAAGGGCACCATCGCGAGCGAGACCGCTGCTGCGGCGGCTGGTGGTATTACCACGGTCTGCGTCCCACCCGACACCGTCCCGATTATCGATACCCCCGCCGTCGCAGAACTCATCAAGGTACGCGCTGGCCAGTCGGATAAGGCTTGGGTACTCACCCTCGGCGCACTGACCAAGGGCCTCGCGGGCGAGCAGATTAGCGAGATGGCCGCCCTGGCCAAGGCGGGCTGTGTTGGGGTCAGCAATGGGCTCCGGCAGATACCCAATACCCTCATCCTTCGCCGCGCCATGGAGTATGCCGCGACCTTTGGCCTCACCGTCTTTTTGCACCCACAAGACCCTTGGCTCGCGGCCAACGGGTGCGCCCATGAGGGGCTTATCTCCGAACAGCTTGGCTTGCCCGGCATCCCGGTTGCCGCCGAGACCGTGGCGGTCGCTCGTGCCTTGGTTTTGGCTGAACAGGACGGCATTCGCGTTCACTTCACCCTGCTCTCAGCAGCACGCTCAGTAGAGATGGTGGCCGAGGCACAGGCACGCGGCGTACCGGTCACCGCTGACGTCGCCATGCACCAGCTCCACCTGACGGAACTCGATATCGCAAACTTTAATGCCGAGTGCCATGTCATGCCGCCCCTGCGCAGTCTGCGCGATCGCGACATACTCCGGCTCGCTTGTTCCAGTGGGGTTGTCTCTGCAATCTGTTCTGACCACCAACCACACGAACCAGACGCAAAACTCGCCCCCTTCTGTCAGACCGAGCCCGGCATCTCTGGTCTCGAGACGCTGTTGGCGCTCGGATTACGCCTCGTCCACCAGGATGTCATCGATCTGCCCACCCTAATCTCCCGCCTGACCTGGCAGCCAGCCAGCATTCTCAATCAGCCCTACGGCACCCTCCAGGTTGGCGCACGGGCTGACGTGTGTATCTTCGACCCCTACCGGCGCTGGACGCTGGATGCTGCCCGTCTGGTCAGCCGTGGTCACAACACCCCCTTCCATGGCTGGGAGCTACAGGGGCGGGTGCTCCATACCCTCATGGAGGGGAAGCGGGTATTCGATCTCGA
The DNA here is from genome assembly GCA_903881315.1 of uncultured Thiotrichales bacterium. Classification (GTDB taxonomy): domain Bacteria; phylum Pseudomonadota; class Gammaproteobacteria; order CAIRSR01; family CAIRSR01; genus CAIRSR01. The sequence goes on along the minus strand of CAIRSR010000098.1, from coordinate 19,246 downwards.
CGCGCCACGGTAGGCGTTAATGTCTCTACCAACACCTGCAGGTTGTTGTGGAACATCGCAAGATAGGTCGCAGCAGGCCCTCGCACATCCGAAAGCGCGTCCGAGTACAACGTCCCCCCCATGACCGCACCCGTCTCGGCGGCGATGCGTTGCACCAAACGCGGGTCAGTGATGTTTTCCATGAACACCGCCTTGACCTGCTCACGACGGATCTGACGCACCAAAGCGGCGACATCCGCTGCCGAGGCTTCGGCATCGGTGCTCGCCCCGACGGGTGCAAGAAGGGTCAACCCATAGGCTGCGGCAAAATAACCAAAGGCATCGTGTGAGGTAATGAACCGCCGATTTTCCGCTGGTAGCGCCGCCAGTTGTGTGCGCACCTCGCGGTCTAGGGTGTCTAGGCGGGTGAGGTAGTCCTTGGCGTGTGCCTGATACGCAGTCGCGTGGAGAGGGTCAACCGCAATCAGCGCCCGCTCGATGTTACGCACATAGACCATACCATTCCTGAGATCCTGCCAGGCATGGGGATCGGCCACCCCATGATTGTCGCGTGGGACGACCCCCTCCGTTGCGACAACCATCTGTCCGGTAAAACCACTAGAACGGACGAGGCGGCTCATCCATCCCTCAAAACCAAGGCCGTTGACAACGACAAGCTGCGCTAAAGCAACCGCCTTGGCGTCGTGCGGCGTTGGTTGATAGACATGCGCATCCCCGTTTGGCCCGACGAGGGTCGTCACATGCACCGCCTCACCACCAATGCTCTGCACCATATCGCCAAGGATGCTAAAACTTGCGACGACCGGTATGGGGACAGCAGTTGCGTGGACTTGGCTCGCGGTAAACAACGAAAACGTAGTCGATAAGAAAAGTAACAGAAGTCGATTCATGGGTAGACGCCAACGGCCCTCAGCGGAGACAAGACAAAGCAGTGGAAACGCTTGCGCTTCTCATCGTAAGCACAGCATCGCACACCGCAACCAACAGAACCATACCATCCGAGGTACTCCTTACACCCATCCTATGCTATAAACGATGTGCGCGCGTCCACCTGGCAAAGCGTAACGCCTCCGCAGCCGCAAGAGACACTATAGCCGTTCTGTGCCGCAAAGTTTCATCCACACGGAGCCCTACCTCCATGACGAATCCGACCAAACCGCTGGTACTTGTTCCCCTCGCTCCTGGGTTTGAGGAGTTAGAGGCCATTACCATTATCGACCTCTTGCGCCGTGCGGGCATTGAGGTCGTGAGTGCTGGCCTTGTACCCGGGCCAGTACGTGCGAGCCGCGCCACTATCCACATCCCAGACACTGACCTTGATGCCGCACTCTCCCGCGACTACGACATGGTGGTGCTGCCGGGTGGCCTGCCAGGCGCAGATCACCTTGCCGCAGACCCCCGCATCATCGCGCTACTACAGCGGATGGCGGGTCAAGGACGCTTCACCGCCGCTATCTGTGCTGCCCCCAAGGTGTTGGCGAACGCCGGAATACTCGCCGGTAAACGGGCCACCGCCTATCCGGGCGTCTTGGAGGCGTTAAAACTCACTAACACTACCCTGGTCGATGTGCCGGTGTCTCGTGATGGCCAGGTCGTCACCTCGCGTGGCCCAGGCACAGCCATGGACTTTGCCCTGACGCTCATTGAGTTGCTGACGGACACGGCCACACGCGAGCGGGTTGAGATGGGATTGCAACGCCCGAACCAGTGAGATGGGCAAGCATGTTCTACCCCACATTGACCGGCACGAGCGTCATGGTGTCGTTACCAAAGATGTCGATCACCTTGACGGCCACGGTGTAGCGCCCGGGCCGGTCGTAGGTGTGCTGTGCGGTCGTCAGTTCCAACTTGCGGTTCTGACGGGTGCGGAAGCTCTGCCACTCGTTCTCGAAGAGGTAGCCGCCCGTCCAGCGTTCCTCGAACAGCGGCGGGGTCAGCTCACCTTGGGGCGGCTCAAAGCCTGGCGGTGATGCGCCAAGACCTGACCCTACCGGTACCTTGATGATTTCCTTGCGGCTCGTGTAATCAAAGTCCACCGCCCAGTAGTCTACCCAATCCGTCCAGTGCGTGGTCAGGCGTTCCTTTGTGACGATGCCACTCTTGCTCTTGCTCACCTTGTAGAGCTGCCCCCGATCGCACATGACCTCGCTCTTGCCTTCCTTCATCTCGGCGATGGCTGCATCGCACAAGCCTTGCGTGTAGTACACCGAGAAGTCGGTTAGCTCGATCGTGACCGCAAACTTATTCTTCTTGTCGTAGCGCGGGGTCGCCTCAACGAAGCTGATGTCGTGGAACACCACCTGGCCCTTAGTCCACCGCTCGCTTATCAAAGACCTCGGCGGGGATGTACTTTGGGGCAATCTCAATGCCCGTGCATAGCCTATCAGCACGGCGTTGTGTTCCTTTACTCAAATTTCCGCGTTGGCATAGGTGGCGCGGGATACCGTCCCATTTTGACATTCCAATAAGCCCATGATCGCGGATCGATAATTCCTGCGGGCGCATGATCGAGCGCGTCGCGAATATCGTCGTCGGTCAGGTACGCACGTACAACCTTCATATCCTCATGCGTCGCACGAGCCAGCGCATAGGCGACGAAGCGGAAGGTATCCGATAACGCCTCCGTTGGTTCCTCGAACCATACAAGGCGACGGGCGAGTGCCTCCGTGTCGGGCGTGAGTGGAATGTTTTTCATGGCACCCTCTCAGGATTGACGACACGACACGGCACGGCAATCACGGGCAAGCGATCAAGATCGACGGCACGAACCGCATTCACCAAGCGATCCTTGAGTGACTGTGACAAGCGGTGCAAATTGCCATCCTCGAAATAGGAAAGGGCTTTTAGCGTGTTTTGCGGATTGAACTCCGCCCCATAGATTGCCCGTCCGGCGGCAAGCGCGGTAGGCAGATCAATCCTGCCATCGGTCAAAATGGCGTCAATGTCGATGTAGTCCTTCGCCTCGGCACGCATTTGCACCACGGACGCCTTCATTCCTGCGAGGTCTAGCATCGATGCTACCTGCAAACCGTTGTCCGGTGCGATGTGTGGCGGAGACAGGCGAGGAATGCCGGGCAAGCCGAAGAACGACAGTTTAACCACGCCCCCACGGTCAACCGTACAGCTCAACGTATCGGGTGTGCGCTGCGTGATGGTCGCGCCGACGAGGAAGGGAATAGCAGGAACCAGCTTTGACGGATCGAACGACTTGTTGCCGAAGAAATCGAAGTCAACAGACTCTCGGTGTCCGAGGTGCAGCGCAATGGCTGTGCCGCCGTACAACACGAAATCGACGGGCACGGACGCCAGCTCGTCCCACAAGCGGCGCTGGGGTAGCGGCAGGATGTCAAGTCGCGGTGTAAACTCAACAATCATGTGGCTTCCTCGCTCTGAACTCTACCTAATACCACAGGTTTTGAGAAGTGCAAATAGAGAATGAGTTTTGAGAGGCGAAAAAACCCATTCTCGGCAACGGGCATGGGGTCTGTCGTCACCTCTCAAAAACCCTCGTTCTCGAGAGGTGCTTTCGCCGTGCTACAGGCCTCGACAGACGGGAAAACACACTGACGTGTCAACACGCACGACACCGAACCCGCAGTCTACACATACACCCATACCATCACAACACAGCCATTATTCGACCCTGACTCGTCGCTCCAGATAGCGAATCACAGAACCCGCGACATCCTTCCCGGTTGCGGTCTCGATGCCCTCAAGGCCCGGGGAGGCATTGACCTCGATCACGACCGCCCCACCCGCAGAGCGCAGTAGATCCACCCCCGCTACGTCAAGGCCGACAACGCGCGTCGCTTTTACCGCCATGGCCCGCTCCTCTCGGGTGATCCGAACCGGCGTGGCGCTCCCGCCTCGGTGCAGGTTAGAGCGAAATTCTCCCGTTTTGGCCTGGCGTTTCATGCTGGCAACAACAACCCCACCCACAACAATACAACGAATATCCGAGCCGCCGGCTTCGCGGATGAATTGCTGCACCAAGAGGTTGGTCTGGAGACCATAAAAAGCCTCAATGACACTCGTTGCCGCTTGCCTCGTCTCCGCGAGGACGACCCCAATCCCTTGGGTGCCTTCTAGCAACTTGATGACTAAGGGCGCTCCGCCGGTCATGTCGATCAGCGCCGCTACATCTTCTTGGGCGCAGGCGGCCCCCGTCTTTGGTAACGGGATCCCCGCTTGCGCCAACAATTGCAGGGTGCGCAGCTTGTCCCGAGCCACACTAATCGCCATTGAGGAGTTCAGCGCATAGACCCCCATCCTTTCAAACTGGCGCAAAACCGCCGCACCATAAGCAGTGATAGAGGTGCCGATGCGCGGCAAAACCGCGTCAAAGCCCGTCAGTGCTTCTCCTTGGTAATAAACCAGTGGTGGCTCGGTTGAGATGTTGATATAGCAGCGCAGGGTGTCTAGTACACGGATATCGTGACCCCGGGCGGTTGCGGCCTCTACCAAGCGGCGGGTTGAGTAGAGGTCTGGCTTGCGGGAAAGGAGAGCGATTTTCATTGAGAAGAAGATGATTTCCTCGGCTTCAAGGGCCCCGATTGCAATATGGCGCAATACTCCCGCGAACCCCCGCAGGATAGCAACCCTGTGTATTTTGTCCTACACTCCTGCGCTTCAACAGTCGCCCACAACCTAATGCCTAATGTTCCCAACCCGATCCTCTCCATCGATTTTGCTACTCGCCTGCGCGGCCCTCAGTAATACTACTGCGGTCGCGCTGCCCGACGCCAACCAAACGGCCACCCTGGTCGAGGCCTTACGCCGCGCCGCACCCCACACCGACGACCCAACGCTCTACAGCGATTGGAAGATGAGAGAAGGGGCCATCGCCCACTGGACGCCGCGTTGTGTCGGCGTCAGCGTACCGCCCGCAGAGTTTGCCGCAAACCCGGTGATGGTGCGAGAAACCGTGGCGTGTGTCATGGGGCCCGTCCTAGAGGCCCAAATGGCCGCGAGCGGGGGTGACGAAGATCTGGCTGTGCGCCGCACAACCGCCTGGTGGATGGTCGGTGACCCAAACCAGTACCAAGCCGAGGGCAGCATCAATTCCTACGTGAGTCGGGTGCTGCGCTATTACTGGGCGCTACGCACAGCGCAATGAGCGCCCATCACGCACGGTACTGCGCCTGATAGGCGCGAATCCCCGCCAAGACCGCTTCCATTTCTGGTCGTCCGGCGAGGTACTGCATCAGATGGTCGAACTTGATAATGCTATAAACCGGCAGGCCCAATTCACGCTCCACCTGTGTCACCGCTGATAGTGCGCCGATGCCTCGTTCCTGTCTGTCGAGGGAGATAACCACCCCCGCACCAACCGCTCCGGTTGCGTAGATAATGGCAGTTGATTCCCGCATGGCGGTGCCCGCCGAGATCACATCGTCAAGCACCAATACTCGCCCCTTTAGTGGGGCCCCGACAATAGTCCCGCCTTCGCCATGGTCTTTGCTCTCCTTGCGATTAAAGGAGATGGGGACGCTTCGCCCATATTTTGTGGCAAGCACCATCCCCGTGGCCACCACCAACGGGATCCCCTTATAGGCCAGCCCAAAGAGCATGTCGAATTCAACACCACTGTCCATAATGGCCGCTGCGTAGAATCCACCCAACTGCGCGATGCTCTCTCCCGTATTAAACATCCCCGTGTTGAAGAAGTACGGGCTACAGCGCCCGGACTTCAGTGTAAACTCGCCAAAACGGAGCGCACCCTGCTGTAGCGACAACTCGATAAAATCTTGCTGATATTGTTTCATCATGGTCTCTCTCCTGCGAAAACGAGTACTTTTTCCTAACCCGCGCAGACAACCGACGCTCAAGCCCCTCGTGGTGTGCCCCCAGCTAGGCGGGCACCAAGCAGACGGCCAGAATGCACAATCCCATTCTGCGGCTGCGCACTCACAAGGATGCTCTCTGCCAACCCTGCGGGCAACATTAAGGAACACGAGCAGGACACGCCGCTTGGCACACAGTATACACCGCTACCGAGATAGCTCACGCAGACACCAGGCGCACCGACCTGGTCACAGCGCGGGGCGCAGAGGACAGCCTACGGCAATACCACACATCCCACAATCGTTTGAGCGTAAGCGACCTGACCACGCGCAGTAGCGCACCCGTTCTGGTCGATTGACGTTGCTTGCAGTCGGTTGGTATCAGTACAGTGAATGGTATTGCTATAGACCTGGGGTGAACGGCTACAACAGCGATTCAGAAACACCGGCTCTCGTTTAAGAACGACCAGCCCATGCACGCAATGATCCGTTTGCCCCGTCTGATCCAATCCGCTCGGATGGTTGCTGTGACTCACCTATCCCGAATATTATTCAGTATCGATGCAAACCCGATTGCGCCCAGACCTTTTGGCGGAATACATCGCCATATCTGAACGGTTCAGCAGGACGGTAACATCTTGGCAGCCACTGCGCAGCGTAGCCACACCGACTGAAACGGTCACGCGAATACGATAGTCATCAATAACTATCTCCATCGCTTCAATTTTCCGTCTCAGGCGCTCCGCAACCTTGAAGGCGGTCTTCTCGGCAGCGTAGGGGAGAAGAACACAGAACTCCTCCCCGCCAATCCTCCCAATGACATCTATCTGTCGCACCACACCCCGGGCAACATCCGCGCATCTCTTGATTACAGTATCACCGACTGCGTGTCCATGTTCGTCATTACAGCGCTTGAAATGATCAATGTCAAACATCATCAAAGAAAGCGGTTTTTTATGTCGTACCGATCGCTCAAACGCTATTTCTGCCTGCTCCAAGAAACAGCGACGGTTCGCAAGGCCCGTGAGACAATCTGTATTGGCCCTTGTGGTTAGCTCAACCTCGGATCTCTTCTGCTCGGTTACATCATCATAAACAGCAACGATCTCCCCATTCGTCAGTTTATAGACATAATTATCGCGCCAGCCTTCAATCCGACCATCTTGATAAAAGGAGAATGGAAAATGTTCCGCCACCCCCGTTCTCCAGACACGCCGAAACACCTCCAAGATACCGAAGGAGACAACCCCCGGAAAACATTCAACTACATTCTTCCCAATTACCTCCTCTCTGCGAATATTCTCTAGGCGCTCGGCGGCTAGATTTATCCCCGAGAAGATAAAATCACCTCCATCCGGAGATACTCGATATACTGCCACACAACTGCGCATGTTCTCAAATAACTCATAAAGAAATTTATTGGATAATGCTAGCTCGTTCGTCTTCTGATGAGAGGCTTCCTCCTTTCTTCTAAACTCAATCAAATTTGATAATATATTCGCAACCGTAGCGAAGAAGCCTAATTCATGGTGATTAGGCATATATCCATCCGCAACATAAAGAGTAAGCAATCCTATCAACTCGCATGACGCAGTGATTGGCACACAGTAATGCCCGTGCGCATGCATCTCGTCATAGGTAATATCATGCCGCGCATCAACCTGCGGGGAAAATAAAATCTCTTTTGAAAGGGCCGCTTTGCCACACAAACATTGACCGAGAGCAATTATCATGCACTTCTTTATTTGCTCAGCGCTCATATTCTTCTGGGTCGCCATAACAAGTAGGTTGTTCTCTTTGTTGAACAGAAAGATACCACCTTTCCGCTCCACCCAGAGCCATTCGATTCGGGTAATCACATCCAATGCGTACTCTAATTGCCCAACCAGTGACAGCTTGAGCATGGCGCTTTTTAGCAGCAGGTTGATAATAACTGTTTCATTCTCTTTTTCGAGAGTATATCGAATCCTTTCTATCCCTTCCCCAATATCGTGCATAAAATCGGTGATGAAATGTGAATCTGTGGTATCGAAGTCATCGGGTTCTGCTGAGTAAATGGTAATTGCGCCGAATACATCGCCAGAGACAATAATCGGGACTGCGATTAGCGAGGCATAAGAGCGCTTGACAGCATCGCTTCTCCAGGGGGAAAACTCCGGGGAGGTTTGCGTGTTTTTGCAGACGATGGGTGTCTTGGTTCTAATCGCAGTCCCGACCGGCCCGCGCCCCCTTTCCGTATCAGACCAGACAATATTGGCCTCCAGCAGGTAATCCTCTTCAAAACCACATTTCGCGATTGGCGTGACCGATTGTATTACATTGTTTAGTGCGCGCCCAACCCAACACATTCTATAGCCAGCAATGCCGACAAAGATCTCACACACTTCCCTAAGGAGCGCATCCTCGGTGCTTGAGGCACCGATGGCGTCATGGATGTGACGGAAAACCTCTAATGACTTTTGTGTGGATGAAAACATGCTCCACCTCCCAATAGATTCTCGTAGGCATACTGCGAACGGGCTTGCATTTTTCAAAACCACTGCGCCTGACAGCCTGTCGGACTCTGTCCGTATCTTGTTGATTGCGCGATATATTTTAAATTGATGGGTTTCTGTGAATGTTAGGTAAATGAGAAGGTTGCAAAACAAGTCCGACAGGCTGCTAGCATCGCCATCTGGAACAAGACGATGAACCTGCTGCGAGCAGTGCCTGTGACCAAGGCAGCCCAAGGTGAGCCGTTGATGCCCACCCATAAATGGATCTAATCTCAGGCTAAATGATTATTTTTCATCCGTATATCGACGATATTCGATACCAATTACACAAACGCATTTATCCAACTAGCCGGAGTCGTCTTTGCTCTGCTACCGCTAGCCAGAAAAGTATGCTACCATGGTTGATTTGTCAAGCCGGTAGAGCATCTTTTTTTCTTAGCGGATCTATCCAATTAGCCGAAGTCATCCCGCGCAAGCGCAGAGGGTGTCGGATTAATTGGGGTTTATCTGGTCGAAAATATATTTTTACACGCACCGATAACTGCTTAACTGGAGCTGCATCTAGTAATGAAGGTAACTATCGTCAAGATTACCTGGTTAGAAAGATATATCGTTCGTTTTTAGGAGTAAGCTCAGAGGATGGAACATCCCCGTGCTGATATGCGTTATCCCCATTCGTTCGTTGAATTTCAGTCCTGGTTCCAAACCGATGGGGATTGTCTCGACTACCTGGAGTGGTTGCGCTGGCCGGTGGGCTTTGTGTGTCCGGCCTGCGCCCACACGGGTGGCTGGCGACTCAACGATGGCCGCTTTATGTGCGGCCGTTGTGGTGGGCGCAAATCGGTCACGGCAGGCACAATCTTCGAGCGGACGCGCACGCCACTCCTGGTCTGGTTCACTGCCTGCTGGCTCTTTGTCAGCGAAAAGGATGGCATCTCGGCGCTGCACCTGCAGCGAACGCTCGCGATTGGCTCCTATCAAACCGCATGGGCCATATTGCATCGGCTTCGATCGCTACTCGTCGAGCCCATCGGTGAGCAACTGGGTGGGCGGGTGGTGGTAGACGAGGCCAATATTGGCGGATCGGGGAGACGCCCCTCTGATGGGCGTGCGCACAGCAACAAGACCTTGATCGGCATCGCCATTGAGGTTCTGCAACCGAAAGGGCTTGGTCGATGCCGGATGCGACCACTGACCGATAGTTCGGCGGCGTCGCTACATTCCTTTGTAACGGACTTCGTCGCACGGGGCTCGACCATCATCACCGACAGTTGGTCTGGCTACTGCGGGTTGGGTCAATGTGGATACGTTCACCAACTACACTGCCAAGCCGTTGTTAGCGGGGTGAGACCAGAAGAGCCCTTGCCGGAAGCGCACCGAGTCGCTTCGCTGGCTAAACGCTGGCTATTGGATACGCACCAAGGCACCGTGGAACGGGCGCATTTGGCGAGCTACCTAAACGAGTTCACCTTCCGCTTTAATCGCTTCCATTCCCATAACTGCGGCAACACGTTCTGCCAGGTGCTGAGTCTTGCCGTTATGCACAAACCGGTGCGCTACAAAGACCTTGTGGTCGAGCAGCGGTCGCGCATAACGCCACCCACAGAACCCGTGGCAAACGGCCACCCGCTGAGCCAGGGTTACTCCACCAGCGACCGTCCTTGGAGAACCCCTAAGTCAAGCGAGAAGTCCTGACCTGCGACACGCTAGCCTGCCCTGCCGTTTGTGCCGTCAGTGCCGATACGCGGCAGTATGCTGGTGCGGCGTTACAAGTCGCGGAGGCGTGGGGGGGTGGAAAGGGTGCGTTTTCATGCAGGTGCTGTAAAACTTGCCCAAGGGGTAGGTGAAAGCCTCACCACTGCGCCTTTGTACTGTGTGCATTTGCACTTGATTCGTCCCACCGGATGGCGCTAGATTGGCCGGGTCGCTGCTCGGAAGACATGCGCGAACCGAGCGCAGAACACCGCAACTTTCGGTGGGAGGATGGCCATCCTCTCGTCAGGGTGGGCACACCCCACCGAGTCCAATCGGCAAGGTAGCTTCTCATGAATATCAACCCCAGCTACAGTACTCTCTACGCCAACGCATACCGTGGTATCCAGCGTGGTATGCAGGGGATGGACAAGAACGCTGCGCAGTTGGCGAACCCCGTGCAACTCCAGGGGGGTGCCGATCCAACCCAACCGCTCGTGGCAAACCAGATGGACAGCATTGCCGTACGCGCCAACGCAAAGGTCTTGGCGACCGCCGACGATACCCTCGGTACCCTCTTGGACGTAATTGCCTGAACGGTTTTGCCAGGTTGGTGACTGTCACCATCGGACGCAAGCGCGGTGCGGGGCGTTCGCTGTGCCAAGGGCGGGTTCTGTTGATAAACTGCACTACATCGTGGGCGGGCTTGGCCCGCTGTGGTTCAGTAATCTCGCCGATGACGCGCTTTGGTCGTCAATTGAGTTGCCGCCTCGGTCTATTGCTGTCCCTCGGTTGACCACTCCAAGGGGGGCATTTCTGTCGAGTGGGGATATTACGCTGTTCGGCTAACCAGTTGGTTTTATTTACTCCTGAGAGTATCCCCGACAGTCAATGCGTTCGTTTTTGGCTCTGACCTTGCGCCATTGGCCTCATCCAGGGAGGCATTCGCTCTGCAATGGCCTGATTCTCTTCGTGTAGTCTCATAGGGCGTCCCGTAGCGCAGTTGGGCAAACGTCTGGTCTATACAACGACCTACAAAAAATTAGAGCATCAAGTGACGCTACTGCTGACAACAGTTTGCGACATCGCCAAGGCACAGCTACTATTACCGTCTCAACATCTCTAACCTGTGGAACCCCCCTTGGCCTCTCACCAACCCCCCTCCGCTAACGCGCCCGTTACCTATCGTACCGCCGGAGTTGACATTGACGCGGGCAACCGTCTGGTAGACCGCATCAAGCCACACGCCCGTAGCACCACTCGCGCTGGAGTATTGGGTGGGATCGGTGGCTTCGGTGCCCTCTTCGAGTTGCCGGTAGGGCGGTATCGTGAGCCTGTCCTGGTTTCTACTACCGATGGTGTCGGCACCAAGTTACGGCTTGCCATCGAAACCAAGCAGCACGAGACCATCGGTATTGATCTGGTGGCGATGTGCGTCAATGACCTCGTGGTGCAGGGGGCAGAGCCTCTGTTTTTTCTGGATTATTATGCTACGGGTCGGCTAGATGTGGACGTTGCAACGGACGTGATTGCGGGTATCGCCGAAGGGTGCCGCCAGGCCGGGGCTGCCTTGGTGGGCGGCGAGACCGCCGAGATGCCGGGCATGTACGGTGGCAACGACTACGACTTGGCCGGTTTTGCCGTTGGGGTTGTGGAAAAATCGCAGCTTATCGATGGGCGCAAGGTTCGTCCGGGTGACGCCATCCTCGGCGTTGCCTCTTCTGGGCTGCACTCTAACGGCTATTCTCTGGTGCGGCACATCATTGCTACCCGTGGTCTTGATCTGCATGGGGATTTTCATGGCCGTCCCCTCGGTAAGGTATTGCTCACCCCCACCCGCATCTATGTGAGATCGATGCTGGCACTACTTGCCGCTGTGGAGGTACACGCCATGGCGCACATCACGGGTGGTGGGCTCATCGAAAACCCACCTCGGGTTCTGCCGCCTCATGCCCGGGCCGTGATCGATACTGCCGCCTGGCCGCGTCCGCCCATCTTTGATTGGCTACAACAGCATGGGCCGGTTGCCGAAACCGAGATGCTCCGCACCTTCAACTGCGGCGTCGGCATGATGGTATGCGTACCTGCTGAGCAAGCGGAACTCGCGATCACGACACTCACGCAGGCAGGAGAGAGTGCCTGGGTCATCGGGCAGATTGAGGCCACTGCCGAGGTGACCCCAAGCGTCCTACTGCTGCCACGCGCATGACCGACGTCCCATCCTCTCCCCTGTCCTTGGTGGTGCTCGTTTCGGGCAATGGCAGCAACCTCCAAGCACTGCTCAGTGCCTGCGCCAATGGCCGCATTCCCGCGCGGGTCAGCGCCGTGGTCAGCAGTGAGGCAAACGCCTATGCCCTGGTGCGCGCCCGCGAGGCGCAAGTTGCAACCGAGGTGTTATGTCATCGTAGCTTTATCGGTAGTCGCAAGGATTATGACGCGCAGTTGGCCGAAAAGGTCGAGCGCTATCAGCCGGGTTTGGTTCTATTGGCGGGATTCATGCGCGTTTTAACACCGACCTTCGTGAGACAATACCGTGGGCGGATGCTCAACATCCACCCCGCCCTGTTGCCCGCCTTTCGCGGCCTACATACCCATGCCCGGGCGCTGGCCTCCGGCGTGAAGGTACACGGCGCAACGGTTCATTTTGTGACCGAGGAATTAGACGGTGGCCCAATCGTGACCCAAGCCCGAGTACCCGTGTTATCCGGCGACACCGAAGCGAGTCTGGCAGCACGGGTCTTGGTACAGGAACATATTATTTACCCACAGGCCGTCTCCTGGTTTGCGACCGGGTGCCTGCGCCTTGCGGAAGATGACAGCGCCTGGTTTGACGATAGATTGATACCGCCCCAAGGGGTATCCGTTGAGTAACCGCCACATCCTCAGTGTTTCTTGCATTAGCCCACCGGACAAAGAGCGGTGAACCCCATGTACCTGCGAGCCCTCCTTTTGTTGCTATTCATCGGGAATGTTGCTGCCGATGAACAGGTTCCCTTCCAGGCGGATTATGAATTTCGGGTAAACGGCATGGCGCTTGGCGCAACCGCTATCACGCTCGTGCGTGAGACCGAGGCCCGTTGGGTCTACACCGATTACACCCACCCAACCGGACTCTTGGCTGCAATTGGGAGAGATCGTCGTGAAGTGAGTACCCTGACACTTCACGATGGTTCACCACGCCCCCTCGACTTTCAGGGGCATGATGGCTTCCGCAGCAAACCCCGAGCGGGTACCTTACACTTTGACTGGAATGTCGGCGTTGTCTCTGGCACCTGGAACAATGCCCCGTGGAGTGCGCCACTTACCGAGACATTTCACGATCCACTGAGCTATCAGCTTGCCATCATGCATGACCTAGCGCAGGGGAAGCAGACGATGGATTACCTGATAGCCGAGGATGCCAAGGTTAAATCCTATCATTTCCGGATGGTTGGCCAGGAAACGACCACGACCCTTGCCGGTCGGTTTGAGACCGTGCGGGTAGAGCGTGAACAGGACTCCGATAAGCGCCACACGACCCTCTGGTGTGCCCCGTCCCTTGCCTACCTACCCGTGCAAGTAGAACAGCAAGACGGCGGAACCCGCTACGGCATGGTCTTACGAACGATAGAAGGATTTGCCGGGCGATAATGGTGGTAGTAAGGTGCTCACACGCCTACGTTTGGTAATAGTTTCCCTTGTTTGCTACATTCCGCCTGCAGAACGCCACCTACCTTCCCCCTCTTTCCGGTATCATTCTTCACCTTCTGACTACTGAAGGGGCGCTTGTGCGTTCTGTGGTTGGACTAACCTAAATAAACAGGGTAATGCTATGTCGAGCGTGTTACGACTGCGTGGAGACTCCGCACTCTCTGCCTTCCGACGAGACAAACTGCACGCTCTCCTCGCTGCCGGTATCCCCGGGTTGCGCGGATTGAGCGCAGAGTTTGTCCATTTCGTAGACCTCGGTCAACGTCTCGCGGACGCTGAAGAGCAGGTATTGGGCAGCTTGCTCGGTTATGGTGCAAAACTTCCCTCGGTGTTTCCACGGGGTGAGCCTTTGTGGGTGGTGCCCCGACTGGGCACCGTTTCACCCTGGTCAAGTCGCGCCACGGAGATAGCGCACCGTTGTGGCTTGGTCTCGGTGCGCCGTATCGAACGAGGTATTGTCTATTACCTAGACGTGGCCGATACCGGGCTGGAACCGCATACGGGTGGGAGCGACGAGGCGCTTTCTGATGCGGTGCTTTCTTTTGCAACTGCGCACCTCCACGACCCCATGACCGAAACCGTGCTTTATGGTATCGAAGAGGCAGATGGCCTATTCCTCAAGGCAAGCCCAGTCCCTTTGTCCCATGTTGACATGCTGGGGGGTGGGCGGGCTTCCCTCGTCCAGGCCAACCTTGATCTCGGGCTCGCGCTCTCAGCGGATGAGATCGATTACCTCCTAGAGAGCTTTACCTCGCTTGGGCGCAATCCCACCGATGTTGAGTTGATGATGTTCGCCCAGGCGAATTCTGAGCACTGCCGCCATAAGGTATTCAACGCCGATTGGGTAATCGACGGACACGCGACCGAACATTCGCTGTTTGCCATGATCCGCAACACCCACCTGAAGTCGCCCGATCTTGTCCTGTCTGCGTACCGAGACAACGCAGCGGTCATGACCGGCTGGCCTGGTAAGCGGTTTTTCGCTGACCCCGCGACCGGCAGTTATGCGCCACATGCCGAAGACATCGCGATTGTGATGAAGGTGGAAACCCACAACCACCCGACGGCGATTGCGCCTTTTCCGGGGGCTGCGACTGGGGTAGGGGGTGAGATCCGCGACGAGGGTGCTACCGGTTGTGGGGCCAAATCCAAGGCGGGGCTTGCTGGTTTCTCGGTGTCCAATCTCCATCTGCCGGGCGCGGTACAACCCTGGGAGACCGATTACGGTCGGCCACGTCGCATCGCATCCGCACTGACCCTGATGATCGAGGCACCGCTTGGTGCCGCCGCCTTTAGCAATGAGTTTGGGCGGCCCAATCTCTGTGGCTATTTTCGCACCTTTGAAAGTGTTGTGCCTGGGCCAAACGGCCCAGAGCTGCGCGGCTACCACAAACCTATCATGCTTGCCGGTGGTCTTGGCAACATCCGCACAGAACACGTAGAAAAACACGCCCTTCCACCAGGGACGCCGCTGCTGGTGCTGGGTGGCCCCGCGATGCTGATCGGCTTGGGTGGCGGAGCGGCCTCCAGTCAGGCGAGCGGGGCGAGTAGCGAACACCTCGACTTTGCCTCGGTTCAACGCGGCAATCCCGAGATGCAGCGACGCGCCCAAGAGGTCATCGATCGCTGTTGGGCATTGGGGGCTAACAACCCCATCCTCTCGATCCACGATGTCGGCGCGGGGGGGTTGTCGAATGCGTGCCCGGAACTGGTCGCGGGTGCTGGGCGCGGTGGACGCTTTGAACTCCGCGCTATCCCCAATGCCGACCCAGGCATGTCACCCATGCAGATCTGGAGTAACGAGGCCCAAGAGCGCTACGTGCTTGCGGTGCGCCACGAGGCATTAGAGTCGTTTCAGGCGCTGTGCGAACGCGAACGCTGTCCGGTCGCGGTGATCGGAGAGGTCACAGCGGAGCGGAACCTCCTGCTAGGGGATGCCCTGCTTGACGAAACCCCGGTGGATATGCCGCTCGCCTTGCTGTTTGGTAAGCCACCGAAGATGTTGCGGCATATCCACCGCCACACCTTCCCGAAGCCATGGCTCGATTTTTCCAGCATCGTGCTCCGCGAGGCGGCCTATCGCGTCTTGCATCTGCCCGCAGTTGCCAGTAAGAAATTCCTCATCACCATTGGCGATCGTAGCGTGGGTGGCTTATCGGTACGTGACCAGATGGTTGGGCCATGGCAGGTGCCGGTCGCGGACTGCGCCGTGACTGCCACCGATTTTTACGGCCATACCGGAGAGGCGATGGCCATCGGTGAGCGAGCGCCGGTCGCGCTGATTGAGGCACCTGCGGCGGGACGTCTCGCCGTTGGCGAGGCGATTACTAACCTTGCCGCTGCTTTTATCGGTTCCCTGACCGATATCAAACTCTCGGCCAATTGGATGGCTGCGGTGGGCTACCCGGGTGAGGATGCGAACCTCTACGATACCGTTCACGCCATCGGCATGGAACTCTGCCCAACGCTTGGTCTCACCATTCCCGTCGGCAAAGACTCCCTCTCGATGAAGACCGCCTGGCGGGCCGGGGGGGATGACCAGGTCATGGTCGCGCCGTTGTCGGTAATCATCTCGGCCTTTGCTCGGGTCGCCGACGTTCGCCGTTCCCTGACCCCGCAGCTTTGCCTTGATTGTGGCGACACCGACCTTATCCTGATTGACCTCGGCAAGGGGCGGGCCCGGCTCGGGGGTTCGGCGTTGTCTCAGGTCTATCAGCAGGTGGGTAGTCATGGCCCCGACCTCGATGACCCGCAGGCCATCAAAGACTTCTTCGCAACCATCCAGTCGCTCAATGGGGCAGGCCGATTACTTGCCTATCACGATCGGTCGGATGGCGGCTTGTTCGTTACCCTCTGTGAGATGGCGTTTGCGGGCCACACTGGCTTCGTGGTGGATCTTGATGACCTTGGTGATGACCCGCTAACCACTCTCTTTGTGGAGGAATTGGGCGCAGTTATCCAGGTGCGTCACGATGACACCGAGGAGGTGCTGGCGGCCTTTTACTCGGCGGGTCTCGGTCACCATACCTACGTGCTAGGAACGGTGAGCGACGATGACCGCATTGTTGCCCGTTTTGAAGGGCGAGCTATCCTGGATGAGCCACGGATTAGCTTAGAGCGTGCCTGGGCCGAGACCAGTTGGCGGGTTCAGAGCTTGCGCGACAACCCGAGTTGCGCCCTAGAGGAATACGAGAATCTGAAAGACCACGGAGACCCCGGGCTTACTGTGGTGTTGCCCTTCGACCCAGACGAAAACGTGGTCGATTTCGCGGTGTTGAGCCGTGTGCGTCCGCGCATCGCTATCCTGCGCGAGCAGGGCAGTAACGGCCAAGTCGAGATGGCGGCGGCCTTTGACCGTGCTGGTTTCGACGCAGTGGACATCCATACCAGCGACATCATTGCTGGTCGTACCAGTTTGGCCGATTTCCACGGTCTTGCGGCGTGTGGTGGGTTTTCTTACGGTGACATATTGGGTGCTGGGGGTGGGTGGGCCAAATCCATCCTCTTCAATCCCCGTGCGCGGGACGAATTCGCTGCTTTTTTTGCGCGCCCCGAGACCTTTGCTTTAGGGGTATGCAACGGCTGCCAGATGATGGCGCAGCTCCGCGAGCTAATCCCAGGCGCAGAACTTTGGCCCCATTTTGTGCGCAATACCTCGGAACAGTTTGAGGCGCGTCTGTCGTTGGTCGAGGTCTATGACTCGCCTTCGCTGTTCCTGCGGGACATGGCGGGCAGCCGCCTCCCCATTGCGGTTGCCCACGGTGAGGGACGTGCGGTCTTTTCCGACCAAAACGCCCTACTTCGCGCCGAAGAGGCTGGGATTATCGCCCTCGTTTATGTGGATGGTTACGGTCGCCCCACCGATCGCTACCCCTACAACCCCAATGGTTCTCCCTCGGGGGTCACTGGTTTTACCACACCAGATGGTCGTTTCACCATCATGATGCCGCACCCTGAGCGGATGTTCCTAACCAAGCAATATTCTTGGCACCCGAACGACTGGAACGAGGATGGGCCTTGGTTGCGACTCTTCCGTAACGCACGTCTTGCTCTTGGATAACTGAAGTTTTTAAATGCCCTTTTGTTTGGAGATCTGCTATGCGATCCTTAACTGCTGTACTTACCATCGCCTTGTGCGCCTTTACCATTACTACCGGAGCAGCAACAGTGACTGACACCTCGCCACGGGTTCGACTTCAGACCACCGATGGAGCCATCGTTTTGGAGCTAGACGCCGCCAAGGCACCGAAGAGTGTGGCGAATTTTCTCGCCTACGTTCGCAGTGGGCACTATAACGGCACCATTTTTCACCGCGTCATCAAGAACTTCATGATCCAGGGCGGGGGGTATCGCGCCGATTACGTACAGGCACCGACCCGCGCCCCGATCCCGAACGAGGCCGACAACGGACTCACCAATGATCGTGGCACGATTGCCATGGCCCGCACCTCTGACCCGGGCTCGGCGACTGCCCAGTTTTTTATCAATGTGGTCGATAACGGCTTTTTGAATTTTAGAAACAAGACCCCCCAGGGCTGGGGTTATGCGGTATTTGGCAAGGTGGTCGAGGGCATGGACGTGGTGGATCAGATCCGTGCTGTGCCGACGGGAAGCGGTGGCCCCTTCCCAAGTGATGTCCCAGCGTCCCCCATCGTCATCGAAAAGGCGACGGTAGAAGGGGAATAAACGGTTAATACTTCTGGCCATTACCCTCAAGGGTAATGGCCGAACCATTTCTTAACGGTGCTGGTGTGCGCTTATGTCCTACGGCCTGTTTAAGTATCTCCACATCCTCACGGTAAACATCACCTTCGCCCTTTTTGTGGTGCGCGGGTTTTGGATGATCACCAATTCGCCGATGCTCACTGAACGCTGGGTGCGCATCGTTCCCCATATCAACGATACGCTGTTGCTCCTCGCTGCGATTGCCCTAACCCACCTGGGTGGTTGGCGTCCGCTGACCGACCTGTGGCTGACCGCCAAGTTGCTGGCCCTTTGTCTCTACATCATCCTTGGGAGCATAGCGCTCCGCCCAGGAAGGCCCAAGTTGCTCCGGATTCAGGCCTGGCTACTGGCCTTGGTGGTGTTTGCCTATATCGTTTTGGTTGCGGTCAGCAAAGACCCGTGGCCGTTTTGAAGGGGAATGCCCATTTTGATCTACAGCAAAGTATTCTGGCTGTTCGTAGGATTGCTGTTGCTCCCTGCATTAGCGGCCACTGCGGTTGAAAGCCGAGATTTTCTCCGGATTCCACAAGGGGAGAATCGTGTTGCTTTGGTGATTGGTAACAACAATTATTTACACACACACGGACTGCAGAATGCGGTTGCCGACGCAAACGCGATGCGAGAGGAACTGACGAAACTTGGTTTTGATGTGGTGTATCGGCAGGACGCTAACCGGAAGGATATGAATAAGGCGATAGATTCCTTTGCAATGAAGCTCTCGGCGAACACGGTTGGGATGGTGTTTTATGCGGGGCACGGGATACAGGGTACTGGTCTAGTTTGATTCCTGCTTCAACCGCATGAATATGCTATACTATTCTCTAAATACATGAATATCAGATATTCTTGGTAATTTTTGTG
>CAIRSR010000097.1 GCA_903881315.1 uncultured Thiotrichales bacterium | reverse complement strand
TGGAGCGGTTTAGTTAGATAATAATAGGCTCCGGCCTGTAAACCTTGGTGGATACTCTCGACATCATCAGCGGCAGTTTCCATAATGATGGGGATATTGCAAAGCTCGGTATCCCCCTTGATCCGTGCCATAAGCGCCATGCCGTCCATGCCCGGCAGGTGGCGGTCAAGCAGAATAGCACCAAACCCAGCACCTTGACCTTCCACCAGCGCTTCCCAGGCAGATTCAGCATCCGCAACACGCAGCACTTCGAGGTGGTTGGCGGTCAGCGTCATTTCGATGAAACCAGCGACGATGTCCTCGTCTTCCACCAAAAGAATGCGAGTGGGCGAATTCACGGCAATGCCCCCATTGTAGGCGCGTCGGCATCCCAGTTGTCTCTGATCGCAAGGATCTCTGGCAGGATGCGGACAAAATTGTCGACCAAGCGCGACTCGAAGTGGTAACCAGCGTTGCTTGTTAGGTTTTCCATGATGCGCTCTAGCGGCCAGGGTCGTTTGTATGGGCGGGCCATGCTCAGCGCATCAAAGACATCCGCCAGGGCAACGATGCGCGCCACCTCGGGAATTGCCTCACCAGACAGGCCAACCGGGTAGCCGCTCCCATCCCACTTTTCATGGTGGTGGAGCGCAATCGTGGCGGCTACCTGAAAGATAGGGGCTGTGCTCTTCGACAGGATGTTGTACCCAATCGTGGTATGAGTTCGCATGATAAGCGCTTCCGCTTCATCCAGCACGCCAGGTTTCAGTAAAACCTGGTCGGGTATACCGATCTTGCCAATGTCGTGCATCGACGCAGCCAATTCGAGTTGTTGATAGTCCGCGACCTGCCAACCACTCGCGGCGGCAAGCGCACTGCTGTAGGCAGCCACCCGCCAGATGTGGGCCCCCATATCGGCATCTCGGAACTCGCTGGCCTCAGCAAGCATCCGGATGGCGTCACGGTGGCTTTTTTCTAGTTGTTTGGCGCTTACCTGCGAGAGGTGGGCGCGTATCCGTGCTCTCACGATGTGTGGGGACACGGGCTTCGTGATGTAGTCTACCGCACCGACGTTAAACCCGGCTGCCTCATCGGCAATTGTGAGGAGGTCGGTTACAAAAACTACCGGGATGTCTTCGGTCTCTGGGTCGTTCTTAAGTCGATGACACACCGCAAAGCCATCCATGTCCCCCATGCGGACGTCGAGCAGTATCAGCGCTGGCTTGTGTTTCGCCACCATCTGGAGCGCCCCTGCACCACTACGGGCGAATACCAACGGATAATCCGGTGCCAGGATCTGGCGCAGGATGGCGAGGTTACTCGGCTCATCGTCGACGATCAGGATGGGATTGATCAAAGCATTACGTTTCCGGCACAACGCCGGGGCTCCTCGCGCCTGAATCGGGGTCGATGCCGAGCGACTTGGCAAGTTCCCATGTTGCGCTCGCTGCCGCCGGAAAGTCAAAACCATCAATGGCGCTACGCACTGCCTGTAGGTATGCGGACGGTAAGATTTCCGCAAGTTCGGTCATGAAAGGTTCAGCGGGTTCGGGATTATCCTCATCCAGAGCCTGCAAAAGGGCGGCAAGCAAAACGACTAGTCGCTCTTTTTGGGTTACGTCGTAACACACCGTCGCATGTTCCGTGCGCTCCGGAGCTACATAGCGTTCGATCGCCGCGAGTGTTGTCTCCAACGCCTGTTGGAAGCGTGTCAGTGCCGCGCTTGCGTCGAGCCCATTCTTTAGGGTGCGATGGAGTTCACTCACTTGGTAGGCTACCTCTTCGAGTGACAGGCTACCTGCTGCACCTTTCATCTTATGCGCCAATTGGGTGGCCTTGTCTACCTCTTTCTCGGCAAGTGCCTGTGCCAAGATGAGTGGGCTGTCGGCGTAGTCGGCGACGAATCTACGAAGAAACTTGCAATAGGCTTCTCGGTTTTGCCAGAGACTTAAGGCCAATGTCACGTCGATGATAGAACGAGCCCTTTGGCTCACAGCGGGAGGCGTGACGGCCAGGTCTCTACTCGGCGGGACTGCAACGGATTGCTCTGGGACAACAGAAGGCAGCCACTTTAGCAGGGCGCTGAAAAGGTTGTCGGGGTACACGGGCTTTGGGATAAAGCCAACCATGCCCGCTCGTTGGCAGGTTCTTCTGTCTTCATCGAACGCGTTGGCCGTCATGGCAATAATCGGCACCTGGGCGCGACCAGGCAGGGCATGGATGGCGTGCGTGGCCTCCAGGCCATCCATGACCGGCATCTGTACATCCATGAGGATCAGGGCATAGTCGGTTGCCTGCGCCTTCTCGACGGCTTCTCGACCATCCTCGGCGGTGTCAATGAGAAGGCCGCTACCGTCGAGCAAGTGGCGCGTGACCTCACGATTAATATCAGAATCATCCACGAGCAGGATGCGAGCACCCGCGTGACGAGAGAGAAGCGCTTCGGTATTTTTAGCGCGATGCGTATCCTCGGGCATTTGACCTTGACCGTGGCGCAGGCGGGCGGTAAACCAGAAGGTGCTGCCTTGCCCAGGGGTGCTGTGTACGCCCACCGCGCCACCCATGAGTTCCGCCAAGCGCCGCGTGATGGCAAGACCAAGGCCGGTACCGCCAAAGCGGCGGCTAATCGATGCCTCGGCCTGCTCAAACACCTGAAACAAGCGTTCCTGGATATCATGGTCTATGCCAATGCCGGTATCTTCCACCTCAAAGCGGAGCAACACCTCGTCATCAACCTCTTCAACCAAGCGGACGCGCATACAGATAGCGCCCTTCTCGGTAAACTTGACGGCGTTATTGACGTAGTTGATCAACGCCTGCTGTAATCGGACAGGATCCCCATGCAGCCACGAGGGGATGGTGCCAACGGGATTGGCATCCAGCGCAATCTCAAGACCCTTGGCCTCTGCCAGGTCAGCGATGAGCGAGCGCGCATTTTCGAAGACAATGCCAAGATGAAAGTCGGTTTGTTCGAGTTCTAGCCGTCCAGCCTCGATCTTGGAGAGATCAAGTATGTCGTTCAGGATAGACAAGAGGTGGTGAGCGGCGCGCTCAACCTTGCGCAGTCGGGCTGCTTGTTCGGAGGTTGTGTTGCTGCGCATGAGCAGGTGGGTCAGGCCCACAATCGCGTTCATCGGGGTACGGATCTCGTGGCTCATGTTGGCAAGAAAGGCGCTCTTGGCGCGATTGGCAGCCTCCGCCTGGTGGCGTGCGGTTGCGAGTTCCGCCGTGCGTTGCTCCACCAGTTCCTCTAGGCGGAGTCGGTAGAGAGTCAATTCATTCCCCAGACGATTTTTCTCGGTGATGTCTTCCTTGACGGCACCGTAGTGCGTACAGCGACCGTCCGCCTGGCGCAGTGGCGCGATACGGGCAAACTCGATGTATTCGCTGCCGTCTTTGCGTCGATTATGGAACTCTCCCTTCCAGGCGCGCCCTTGCAAGAGCGTCCTCCACAGGTCATCGAAGACCCGATGGGGTGTTTTGCCGCTTTTGAGAACGCGCGGATTTTGGCCGATGACCTCCTCGCGGGAGTAACCCGTTTTGTTGAGGAAGGCATCGTTGACGTATTCGATCCTGGCGTTGAGGTCGGTAATCACGACGCTCTCTGGGCTCTGTTCCACAGCAAGGGAAAGTTTGCGTAACTGTTCCTCAACCTGTTTGCGCTGGGTGATGTCGGTCGCAATGCCGCCGACAGCATAGATCTCGCCAACAGTATTCCTGAGGGGAAATTTCACCGAGAGGTAGGTGTGCATACCGTCGTCTAATAGCAACTGCTCTTCAACCTTGATGGG
Organism: uncultured Thiotrichales bacterium; assembly: GCA_903881315.1. Taxonomy (GTDB): domain Bacteria; phylum Pseudomonadota; class Gammaproteobacteria; order CAIRSR01; family CAIRSR01; genus CAIRSR01. Next base: position 16,628 of record CAIRSR010000097.1, on the reverse strand, counting down.
TTCTCCGTGGGTCGCGACGGTGTGATCATTGGTGGTGACAGTGTCGGCGATATCACGCGGGAAGATATCGTAATCGGTCTTGCCGAGGATGGCGGAACTTGGTCGCCCGGACAGCCTCTCGAACATCTGGTTGACAAAAAAGTAGTGACCTGCCAGATCTTTCACAAAAACCATGGTGCTGCTGTTGTCGGTGATGCCACGCAACAATCGTTCGCTTTGGCGGAGTACGGCCTCGCTCGCCCGCAATGTGTCCACGGCGCGCCGACGCTGGACGATGCGCCAGGTTGCCTCCGAGATGAGCCGCACCGTCTCCACGTCCATGTCGGTGTAGTCGTCCGCCTTATTGCCTACTCCGGTAAGCATTACTACCTTATCGTTCTCGAACACCGGCACCGAGATCAGGCGGTCAAGCCCCGCGTGCCCGGGGGGCAAACCTCTCTTGTCCGCTGCATTAGGATAATCGTTGACAATGATCGGTGCCTTACGGCGTAGCGCATCCGCCCAGATACCGGCCTGGTCGAGAGGATAGTGTTTTTCGTAGACGGAGGTGCAGTAGTGTTCGAGTGTGCTGCGTGACCAGGTAACGAGTTCGATGCTCTTTTCATCGTCGTTGACAAGGTGGATGAACGAGATAGTACTACCGGTAAGTTCTTCCGCCAATTCCTGGGCGCGCTGCATAAACTCAATCTCGGTAAGCTGCAGGGCGATAAGGGGCAGCTCCAGCAACCCCTGGGAGCGACGCGCCTGAAATTGCATCCAGGCCTCCGTCCGCTTGCGCTCGGTTATATCTCGCACGATGGCCCACATCGCCTCCGGCTGACCGTTGTTGTCGCGCAACAAAAAGGTCTTCAGCTTAACCGGCAAAACCACGCCGTCCTTGCGGATATATTCCTTCTCGTACAGTTGCGATTGGCCTCGCGCCAAAACCTGTTTCTCGACGATTCGCCCCTCGTAGGTATGCCATTTTGGGGGGGTTAGGTCGGCGTAGGTTAGACCCTTTAACTCCTCGTCCGAGTAGCCGAGCATGTCGCGGAAGGTCTGATTACTATCGATAATATGGCCAGACAGCGCCACCATGGCGTAGGCGTCCATCATGCCTTCGTGGAGGCGGCGGTACTTGGCGTCGCCTTCGCATTGGATGGCGGCTGCCCTTGCGTGCAACTGCTGGTTGCGCTGCATCTGGCGCCAGAGCCGCCACAAGGCTAAGGCGATGGTGATTACGGCAACGGCTGTGATGAGGCTAACCCAGCCGATGAGCGCCTTGAGGGGCTCCATGACTTCAGCGCGGTCGATCTTCGCCACCAAGTGCCAGTTTGTCCCGGCAATCGGATGGGTTGCCGCCAATACGTCCACGCCGCGATAGTCGATACCTTCCATGACTTGGGGTTGATCGCTGCGGATAGCAGCAGCGGCGGGCAGATTGGGGGTGTCGTGCGGCACACGCAGATGGAGCGCCGCACCATGGCGATAACGCAGCTCGGTGAGGTAGAGGATGTCATTCCCGTCACGGCGCACCAGCAGGGTCTCGGCGCTGTTGCTCGGTACCGGCCAGGACTGGTTTAAGGGAAACAAAAAAAGTTCGGGTGGGGCGTCAATGGCTATCGCCGCGAGCGGTGGCCGTCCGTTACCGCTGCGCAGCACACCCAAAAACTCAAGATGAAACCCGCCATCCGCCGGGTCTTGGTAGAGGTCGCTGAGGACGATCTGTTGGCTCTTTAAGGCAAGCTCAAGGTTTTGTTGGGTGCGGGGGCCAAGCGTGTGATGCTCGCCCACAGCCACCCGTATCCGCCCGGAACTATCGAGCAGGAGCGCTGATCTGGAATAGTGCAACCGCGTGATCAGCTTCAACCTTTTGGTGACAAATGCCCGCGCGTCAGCGTTATCAGTTTGCACCAGATCTTCGGCATGGGCGACAAACGCCTCGCTGTTGGTAAGGATGGTGACGTCGTCCTTGCGCTCAATCAGCCAATGCTCGATCGCTTCGGCCCGTAGGCTCGCGATACTGCGCAGTTCCGCAAGCGCATGCGCCTGGCGCTCCGACTGATTCAGTTGGACGATACTAAGGGCGACTGCGGGCACCATCAGCAGTAGGCTGATGACCACGCCAAAGGATTTATAGGGGTTCATCATGTTTCCAACAGGGCACAGTGGCTCCAGTCGTTGGGGTAGCCACCGGGTTGGAGTACGCTCGGGCCAGTGGTTGGATAGGTTGTGACATTCACGGTTCGTACCGTTGTTGTTTTTGAGGCGCTTGCGGATAGCCAACTGTCCACAAAGCCACTTGCGGGGATCCCCGCGGCTCCCCCCTCTGTCGCTACCAAAAGGGTTGCAGCACAAGACCAGAGCGCACCCCATCGGTGCCTACCACACAAGCGACGGATGCGATCGGTTCTATAAGGTGTTCTGGTTGTACTCGCCCAAGAACTCGGCGAGGTGCGTTTCCAGTCGATACCGTAATCCTACAAGATGCAGTTGGCGATTGAAATCGACACCTTCTATTCAACAACCGTTGTTTGTAGAAATCGCGCCAATAGCGGCTGGGTCATGTCAGGGCTCTGTGATCCAGCCAGTTGCCAATCTTTAGGGTAGTTTCGGTGGCGTCTCGCTATGCACCAGTTCTGTCGGTTTCAGCAACGCCTTCAATTGATAGAGGGCGTCTAGGGCCTGGCGCGGGGTGAGGTCGTCCAATGGCAGGGCGCGTAAGGCAACCACAACGGGCTCCTCCTCTGGCGGAAAGAGCGCTAGTTGGGGGGATTTCTGCGGGCGGCGACGAGAGGCGGGGGGCTGATTGTTTTCGAGGCGCTGGAGATGGTTACGCGCTTGTTCGATGACCATTCTTGGCACCCCAGCCAAGGCCGCTACCTGGAGCCCATAGCTGCGACTGGCGGGCCCGTCCTTGACCGCGTGTAGAAAGACAATGCGATCGCCATGTTCTACCGCGTCGATATGGACGTTGGCGATACCATTGCTATCGTTCGGGAGCGTGGTGAGTTCAAAATAATGGGTGGCAAACAGGGTATAGGACTGGGTTACTCGCGCCAGGTGTTCGGCAGAGGCCCACGCGAGGGCGAGCCCATCAAACGTGCTCGTCCCACGCCCCACCTCATCCATGAGAACCAGACTCTCGCCCGTTGCATTGTGCAGAATGTTGGCGGTCTCGGTCATCTCCACCATGAAGGTAGAGCGCCCCCCCGCGAGATCATCACCAGACCCAATGCGGGTAAAGATGCGGTCGATAGGCCCAATGATGGCCGCCGACGCAGGCACAAAACTACCGATGTAGGCCAGCAAAACAATCAATGCAGTTTGGCGCATATAGGTGCTTTTTCCGCCCATATTGGGCCCGGTAATGATCAACATGCGCCGCGTGGCGTCTAGGTGAACACCGTTTGGGACAAACGCCTCCTCTTGTGCCTGTTCTACCACCGGATGACGACCCGCATCGATGTGAATACCAGGAACGCTACTTAAGATTGGCTCATTCCAACGCAGGGTAACGGCGCACTCGGCAAAACTCGCGAGCGTATCGAGTACCGCAAGTGCGGCCGCAGCGCATTGCAGTGCTGCCAACTCGGCTTGAAGCCCATCCAAGATCCCTTCGTAGAGCATTCGCTCCCGTGCGAGCGAGCGATCTCGCGCAGACAACGCCTTGTCCTCAAAGGCTTTCAGTTCTGGCGTGATATAGCGCTCGGCTCCGGTCAGCGTCTGCCTCCGCACAAAATCAGCGGGAACACGTCCCGCATGGGCACGCCCCACCTCCAGGTAATAGCCATGCACCTTGTTGTACCCGATCTTGAGGTTCGGCAGGCCCGAGCGCTCCCGCTCCCGCGCCTCTAGGTCAACGAGATACTGCCCGGCGTTTTCATGCAAAGTACGCAGTTCGTCGAGTTCTGGGTCATAACCCGTGGCAATCACCCCGCCATCGCGCAAGACAACGGGCGGATTCTCGGCGATGGCGCGGCCTAGGTGGGTGTGAAGCGCGGCAAAGTCGGCAATCTCCCCGCGAAGTTGCTGGATGAGGGGCGATTCTAATGGGAGCATCTGACGCTTGATGCCTGGCAGCTCGGCAAGCGCACTGCGTAGACCCATGAGGTCGCGCGGACGGGCGGTCTTGAGGCCAATCCGCGCCAGAATCCGCTCCATGTCACCCACTCTCCTTAATTGATCATGGAGATCCGAATAGGCGCGGGTCGAGGCCAGGCTAGCTACCGCCTGGTGGCGGGTGTGCAGGGGTTCGCGGTCGCGCAGTGGCCGACCGAGCCAGCGCCGCAACAAACGCCCCCCCATGGCAGTGGCAGTACGATCGAGGACTGCGACCAAAGTGAAATCGGTTCCGCCGGTGATGCGGGTCTCTAGTTCCAGATTGCGGCGCGTGACGGCATCCAACAGTAGGGCATCTTCGCGTCGTTCCGCACTTAGGCTGCGTAAATGAGGAAGTGCACCACGCTGGGTCTCCTCGGCATACTGGACAAGACAACCCGCCGCACACAAGCCGAGAGTCAGGTCATCGCAGCCAAACCCAGCCAGATCGCGGGTGCCAAACTGCGCGTTCAGCAGGCGTTGTGCCGTATCCAGATCAAAATGCCACGGAGCACGGCTACGCAACCCGCGCCGACCAGCAAGACACGGCTGCCCACCCTCCCCCTCTGCGACGAGGATCTCGACCGGATGGAGTCGCTCCAGTTCGCTAGCAAGCGCCTCATCACCCTCGCCCTCAAGGAGGGTAATCCGCCCTCCCGCAAGGTTTAGCGCCGCAAGACCAAAGCGACTGGCAGTTACATGAACCGCAACGACCAGGTTATCGCGACGATTCTCAAGCAATGCCTCATCAGTGACCGTGCCTGGCGTTAGGATGCGCGTCACGCGCCGCTCGACCGGCCCCTTAGAGGTCGCGGGGTCACCAATCTGCTCACAGATCGCGACCGATTCGCCGAGAGCAATCAGACGCGCAAGGTAGCCCTCCGCCGCGTGATAGGGGACACCCGCCATCGGGATAGGAGCGCCAGCGCTTGCCCCACGGGCAGTCAAGGTGATGTCTAGCAGTGCTGCGGCACGCCTTGCGTCGTCGAAGAACAGCTCGTAGAAGTCCCCCATGCGATAGAACAACAGGCATTCTGGGTGCTCACCCTTGATGCGCAGGTATTGCTGCATTACCGGGGTGTGACCGGCAGATTCTGAGGGAGCGGTTCGGTTCATCGCAGAACGTAGAGGAGGGGGAAAGGAGTCCGCACTCTCTGGCAGCAGTGGCCTGTGTGCGCGAACCAACGCTGCTTTGCGGGCAAGTCACGGTGATGATAGCCTACCGTTTTAGACCATTGATGCCTAGCGCTGGTTGGGGGTGCAATGCGGGTTGCGATGTGGGGTGCGGTACATAGCATTCTACCTTGAGAAGACGTGGGGGCACGTTTCAGAGCACTTAGCATCAGGGATTATGAAGATCGTCATTCTCCTTCTCGATCCTCTCTGCGAGCCTGCTCCATAGTGGCTTCAATTGTCTTCTAATATGATTAGATTCCATCTTCTCAGCGGCTCGCAAACCATATCTAACGAAATTTTGCCTACCCAAATGTGAGTACCGATTATAGAGCTTAGTACGCCAAATGCCTTCGCGTACTTGTCCTGACGCAATACGCATTTTGTTATGCTTGCGAGCCGTTTGCTTTGCAAGACTTACCCCTCGCCGCATTTTTGCTGAGAACTTTGCGAATGCGGCAGAACGGATCAACTTACGTTGACCGTCAAAGGTAAAGCCCAGGTACTGAAGATGCCGGGGCTTCTTGCCATTTGACTGCGTGCCACCTGTGACTTGAAGCGTCCCTGAGGAATCCGAAAACAGAACAGTACTGGTTTTTGTCTCGTTGATTGTCAGCTTGAAATCTTCGATCAATCCCTTAACCCGACTACGTATGCTGCTTTCGTAAGACATAGGAACCATGCAAAGAATGTCATCGCAGTATCGTAGATAGCGCCCGCCATAGGCACTAATTTCGTCGTGTAGTTGTTTGTCGAATTCAAGCAGATAGATGTTTGATAAGAGAGCGCTTATTGGCGATCCTTGCGGAATACCCTTTGTTTCTGAATTAGGTTTGATGAGTTCTGCTGCGCGGATTTTTTCTCTGAAGTCAGCCACAGAGCAAAACCGTTGCCCCGAACAAGGGGGATTGTTCTTGGATATGCCCAGCACCTTAAAGGCATCGTCACGAGACACATAGGAATACTTGGTAATGGACTTATAAACCGCGTAATGATCATCCGGCAGCTTTTCTTGACCAAGCAAACTTGCCCACATACCCTTCAAGATTTTGTGGTCTAGGTTGTCGAAGAAGCCTGATATATCAGTGGCGTAAACAACGCAGTCGCCATACTTTCTAATGAGGTCGAACGCATCATTTGCACAGTCTATGTTCGACTTTCCTAATGAACGAAAGGCAAGAACCGAATCATCTATGTCCAATTCTTTCAGGCGTGTTTCGTACAGTTGTGAGAGTAAAAATGCATAGTAGCTGTAGATGTGGGAATCTAAGTGCGCAGCATAGGCAATTTTCCGCTCCTTAGCTGGCTTCTGCAACACCCTTTTGGTGGTTTTATCTTTCTCGATTTTCTGCGTAACGACGGCGTACTGTAAAAAGGGATAGAAGGGGTGGGAAGCCACTTTGGGCGGGTCAGAAACGAGTTTTTTAGCGGATTCTCGCTCTACTGGCGCATCGAAATGCGCATAACCTCTGCACTTGTACCATGGGTTTCGCTTACACCATGGATCGACTCTTGGTTTGCGCTTACAACATGGGTCGACTACTTTTTTCATCGAAGTACAGCCAAACCGGAGAGGAGAAAGACTGAGACTGCGGCCATCTCTTAACCTCCTCTCCGGCACAACCCGGCATCCCTACCTTCTCGCGTCACGTGTGTAACGCACGCGCCGCTGGTTGGCTAAGAATCGCGTATTCTTATGTCTGGGTCGGAGGCCGCATCATGGTAGAAGCAAGCATCTTCCTCAACTGGCGAACGGCAAGCCCTCCATGTGAACTGGTGGAGCTTGACATTCAGCTACATTTCCCTTCGGCCCATGTCCGAAGGCGGGGATAGACTAGCCCCTTAATTGTGTGGTGTCAAGTTTTGAGCAGGTGCATGATGCACCATCGTAGTCAATGTTCTGCCCGAACGAGCACAAATAACCATTGGTAGCTATCCCAATGAAACGAATCAGCCATTTATCATTCGTCGTATGGGTTCTGTTGTGGGTAGGCATGATGCCCGCCTACGCCGACAATGCGCCGAATCCCGCCATCCAGCACGAGGCCACGACCACCCAACCGACCCCCTCTTTGCGCACTGAAACCCTCTTGGGGGTTTCGGCGGTGGTGTCGGCGGTTGCCATTGCCTTCGCTGGCATCAGCCCAACGGTGACGGCCATCGCTATTGGCGGGGCGATGGGCTCGCTAACTCGGTATTTTGTTTCCACCCAGGTCAACAATTGGCGCGGCGGTGATTTTCCGTATGGCACGATGACGGTCAATGTCATCGGTTCCTTTCTATTTGGCGTGGTGGGGGGCTGGATAGCACGCAACGATCATGTAGCGGATACCGCATGGCTTGATCTCATGACCACGGGTTTCTTGGGCGGCTTTACGACCTTCTCGACCTTCGCAAACGACACGGTAAAACTCTCCCACGAAGAGGGCATCTTAAGCGCAGCAACCTATACCGGGGTTTCGGTGGGCATCTCGGTGCTTTCCGTGCTGGCTGGCGAGATAGTGGGGTTGCGGTGGCTGCCTTAGCGGGTTATTCCAAAAAGAAGCTGTTGAAACAGTCGCGCAAGGGGGAAACCACGCCCTGGTTGCAGCAATTGCGGATTGCCTGCCGGGCAGCCCAGCCAAAACCCACTCGTTAAAATGGCAGCTTAAGCCCTGGGCCCGCTTCGAGCAGGATGCGCCGGAACTCGTCCTGGATACGACGTAGCGCTTGAGGAGTACGCGCCTCAAAGCGAAAGACCAGAGAAGGCGTGCTATTGGATGCGCGCACCAGCCCCCATCCCTCGTCAAAGTCTGCCCGTAGTCCATCCAGCCGAGTGATTGTGGCACCCGACAGGCGCGCCCTGGTCTTGTCTAGCGCATCCATAATCCGACCGTTTTCTCCCTTGGGGAGATCCAGGCGCAGTTCTGGGGTACTGACAACGGGAGGAAGCGCGGCAAATACCTCGTGGGGTGGGCGGGAGTCGCGCGATAAGAGTTCCAATAACCGTGCGCCGGCATAGAAAGCATCATCGACCGCAAGCATGTGCTCCTTGCCCTTGAAAAATAGGTGACCGCTCATCTCTCCCGCAAAGAGAGCATCCACCTCTTTCATCTTGGCCTTAATGAACGAGTGCCCGGTCTTCCAGAGGAGGGGGCGTCCGCCGTGTTTTTTGATGATCTGCGGGAGGTAGGCGCTGCTCTTTACGTCGAAAACAACCGTGGCCCCTGGATTTTTGGGTAATAGATCATTGGCAAATAGCATCATCAATCGATCGGGCCAGAAGATTGCGCCACTACTATCGACAACCACCATGCGATTGCCATCACCCGCGAAAGCAAACCCGAGGTCGGCCTGCTCAGTCTTCACCGTGCTGATGAGGGTACGCAGGTTGTTGGGCTGGCTTGGATCAGCCGGATGGTTTGGAAAATGTCCATCTACGTCACAGAAGAGCGGCACCACATCACAACCCAAGGCGCGGTAGATCTGGGGGGCGAGAGCACCCGCGACACCGTTGCCACAGTCCACCACAAGACGCAAAGGCCGCTGCACCTGAATATCTGTTGTTACCTCAGCAAGGTAATCGGAAACCACATCCACGGCTTGCAAACCACCCTCGCCGGTTGCGAATTGACCCGCCTCAACACGCTTGCGCAGCTTTTGGATGCCATCCCCGGCAAGGTCTTCCCCTTGCAGCATCACCCGCAATCCGTTCCATTGTGCGGGGTGATGACTTGCGGTCAGCATGACGCACGCCTTGGTATCCAGAAAACGGGTAGCAAAATACAGCAGCGGTGTTGGCACCTGCCCGAGATCGATGACATCACACCCGGCTGCACGCAATCCTTTTACCAAGGAAGCGCCAAGCGATAGTCCGGAAATGCGCCCATCACGCGCCACAACGATACGTTGCTGGCCCCGTTCTTGTGCCTCGGAGCCGATGGAGCGAGCCAACTCATAAACACCACCGACGGTCAACGACTGATCCGCCACGCCACGAATATCGTAGGCGCGGAAGAGGTCGGGCGGCAGGTAAGAAGACGAGGAAGACGAGGCAACATGGGTAGAAACGGTTGGCCCTTTATTGGGTGTCAGTTCGGCCACACCCTTCGGTTCCAACACAGCAAGCGTAGCGGGAGAGGATGCAGAAGATTTCGGAAGGGTAACGGTTGCCTTATTGCCAGAGGAAAAAGCAGAGAGATCCGCATCCAGAAAAGACAGCTCAAGCGAGGTCTCCGAGGCAGAGCGGACAGGCGCAGTCACCGTAGCGACGACGGGAGGGAGCACCACTGGCGGCACATCCTCCTCCAGATCCAGAAGAACCAGAGATGGCACCACCACAGGCGGCTCAGCCGCAGTGGGTGGTGGCGAAGGCGATGGTTTCGCGTCCGGTACTGGCGCTGATTTCGGTGTTGGTGTTAGCGCTGATATCGGTTTCGGCGCTGGTTTCGGTGTCGGTTCTGGTGGGGAACTTGGCGATGCTATCGGCTTAGCAGCATTTGGTGGTACTGCCGAGTTTGCCAATCGATCGACAGGTGGCGATGCGGGTGCCAGAGGTGCCGGTGGAACGGAGAACTCTGGGGGCGGTGGAGAAGGTGTTGGACGAGGATCTGGTTCTGGTGCACGAGCAGGTTGAAACTCCCTTTTGGGCGCAGCGGGAACGACAATCTGCGGCTGATGCAGCACTTGTCCCAACACCTGGGCACTCTGTCGGACGGACTCCAGAATGGCAGAAAGGCTGTCAAAGGAGACAATGTACTGGATTCCGAAACGACCGTCACGGATATCTTGGATTGCCGTCACAATCGTGTTGACATCTGCCTGTAGAGACTTTCTGAATACATACTGCACCCATAGCAAAAGCAAGGTGACCACGACTGCCAGCGCACTGAGTACTTCGCCAATCCATGTGCTTTGGGGCTCGCCCTCAACATGATCAGGATTAATGCGATAAGCAAGGTGCCATCTGGTGCCGGGGATGCTCTGGCGGGCCACATTGGGCACAGCAGCCCCCCCGTCCCCTTTGTGATAGATGGTAGTCTCACGATTGCCTACCTCTTGCGTTAAAACAACCAGATTTTCCCCTCGGCTGGCGACGTCGAGCAGACGAACGAGCGGATCAACGGAGGACTGGATGAGGACATTCCCTAGGACATGCTTGTCGTTAGCATCCACAACCGGTCGAACAACGGCAATGTTGCGCTTCCCGTTGACGGCAAGGTGAACCTCCGTTGACGGAACTCGCCCGATCTCTGCCTCGCGCAGTAGCGACAACGCGGCAAAACCCAAAGGGGGTTGTGTTTTTTCGTCGGTTTGGGCAATGCCTGGGCGCAACAGCCGAACGCGGAGCGCACCAGGGAATAGATAGGTTAGTTGGTGCTCCCGAGCGGTTAGCGCGATATCGTCTTTCCCTGCGAAAACCTGTACCAAACTGGGATCTTGGACAACGGATTCTAAAAGGGCGACTTGGTTTTGCACGAGGAGCGAGATCTCGCCCGCGATGGTGATACTAAGCTGCGTAGACTGTTGTTGGTTTCGTTGATCCGCCCTACTGTCTTCGTTATAACTCAGCACGAAACCAGCGGCTGTGATAACCAACAAACAGATAGCGATCGCTATCGGCACCAAGAAAGAAAACCACCCCCGCCGAGGAGAGCTGTCCTCTAGGGAAAGAAGCTTCTTGATGAATGACGAAACATTGGTAAGCAGTGGCATATCCATGATAGAGAGTACTTGTTGCGCAGGTATTAGAAGAGATTCCTCATCGGGAATCATGCCGGAACATTAATGGGTGATGAGTTGCGGAGATCCGTTTGCTGGCAAGCGGTTCGCAATAATCTCCAATAAGGCGTATGCGAGGTCTAGTTTACTGGCTCGGGGGAGGATTTGCTGCCCTTCTGCCCAATAAACCTGCAGGGCATTGTCGTCGCTCTCGAAACCAAGGTCGCCCCCTACCCAATTGGCAACCACCATATCCAAGCCCTTACCCTGTAATTTATCAAGGGCATTTGTCTCAAGGTTCTCGGTCTCGGCTGCAAAACCCACCACGAAAGGACGACGAGGCAGACCGCTGACCGTTGCGAGAATATCCTCGGTTCGCTCTAGGACGAGGGTCATGGCCTGCTCGCCCTTCTTCTTAATCTTCTGGGGCGCAGTTGCTACGGGACGATAATCGGCCACCGCCGCACAGGCAATGAAAACGCGACAATCATTCACCACGTCAAGCACCGCATCCCTCATCTCTTTAGCGGACACCACATTGATTCTACTGGCACCTTGCGGGGTTGGTAGATTTGTCGGGCCGCTTACCAGGGTGACCTCTGCGCCAAGCGCACTCGCCGCCGCCGCTATTGCGTAGCCCATTTTGCCAGAACTCCGATTGCTCAGGAACCGCACGGGATCTATGGCCTCTCGGGTGGGGCCAGCCGTAATCAAAAACTGCTGCCCCGCGAATAATTTGGGGACAAAAAGCCTTTCTAATGCAGCCACTAGCTGAATGGGTTCTTCCATGCGTCCCAAGCCAGTCTCCCCACAAGCCTGTTTCCCGTGGGTCGGGCCAAACAGGTGTATGCCACGAGTAAGCAGGGTGTCGCGGTTGGCCACTGTCGCGCCAGCAGCCCACATCACATGATTCATCGCTGGCGCAAGACACAAAAGCGTGCGCGTGGGCAGGCAGAGGCACAGGGTCGTCAAGAGGTCATCTGCCATCCCAACCGCGAGACGCGCCATCAGGTCGGCAGTGGCGGGAGCGACAAGCACCGCATCAGCCCAGCGAGACAGCTCAATGTGACCCATGCCAGCCTCGGCAGCGTGATCCAGTAACGCGGTGTGAACTGGATTGGCCGAGGTCGCTTGCAACGTGAGGGGGGTGATGAAGGCGGTCGCAGCCTGGGTCATGACCACACGAACGGTGGCACCCGCATCACGCAAACGTCGCACCAGTTCGGGGGTTTTATAGGCCGCGATACCGCCGCTGATACCCAGTAAAATTCGCTTGCCAGACAATGCGCTCATGACGGAAAGTGTAGGAGAGTTCAGCGAGAAGGGCAATCATTGTATCAACATTGATCAGTAGAGAATCAGGACAGATCAGGGGTAACATTGGCGATTGTATCCGTGTTTTCGGTTTGATCGGTGATGCGTCTACTAACCCACCCGTCTGCTCAAGGGTAACATCGATAGTATCTACCTTCGCTTGAGGAAGCTCGTATGTCTTTGCAAAGATCGGATGTAGAACGGATTGCCCAACTAGCGCGGCTCGCCATTGCCGAGGAGGATGTCGCTCGCTACTCCGAAGAACTGTCTAACATATTGAATTTCGTCCAACAAATGGCAGAAGTGGAGACCGTTGGGGTGGTGCCCATGGCCCACCCATTGGACGCAATCCAGCGAATGCGCCCTGACCAAGTAACGGAGGTCGATGGGCGTGCGCTGTTTCAGTCGATTGCGCCACTCGCTGAAGAAGGGCTGTATCTGGTTCCTAAGGTTATCGAGTAAATGATCATGCACGACAAGACTCTTGCCGAATTGTCCACCGGGCTTGCTGGTCGCGAATTTTCCAGCCGAGAACTCACCACGGAAACCCTGAAGCGCATTGCCGCCCTGAACGGCAAACTCAACGCCTTCATCACCATCACCGAGGAACGCGCCCTTGCCGAGGCCGATGCCGCCGATGCGCGTCGCGCTGCTGGCGAGACCGGCCCTTTGTTGGGCATTCCGATTGGCCACAAGGACATCTTTTGCACGAAGGGAGTCCGCACCTCCTGCGGCTCGCGGATGCTAGATAATTTTATTGCGCCCTACGATGCAACTGTGGTGACAACGCTGGGACAGGCCGGAATGGTCACCGTGGGCAAGACCAACATGGATGAGTTCGCCATGGGCTCTTCCAGTGAGACAAGTTTCTATGGGCCGGTTCGCAACCCGTGGGATCTCAATGCCGTGCCGGGTGGTTCATCGGGGGGGTCAGCGGCAGCGGTGGCGGCGCGTCTCGTATCGGTGGCGACGGGCACAGACACGGGTGGGTCAATCCGTCAACCCGCCGCCCTATGCGGCATCACCGGCATCAAACCAAGCTACGGGCGCGTTTCACGCTATGGGATGATCGCCTTTGCCTCCTCGTTGGATCAGGGCGGGCCACTCGCGCAGAATGCTATGGATTGCGCCATGCTACTTGGTGCCATGGCAGGGTTCGACCCGAAAGACTCGACAAGCCTAGAACAACCCGTACCAGACTATACGGCGAACATCGACGCGCCGCTTGCTGGCTTACGTATTGGCCTGCCTCGGGAATACTTCGGCGAAGGATTGGATGCGCGGGTAGACGCCGTAATCCAAGAGGCCGTGCAGACATTGCAGCGCCTTGGTGCTGTGGTGAAACAGATAAGCCTGCCGAATACCAATCTTGCGATACCCACCTATTACGTGCTGGCACCTGCCGAGGCCTCTTCTAATCTGGCGCGCTATGATGGGGTGCGCTATGGCTACCGTTGTGAGAAACCGCGTGATTTGCAGGATCTCTACACCCGTTCACGGAGCGAGGGCTTTGGCGCGGAGGTCAAGCGTCGTATCATGATCGGCACCTATACCCTGTCGGCGGGCTATTACGATGCCTATTACCTAAAAGCACAACAATTGCGCCGCCTCATCAGCAATGATTTCCGCCTTGCCTTTGAGGAAGTGGACGTGATCATTGGCCCAACCTCGCCAACCGTTGCCTTCAATATTGGCGAGAAGACCGCAGATCCGGTGACGATGTATCTATCCGACATCTATACCATTGCGGTCAACCTGGCCGGTCTGCCCGGGCTTTCTATGCCGGTTGGTTTTGTGAATGGTCGCCCCGTTGGCTTGCAGATCATCGGCAGTTATTTGCGTGAAGGGCAATTGCTCAATATTGCGCACCGCTACCAACAAGAGACCGATTGGCATAAAAAGATGCCCTCGGGTATGTTGGGATAAGGGCCCTTGCATTTCTCTCTGCTGGCTACTGATGGTTGTGCCCGACGCGGCGTATTACATCTCCCACGCGGAGAGATTCAAACCCCTGCGTTTATGCCGGTTGGCACCCATGCGACGGTGAAAGCACTAAGCCCCGAAGAGGTGCGCGCTACCGGGGCGGAAATCATCCTTGGCAATACCTTTCATCTCTGGCTGCGCCCAGGCACTGAGGTGATTCGTGCACACGGCGGTCTGCATCAATTCATGCACTGGGACGGGCCGATCCTGACCGATTCTGGTGGGTTCCAAGTCTGGAGCCTGACCACCTTACGGAAGATAACCGAGCAAGGGGTAATCTTTCGCTCGCCCCTAGATGGCCAAACCGTATTCCTCGGGCCTGAAGAATCCATTGCGGTACAGTGTGCGCTGGGGGCGGACATCCTGATGGTATTCGACGAATGCACCCCCTACCCCGCCACAGAGGCGCAGGTGCGGACATCCATGGAATTATCCTTGCGGTGGGCAGGGCGCAGCAAGATTGCCTATGGGGATAGTGCCGCATCCTTGTTTGGTATCGTTCAGGGGGGGATGTATGGCTCTCTACGGCAAGAGTCAGCGCAAGGGTTGCTCGAGATTGGCTTCGATGGTTACGCCTTAGGGGGACTCTCGGTTGGTGAAACAGAAGAGGAGCGCATAGCCGTTTTAGAGAACACGCTACCGGTTTTGCCGATCGAACGCCCACGTTATCTCATGGGGGTAGGCACCCCAGAGGATATTGTGAATGCAGTATCCTTGGGGATTGATATGTTTGATTGCGTGATGCCGACGCGCAATGCCCGCAACGGTCATCTCTTTACCAGCAATGGGGTGGTTCGCCTGCGTAATGCCCGTTACCGAAACGATACCGGCCCGATTGACCCAATGTGTCGTTGCTACACCTGCCGTCATTATTCCCTAGCCTATCTGCGCCATTTGGATCAAGCCAAGGAGATCCTCGGGTCGCGTCTCAATACGATCCACAATCTCCATTACTACCAGAGCTTGATGCAAGGTTTGCGCGAGGCGATTGTGGCGAATAACCTAACAATTCATGTCAAGGTGCTCCGCGCCCGCTGGACGGCGGGGGAGAAAGAAGACGCCGTATAGACGTATTGCCAACCTCTACTTTTCTTATCACCTACCCAATATGACCGACATCCCTGACATACTTCAGCGCATCTTGGCCCGCAAGGAGCAAGAGATCGCCGCACGAAAAGAACAAACCCCTCTCCGGCTTTTAGATGCAGCGTTAGATACCTTTCCACAGGTGCGTGGTTTTGCCTCGGCAGTGCAAGCCTTGGTTGCGACAAAACGAGCAGCCGTGATTGCAGAAATAAAACGTGCATCCCCGAGCAAAGGCATATTACGCACTGACTTTCGCCCTGCCGAGATCGCCGCTTCGTATGAACGAGGCGGGGCAACCTGTTTGTCAGTGCTCACTGACCGTGACTTCTTTTTAGGCGCAGATGAATATCTGCGTGAGGCACGCGCCGCTTGCGCCTTGCCGGTATTGCGCAAGGATTTTATGATCGACCCCTATCAGGTCTACGAGGCGCGCTATCTCGGTGCGGATTGCATCCTGCTCATCGTTTCTGCATTGAGCGACCCAATGCTGCGGGAATTGCATGAACTCGCCGAAGACCTTGGCATGGATGTATTGGTCGAGGTTCACGATGCAAAGGAATTGGATCGGGCATTGGCCCTGGATCTGGCGACGCCAATGATTGGTATTAACAATCGCAATCTGCATACCTTTGCGGTGAGCCTACAAACCACGCTGGATCTGATTCCGCGCATCCCCCCTGAGGTCACGATTGTCACCGAAAGCGGCATTCTCGCCGCAAGCGATGTAGCCTTACTGCGGGAGCATGGGGTACACGCCTTTTTGGTTGGCGAGGCATTGATGCGCGCCCCTGATCCAGGGGAAGAATTGGCAGCACTTTTTGGTAGATGATCGAGGCAAATTCTTTGCTGCCCGTTTTCACCAACCCAACAGCGGCTGTGATGTCGCGGACGGGTTGGTGAGAACCGTAACTCACAGGCACCAACTACGTGATGCGTTACGCAAATGCCTTCTTTATTATTCTTCGATGCCGCAACCAATAGGTTAGTGGTTTCTCAAAGAAGACATACACAACACATCCCAATCCTATGCTTACGAATAAACATAGGCACAGAGCAAAGAGCGAGGTGGCTACCTCTGGATTCTGATTAGCGAGACGCCCCCAGATGACCCTGAAGAAAACAATGGTAGAAAAGTGAGTCAAATAGATCGAATAAGATGCGTCGGCACTGGTCTAGTTTGATTCGGTTTGTAACTTGTTGATTCTTCCTGGTGCATTAGATGTTTTTCTGGAGCATTAGAATCTGTTCCCAAGAGAAGCCATTTTCTATAACACCTAAGGCAACTGCGGGGA
>CAIRSR010000096.1 GCA_903881315.1 uncultured Thiotrichales bacterium | reverse complement strand
CTTGTCTTTCATTATCATAGTCTCCAAAAGATTGTTCGATGAACGCCGATGGTATCGGTAAACAGCGTACTTATCTTTATAAAATTAGTCAACAATGCGCCGCAATGGAATATCGGGTGACCGCCTTAGCGTCCGCTCAGGAATTGTCTTGTAATATAAAAAGGTTATGATCTGCGGGTAGGGCAGATCAGGAGGGGGTGCTACCGACGATTGGCCAAAGATCATGGCATTTCCTCACCGCGCAGCGCTCACCCACATTTCACCGCCTGATAACGCAAAGCAAAGCGCAACAAGGTTGCCGGACGGACGATTAGGGCAGGATGGCGATGCTTTGCAACCCTAGCGTCTCAGCAAGACCAAACATCAGGTTCATGTTCTGGATGGCCTGACCGGCAGCACCTTTCACCAGGTTATCGATGACCGAGAGCACCACCACGGTATCCCCTCCTTGGGGTCGATGGATAGCCAGGCGACAGGTATTGGCACCACGCACGCTACGAGTCTCGGGGTGACTACCCGCCGGCATGACATCCACAAACGGCTCATCACGGTAGCGCGTCTCATACAGTGCCTGAAGGTCTACTGAGACATCGCGCAACACGGCATATAGAGTCGCCTCAATACCGCGCACCATGGGTGTCAGGTGCGGCACAAAGGTTAGGCCCACCGGTGAAGCGGCTACTCGATTAAGGCCCTGAACAATCTCAGGCAAGTGGCGATGCCCGGGCACGGCATAGGCCTTGGTGCTCTCGGTAACTTCGCAAAGCAAGGTGCCGAGTTCGGCCTTACGTCCCGCACCACTCACGCCCGACTTGGCATCCGCAATCAAGCGCTGGTTATCGACCAAGCCTTGTTCGATGAGCGGCAAAAACCCAAGCTGCACCGCCGTCGGATAACAACCCGGATTCGCCACCAACCGGGCATTACGCAACGCCGCCCGATTCATCTCGGGCAGACCATAGACCGCCTCGGCAAGCAGTTCCGGGCAACTGTGCAGAACGCCATACCACCGCAACCAGGTATCCGCATCCCTAAGCCGAAAGTCCGCCGCGAGATCAATGATGCGCACCCCCGCCGCCAGCAGTGCGCGCGCCATCCCCATCGCGGTGCCGTTCGGTGCCGCAAAAAACACAACATCGCAATGGGTGAGGGCATCCAGCTTGGGCTCGGTGAAACAGAGGTTTGTCCGCCCACGCAGATTCGGGAACAAGACCGAGACAGCAACACCGACCTCGGAACGGGAGGTGATCGCCTCAATCTTCACCTCAGGATGAGCGACCAGCAGTCGCAACAGCTCCACACCGGTGTAACCGGTACCACCGACAATCCCAACCTTGATCATAACGCCTCGTTTATCATAAAGAAGAGCTTCGTTACCACCCCAACACGCCACAACGAACCCACACGCGACCAAGCCCCGTGCCGTAGTAACACCACAACCCTATTATGAGGATTTTTAGAGAAAACAAAAACCAGAGACCTTCGTGAGCATCAGACAAAGATTCATTAGTTATCCTTGCGACAGTGTGTACCCCGATCCCACTTCAGGCCGCGCCAGGACTTAATGGCCCTCATCACGAGCTTTCTCCCGCCCCTCATCACTCCATCCAATGAACGAGAAAACAAGGTTGTCATCTGCGGCAGATGATAACGTAAAAGAATAAAGGTGAGATCATCGCCAAACTGTGTGCTACCGTTTATTTCGATCAGTTTCTTGACTAACCCCGTATAGAAGGTTTCTAGGTGGTCAGTGTCGATGCGGTTCATCATGCCGATAAGAGCATCTATCATATCCTCCTCATTACCGCTTTCCATGATTATATCAGTCAGGGCATCCGAGTAAATGAACAGGAAATCTCCGTGCTGTAATGTGACGGCACATTGCTGAAAGCGCATGTCATTGATGATCCCGACAGGTAAAGCATGATCATCTGATTTCTCCAGCGATTCCCAACGCCCATTACGGCGAATGAGCATAGGCGGATGTCCGGCATAAACATAGGTAAAACTACCGTCCCAGGCATTAAAGGTGGCCGCAGCCGCAGTGGCAAATTTCCGGAACACCTTCTGCTCGCGGATTATCCGGTTTAATTCACTAAGGATGACCGTGTTGTCTAATTCCTTTACCAGACGAGCCAAAGGTTCAAGAAGCGCTTCTGACAAACCAGATGCCTCTTTCCCATGACCCATAACATCTGCCAGCAGAAATTTCGATAAAACACCGTGGTTACACACAGTAATGTGGTAAACATCACCGCCAAAAGGTTCGTTACCATGTGGGATAGAGAGCAAACAACCATCCATCTCCGGCGTCCGAAAGGTCTGTTTCGCAAAGCGGTTGCCACCCCACAAGATATTGCAACTCCATTCAGCAGGTTTTTCTGTGCTCGGGTCTATTCGCTGCCATTGTGTGTCCAAGTATTGCCCAACCATAATCGCCTCCGTAACTCCTATACCCAGCCTAAGATCGCGAACACCAACATGATCTGGCCAGTAAGGCCATTCATGAAGGCAACGCTTCTCAATACTGGTGCGCACAAAGTAAGCAAAACGGCATACACCCGCCGAGAAAAGAAGCACAAAATAACCGAAGATAAGTCAGCGACTTGTGAATACTGATGGCGCGAGAAATAGGTACAAGTGGCGCAAAAATCACCAAGTTCTCAACTGCATTGGCATATGCCACCATAACGCCTTACCCAGCCAAAACGGGTTCTCGTATCACTGTCCGGATCCCATAATCAGGTCATTGTACCTTGTTCAACCAATCGGTTAAGGAGATAAGCACCCCACAGAACGGCAGGGATCGGCGGGCTGCGGGTGACCCAGTATCATTCCGTTGTCACACCTGCCTCTAGTTTGCCTGGGACTACCGATACTGGCTACTCAAAAATCGCGCTCGACCTTAAGCGCGTTGATCATAATATCTCCGGCAACCATGCGTGCTGCGTGGTTCAATGCGTCGTAAATATCGCAATCAGTCCACCCTTGCGTCCGCAGGTTTGCCACATCGTCCGCTGTCACGCTGTGCGAGTCGTGCGTCGCCTTTAGCACAAACCCAAGCAAGCACTTCTCTCTCTCATTCAGGGGACTATCTGCATAATTCGCCCTTGTTGCGAGAACTTGTTCTTCCGTCCATTGACAATGATCGATAAGTAAAGCAGCATTAAAATCAATGCAATAGCGACAATCATTCTGCTCAGAAATCAACATACGAATGGTAGCGCTCAACTGCATCGTCAATGTCGGGTGTTGCATCATGTAATTAGAATAGTCCCAATTCTGTCTCATCAAGAACGGACTTGCACTCCAAAGCTGCATAACGCTCGGAACCCTTCCCATTACAGACTGGATCCCTCTGTACATTTCCGCCACCTCGCCAGTGGCGTTTTCTGGGTTTATCGTTGTCAGTAGGCTCATGGTTCTTTCCTATTCAAAAGAGGATAAAGGATTTCTCAGGGTAGTCAGGTAACGCAACAACTGTTGCAAACAAGCGCGATAGACAGCCACCGATTGGGTGTTTTTGCTCATACCAATACACCCTTCTAGAGCCGCGATGATAAAAAATGCCGTCTCCTGCGCATCGAGCGCAGCATCTACCTCACCCGCAGCCTGACCGCGCACCAACGCCTCAGCCAGGGTACGCACCCAATCCTCGAACAAAGCATTGAGACGTAGACGAAAGGTTTCATCTACCGGACTCATCTCTTGCATCAGGTTATTGAGTGGACAACCCAACGTCACCACCAGCGGATTTTCCTCGGCAAGCCGTGTCCGCAACAGGTTCTGCAAGGTAGCAAGCGGCGCTGACGTGGCAGCCAATGGCTCCAGCATCATGGCCGCAAGCCTTGGCCGAATAACCTCTTCTACCACCGCCAAACCCAAGGCGCGTTTGTCGGGGAAATAGTGGTAAAGCGCCCCCTTCGTAAGACTTGCGGCTGCAAGGATGTTATTAATCGATGCCGCTTGATACCCACTGCGGTGAATCTCCTCAAACGCGACCGCGAGCAATCTCGTTCTTGTATCTATTGTTGTGGTACGCCCAGTCATGGTGTCACCATACAAACCAGTTGGTATGGGTTGTTATCATACAGACCGGTTGGTATGTGTCAAGTGGGTGGCAAAGATTTTTTGCAGAATAGATTACGCTGTACGGACAGCACATAACGATAGCGCGACAGCCATGATAACCGCTATACGGCAATGGATTGGCATTACTGTGGGGTTATACCATGCGCGAACGACGAGAAAAAGGCTTAAGTTTTTTTACGACTGCCCGCCATCCTAGTTAGTAGGATGGCGCTGATGCCTTCTCGTGGTGCCGGTGACGTACAACAAACAGTCGGCAAACCACTCGCAGCACCCCCCAGAACACCCCAGATCAAGGCGGGTGACTGCCAATGTATACCAGGCAAAGCGCCATGCTTATGTAGCGGGTACGTTTGTCAGTCGACCGGGAGAAGCAGTCATGTCCGCGATCATGTCCGCACTCAGCACCGTTGCGTACGGAGCCACCTATCAGCCGTACCAGTTGCAAACGCCAACGCAGATGCCATCGGCAATCTCCAGCGCGAAGAGCCTCACCCGAAACCCGGTGCCTACTGTGCAGGCAGCGGTTCGCTCCAGCAATAACAGCAACAATAACCCACGGGAAAGAGGCATAATCCTCAAGAAAAGATTGTGCTCGGCGCAACAAGAGACTTCATCCGACACGATCTTTGAGGAAACATCCGACGCTGACGCAGCCAATGGTTTTTATGCAGCCTGAATCGAATAAGCCTTAAGTTTTTTGTTGGCTGACCGCTAACAAGATTGGCATGATTGCGCTTAATGGCTCTTATTGCGGCTTCCGATCGCGTACAATGGGTGCATCGGCATTACACCGAGCCCCCAGCCATTTCGGATGGGCACGTCGTTGCAGCCTGAGAGCAAGAAGGGGTGATGGTCAACTCCAAACCAGGTAAGGCGCTCTGCTGATTTAGATGGTATTATTTTTTAGTCGATTGGGAGAAGCAACCATGTCCGCACTCATGTCCGCGCTCAGCACCTCTTCGTACGCTGCCACCTACCAGCCGTACCAACTGCAGGCACCGACCCAGCAACCGCAGCCAGTTACCAGCGCGAAGAGCATTACCCACAACCCAACACCCGCCGCAAAGGCAACCGCCCACGCCAACAATGCTGACCGCTCCAATGGCCTGCACAGCCAAGGCAACACGGACGACAACACGAGCGAAGGTGGTGCTAAGTTGGGCAGCCTGATCGACACGATGGCCTAAAACCAACGGTCAAACCGCTAGGCTTTGCCGTCACCCGACTATCGTAGAGAGCAACGCCGACACCGTGCCGGGTCGGCGTTGGCGTATCTTGCTCTAGCGCAAGACGTACTCATCCCCACAATAAGGACAGCGCCCTCGGCCAGTCTTACCAACCGCCAGATACACGCGGGGGTGCATGGTCATCAGATCCGCGCCAGGCATCGGGCAGTGGACAGGTAGATCGGCGCGGGTCACGGTATGGATGCGTTGCGTCTTCGATGAAGCGGATGACGCTTGGGGGTTGCTCTGCTCTTTCATTGCTCAAGCCTTCTTTCGTAAAGGACAAATCAAACACTGGGGCCCTTGTCACAGACAGGCAAAAAGCGCGTCACCAAACCTCGCTTATGCCATGCTAAGCCAGTGGGCGTATTGGTCGCGTCGTCCATGCACCTGATCGAAGTACAACGTCTGGAGGCGCTCGGTGATGGGGCCTCGGCCCTGGCTTACTCCGATCGCCCGCCCATCTAGCTCACGGATAGGGGTCACTTCTGCGGCAGTGCCGGTGAAGAACGCCTCATCCGCCACATAGACCTCGTCACGGGTAATGCGTTTTTCCTGTACCGTGAGCCCAATCTCGTTGGCAAGGCGGATGACCGTATCGCGGGTAATCCCCTCCAGCGCCGAGGTTAGCTCCGGCGTATACAGGACGCCATCGCGCACAATAAAGATATTTTCGCCACTACCTTCAGCGACAAACCCATTCACATCCAGCAGCAACGCCTCCTCACAACCGCAGGCGACGGCCTCGCGCAAAGCGAGCGTAGAGTTTATGTAGTTACCGGTCGCCTTGGCCTTGCACATGGTGACATTGACGTGGTGACGAGTAAAAGAAGAGGTACGCACCCGAATGCCGCGCTCTATCCCCTCTTTGCCAAGGTAGGCACCCCACTCCCAGGCCGCTACGGTGACATGCACCCGCAGATTGTCGGCCCGAAGTCCCATGCCCTCTGAACCATAGAAACAGAGCGGGCGCACATACCCGGAGGCAAGCTTGTTCTCGCGCACGACCGCCTTTTGCACCTCGTTCAGGGTCTCACGACTAAACGGGATGTTCATCCCCAGGATGTGCGCCGAGCGGAATAGGCGTGCTGTGTGATCCTCTAGGCGAAAGAGCGACGTCCCTTTGTCTGTCTGATAGGCGCGGACTCCTTCAAACACGCCCATCCCATAGTGGAGGGAGTGGGTCAGCACATGGGTCTTCGCATCGCGCCAAGGGATCATCTCCCCGTCCAACCAGATGAAACCGTCGCGATCAGCCATGCTCATACCAGATCTCTCCTCACAAAGTAGATGCTCAGGAAAACGGCTTCAGCCGTGGCACAAACCACGACCCTCCCACCTATTATGCCGTAGTTTACGCGCCAGTGCAGCGTTCCCGAACATTCGCTACAGGGTTTGGTAAGCCAAAAACACAGTCAGGGTAGTCGAGCAAGAACCGGAAGCCGCCTACGATTTGCGAAAGCCTCAGGTGATCCGCTAAGCAATCGGGGGGGGGGTAGTTTCCGCAATACACCGTTTAGGAACAGAAAACCGCAAGTCTCGGGATCTCGCTTAGTTTTTTAGATTAGTCGGCACTGGTCTAGTTTGATTCGGTTTGTAACTTGTTGATTCTTCCTGGTGCATTAGATGTTTTTCTGGAGCATTAGAATCTGTTCCCAAGAGAAGCCATTTTCTATAACACCTAAGGCAACTGCGGGGATTTGTTTT
>CAIRSR010000095.1 GCA_903881315.1 uncultured Thiotrichales bacterium | reverse complement strand
CTAATGCTCCAGAAAAACATCTAATGCACCAGGAAGAATCAACAAGTTACAAACCGAATCAAACTAGACCAGTGCCGGATACAGATCAATGGTGAGAATTACCTCATTCCCGTGGATCTCGACGCGCAGGATGAGAGTGACGTAATCAATGATGGCGTCAATGTTGTCAAAATCCTTGGGCAAATGAGTGTGGCGCAGGCCAAGTTTTCGTTGGTGATTCTGGATGCCTGTCGCGACAATCCATTCAAGTACGCGAATGTTGGTGGGAGAAGCATTGCGATTTTGCGTGGCTTAGCTCCGGTATCGAGCAATGCGCGTGGGATTATGGTTGTGTACTCTGCTGGTAATGGTCAGAAGGCATTAGATAAACTCGGCGATGATGACAAGAATCCGAATGGACTCTTTACGCGAGAGTTCCTAAAGGTAATGGAGACACCTGGTTTTAAGATACAAGAACTGGTGGATGAAGTACGGGAGAGTGTGATCGCTCAGGCGAAATCGGTGGGGCATACTCAAACACCTGCTGTTTATAACGAGTCCAACGGAACCTTTTTTTTCTTACTGCCATCAGACCAGAAAGAAACCATCACAACCGTGCCGAACGGGGTTAGTGGGCAAACTGATCGAGAGAGCATTTTCTGGCAATCTGCGCAAGGCGATCCGGTTGCTTGCCAAGCTTATCTGAAGCAGTGGGACAATGGGGTTTATGCGGCGCTTGCTAGGCGATGTATTGAGAAAGGCGATGGACACCAGGCTGAGACAGCACGGCTAGCAGAGATAGAGCAGCAACGCCGTGTCGCAGAAAATGAGAAACGGCTTGCTGCAACAGAAGAGAAGCGTAAAGCTGAGGAGGCGCGTTTAGCGGAAATCGAACGATTGCGCCGAGAGGCAGAGTCACGAGCACAAATTGTAGTTTCTCCGCAATCTGTAACGCGAAAATTGTTTGGGCCAGGGTTAGCCTCCGGCCCTGCTGGCATCCAACAGAATGAGTACCCAGAGCGCTATCGATCGATCACTACCCCAAGCTTTAGTTGCATGGGTAGTTTGCAACCAGTAGAGAGGCTCATTTGCTCAGATGTACAGTTGGCACATGCAGATGGAGTTATGGGGCAGATCTACAGAGAGTATCGCAGTTCCCGTAATAGCGATAGTGCCCAGTTAATACGTGACGAACAAAGAGCCTGGCTAAAACTGCGTAACAGAAATTGTCTGAATAATATCTCTGGTGATCAATTGGCGTGTCTTCTCAGAATGACGAATAGCCGTATTGATGAGTTATGGTCAGCCTACCGCAGGTTACCATGAACGTGGGTGTGTGGTTATCATCGGTGATGTTTGCGTTGTTTACCTGGTACACGTCGCCGAGCTGTGCCTGTTCATCCAATGATGTAGTGATCGGCATAGATATTGGTCATACCAAAAAACAATCAGGAGCCATCAGTGCCCGTGGGGTGCCTGAATTCGTGTTCAACCAATCACTGGCCACGGTCATCGCCAATGAATTGGCCGCAGCGGGGATGACCAGAGGTTTTTTGATCAATGCCGATGGTCGTATCGGTTCCCTTGAGGATCGTCCAGCAGAGGCGCTACTGCATCATGCGGACTTGTTCCTATCAGTCCACCATGATTCTGTCCAACCACAATACTTATTGCCTTGGATCGTGAACAGGGCGCGTCGTTTGTATAGTGATCGATTTCATGGCTATTCATTATTTGTCTCTAACAAGAACCCTGCTTACAGCGATAGTCTGCGATTTGCCTCTTTGATTGGAAGTGAAATGCTGAAGCGGGGGTTTTCGCCAACCCTTCATCATGCGGAACCAATTAGTGGCGAGAACAGGTTACTGCTAAACCGAGAACTTGGTATCTATCAGTATAATGATTTGGTTGTTCTGAAAAAGAGTGAGTTGCCGTCAGTGCTGATCGAGGCTGGTATCATTGTCAACCGCGACGAAGAGTCTAATCTAACCGAACCGGCCTATCAGGCACAGATCGCAGCGGCTATTGTATCGGCAGCCCAGGCATTTTGTGTTGGGTTGACTAAGGCTAACCCCTAGCTGTCGGGTTCTGGGCAATTTCGTGGTTTTTTAACAAACAGGCTGGGTTTTCCGCTGTACCACTGTTGTATCGCCGCCATGGGGTTTTGCTGTTTCAGCGCCTTCTGGGGTGGGCGGTGGTGTTGCGTACCTCTAGGGTAGTTTCTAGGCCTTGTTCGCTGGTATAACGGTGCGCGGTGAGCACTTCGGTGATGCGTCCATGGAACCGCTCCACTGTCTACCATCTAGGCAATCGTGCTCCAGCGCACCAGTAGCGCCCCTCGATAACTGTGGTATTGCGTTGGCTGATTGCCGATAAACCACACCAAAACTCCGCAATGCCAAGGCTACAGGGAATAACCCGGGGCCAGCCTGGGGACGAGTGGTATCACCTGATGGTCGGTCGCAGCCTCCCTGCGCCACGACCGACCGTGTGTCGTTATTGCTTATAGATCCCGACGCCACAGAACAGGTCATCGCCAGCCTTCTGCACGTACGATGACTTGGCGGTATCGACCTTGGTCTCGGGGTGGGGCCACTTATAGTCCACCCAACCCGCCCCCTTTTCTTGGACGAGCTTGATCATCTCCTGAAATAACGCCTTGCCATCCGGATCCTTTTTCTCGAGGAGATTTTTCCCGATGAGTTCCGGTTTACTGCCGTGGGCCACCATCACCCCCTTCATATCCATACAAAACACATAGAGATCCTTGGCGCGGTATGCCCCCTTGGCGTCTTGGATGGCGGCAAAGGTCTGTTCGCGGCCAGAGGTCTTGATTGCCCCCACCGCCTTGTCACACATCGCCTTGGCCTCAGTGGCCGTGCCCATATCCGCCGCTGCCGCTAAACCCGCCAGCAGCATCATTGATCCCACGACCAGTATCAGTCTCTGCATACCATAGAACATGTCTACACCTCGCTCAGTCTATAAAGGGTTGGCTATGCCACCGCATGAAATCGGATGGAGGGTGTATCTTGGCGGTTTAGACGCATGAAGGGAAGGGGTATGCTGACGAGCAGCGGTTTCCCATGGGTCTACGACAGCACAAGCAGCAAGTCTCAATGAGGGCCGAGAGTTTGTTCTTGTTTAATCGGTTACAAGAAACAGCCACGTAGCAAATTGTTTTGTAAAAAGATGTTTCTCTTATACTTATAGTAGAGTCGCTGTCGCACAAGTCTTGAGTAAGACGAGGATTTGGTAACGCAACGACTGCTCCACGCTGAGCATATAACCTAGCGAGTCCCTTGAATCCACCGTGCTGCCTCCCGTGCGAAGTAGGTGAGGATGGCGTCCGCGCCTGCCCGTTTGATGCTGACCAGCGATTCTAGGATAACCCCTTCATCAAGCCAGCCATTCTGGATGGCGGCCTTTAGCATGGCGTATTCACCACTCACCTGGTAGACCAAGGTAGGTACCTGAAAGTGATCCTTTACTCGCCGTACCACATCCAGATAGGGCATCCCGGGTTTGACCATGATCATATCGGCCCCCTCCGCCAAGTCTGCCGCGACCTCGTGCAGGGCCTCGTCACTGTTGGTCGGATCCATCTGGTAGCTCGACTTGTCGCCCTTACCCAGGGCCGTTGATGAGCCGACCGCATCGCGGAACGGGCCATAGAAGCGCGAGGCGTATTTGGCCGAGTAAGCAAGGATGCGGGTGTGGATGTGTCCGGCCTCTTCTAAGGCCCCACGAATCGCTTGGATGCGTCCGTCCATCATGTCGGAGGGGGCGACGATATCGGCCCCAGCCGCTGCGTGGGAGAGTGCCTGACGCACCAGGATCGCGTTGGTCTCATCGTTTAGCACATAGCCCGCTGCATCAATAATCCCGTCTTGGCCATGGGTGGTGTACGGGTCGAGCGCGACATCAGTGATAACCCCAAGGGTGGGGTATGCGGCCTTCAGGGTGCGTACCGTCCGTTGGATGAGTCCCTCGGGGTTGTAGGCTTCACTGGCGTCTGTGCTCTTCGCGGACAGGGGTGTTACTGGAAACAGGGCAATCGCTGGAATGCCGAGTTCCACCAGAGAGGCGGCTTCGATGAGGAGGTTGTCGAGGCTCAAGCGCTCAACGCCTGGGAGCGAGGCAATAGGCTCGCGTACCCCTGTGCCCTCTCGTACGAAGGTTGGCCAGATCAGATCAGCAGCAGTAAGGTGAGTCTCCCGCATGAGGCGGCGACTGAAATCATCGCGCCGCATCCGCCGCATACGGAGTGCGGGAAATGAGCTTCTCGGCAGCATCGGTGTGCTCGCAGGTGGGGAGGGGGCTAATACTCTACCGTGTTTTGCGCCATGTTGCCGATAGCCTCGGTTGGGACGCTAGAAAATCCCAAGACCAGGTCGAGCAAACCCGCCCACGGGTCGCCGAGGAGGTTGCTCCGGATCTGGCGGTCGATCGTTGCTGCGCGTCGTAGCAGCGCTTCGCTACGCTTTGCGCCAATCCGTCGTAGCGCCCGCACCATCAGCGGGCGACGGCGCTCCCACATGCCCGCAAGGGCCTGTTCTGCGCTAAGCCCGCGCTCAAGCTCCACCGTCAATCCGGCGAGGATGCGTAACTCCCGCGTCAGTGACCAGAGGATGATCGGTGGGGCCATGTCCTCGCGTTGCAGGCCAAGGAGGATGCGCGTGGCACGGGCCTGCTCCCCGGCGAGACAGGCGTCCGCTAAGGCATAGACATCATAACGGGCGCTATCGGCAACCGATGCCTCAATGACATCGGCGGTGATCGGCCCCGCGCCATTGAGTAGGCGGAGCTTTTCAATCTCCTGGGCAGCCGCCAAGAGATTGCCTTCTGTTCGATCGACAAGGAGTCGCGTTGCATCCGCATCGGGCAGGAGGCCACGGGAGCGCATTCGTGCGGCGATCCAGGCGGGTAGCGTCTCAATCTTGACCGGACGGATCATCACGAAGACGCCAACGCGATCAAGGCCCGCAAGCCACGCGGATTTTTGCGTGGCTGCGTCCAGCCACGGACAGAAGAGTAACAAGACAGTATCGGTGGGTGGGTTCTTGGTCAGCGCAAGCAGTGCCTTAGCGCCTTCGACGCCCGGCTTGCCAGTCGGGAGGCGTACCTCAAGTAGGCGACGTGAGGAGAATAAGGACAATGAGGCGCTGGTCTGGATCAGGCGATCCCAATCAAAGCCAGGGGCAACGTGAAAGACCTCGCGTTCACTGCACCCGGATTTCCGTGCGGCGGCCCGCACCCGATCACCGGCCTCTTCGACGAGGAGCGCCTCGTCACCAGAGAACAGATAGACCGGTGCCAGACGCTCGGCAAGGTGGCGATCCAGTTGTTCTGGCGAGAGTCGCATGGGAACCTGTCACTGCTGGGGACTTAATGGGTCGGGATGCCGCTCTACGAGGATGAGGGTCTGGGTGAGGATCTGGCGTGCGGCGTCCCCGGTCATCTCTTGACGTAACAAGTCTTCTTCATTGGTTTTTCCTAACACCTGTGTCGTACTACTAAAAGAGAAGTCGCGGGTGAATTCGATTGATTGCGCGGGTGTTAAGATCTTGCCCGTTGGATCGGTGATGCGGAAAGTGACCGTGTAGATTAACTCATATTCCTGCACCGAGAGTTGCGTTGAAATTGATAAAGGCCATTTCCGGTAGGTCTCTTGTGTGAGAACCAAGATAAGCTTTGCCTGCTCGCGGGTTGTGGTGGCCCCGGCCCCTGAGCTACGTAAAGAACGCTCAAGCGCCAGTCGAATCCCTTTGGTTGGGGTGCCGCCCTCGATGTAGATTGGTGGCAGCCCAGCCACGTCGCCGCCACGGAAATGGAAGCCACAAGCCGTTATCGCTAGACTGGCAATAAGCCAGGTAATTCCTATGCCGACCTTGAATTTCATCGTGTCTCTCTAGGCGTCAGCGATAACGGAAACTACCAGGACTACGCAAACTGGCAAAAGCTTTTGTCCTTTGCCTCTAGTCGTGAAGGCTTACCATTACGCAGATAGCTATCCACCGCGCGGGCGCATTCGCGTCCTTCTGAGATGGCCCATACCACCAGTGATTGGCCGCGTCGTGCGTCACCAGCAGCGAATACGCCGGGGCGTGAAGTCTGATAATCCAGTTCGTTGGCCTTGATGTTCCCGCGAGCATCCTTCTCAATACCGAGTTGCTCTAGCAGACCGTG
>CAIRSR010000094.1 GCA_903881315.1 uncultured Thiotrichales bacterium | reverse complement strand
CGCAGATAGGGGCGCTCAATACCGCTCAGCTAACGGTACTCTCCACAGACGACGTGGTGGCGCTGGGGACTGCGGCAATCCCATTGTTGAATACAGCAGCCGTAGCGGCGTTGCGCACCAATCAGGTGGGGGCGTTGACGACTGATCAGGTGGTGGCGTTTAGTACTGCCCAGATGGGTGCGTTGCGACCAGCCCAGTTTGGGGCCCTTACCCCAGATCAAGTGGCCACCCTGACCTCCGTGCAGCTCGGAGTGCTCAAGACCTCTCAGCTTACGGCGCTCTCCACCGATGATGTGGTGGCGCTTGGGACAACGGTGTTTTCTGTCCTGAACACCGCGCTCATCGCGGCATTGACTACGAGCCAGGTGGTTGCCTTGAGCGCAGACCAACTGGTGGTGCTTAAGACTGCCCAGATTGGCGCACTGAATATCAGCCAGATCCGTGCGTTCACAACGAATCAGGTGGCAGCACTCACCACGGCGCAGATAGCGCTGCTGACGAGCCAGCAAGTGTCGGCCCTGACAACGGCGGGTGTGGCTGCGCTTGGGACGACGAGCGTTGCTGCTTTTACAACGCTTGCGGTTGCGACACTCACCACAGCGCAAGTGGTGGCCCTGACGCTTGATCAAGTGGCCTCGTTGACCTCTGCGCAGCTCGGGGTGCTCAACGCCTCTCAGCTACCGGTGTTTACCACAGGCGATGTGGTAGCGCTTGGGACTGCTGGAATCGCAGCGTTGAATACGGCGGCAGTGGCGGCGTTGCGCACCAATCAGGTGGGGGCGTTGACGACCGCGCAACTGGCGGTATTCAGAACCACTCAGATGGGTGCGCTAAAAACAAACCAGGTGGCGGTGTTCACGACCGATCAGGTGGTGGCGTTTACCACGGCGCAGATAGCGGCGCTGACGAGTGCACAGGTGTCGGCACTGACAACCGCAGAGATGGTCGCGCTCGCTACGATGAGCGTTGCGGCCCTTGCGACGGTTGCGGTTGCAGCACTCACCACCACGCAAGTGGCAGCCCTGACGCTTGATCAAGTAGCGGCCCTGACCTCTACGCAGGTAGCCGCGCTGCAAACCGCGCAAGTGGTGGCGCTCTCCACGGCAGAGGTGGTGACCTTCGCCCCGTCGAACATGGCAGCATTTCGCACGGACGAGGTGGCGGCACTGACGACCGCGCAAGTGGCGGCGTTGACCACGAGTCAAGTGGCGGCGCTCGGTTCGGTGCAGCTTGGGGCGCTGAAGACAACCCAGGCGGTGGTGCTGTCGTCATCGGCGATAGCGGCAATCGGGACAGCGAACATCCCCGGGCTTGCGACCGTCGTGGTGGCGGCGTTTGGCACTACCCAACTTGGGGCGCTTACTGCAGGCCAGGTTGCGGCAATGACCTCTGGCCAGATTGGGGCGATCAACGCGGCGCGTCTGGGGGCGCTCTCTACGACGGCGGTGGTGGCGATTGCTACGACGGTGATACCCGCATTGAGCCTTGCAGAGATGGTGGCGCTTACCACGACCCAGGTTGGGGTGCTCACGCCGGATCAAGCGTATGCCTTGAATTCACGGCAGATAGGGGCGCTCACGACCACTCAGATGACGGCATTGACGACGGCGGCCCTCGCGGCGCTGAACACCACCGACATCACGGCCCTGAGTACGGCGCTGGTTGCGGTGTTGAATACGGCAGAGGTTGGTGCCTTGATGCCTGATCAGGTGGCGGTGTTGCGTACCACTACGTTGCGGGTGTTGACGACCGCACAAATGGGGGTGCTCACTGCCGATCAAATGGCGGCATTGACCTCTACGCAGGTGGGTGCGTTTAGTACCGCGCAGATGGTGGCTCTGACTACTGGGGCGCTGGCTGCGATCGACCCAGTCGGTGTCGCGGCGTTGAGCACGACGATGATAGCAGCGCTTACCTCTGCCGAGATTGCGGCACTCGTGACGGATCAGATAGCACTGCTCCGTACCAGCCAGATTGCGGTGTTGAATACCTTCCAGGTTGGGGCGCTCAGCGCCGACCAGATCGCGGCATTGACCTCGGCGCAGCTTGGGGCGATCAAGACCTCGCAGATCGCCGCCCTTACGCCACAAGCCGTGGCGGTGATCGATCCGAGCCACATCGCGGGCTTTAGCACGGCGGTTATCGCGGCACTGAGTACCGCCCAGATTGCCGGGCTAGGCACCGATCAGGTGGCGGCACTGACGACGAATCAGGTGGGTGCCCTCCGAACAGCACAGATTGCGGCGCTCAGTGTAGACCAGGCAGCCGCCTTGACCCCAGCGCAGATGGGGGCGCTCAGCACGACCCAGGTAGGCGCATTGACGATCGCCGCAATCGCGGCGCTTGGGCAGACCGCCATCGCCGCCATGAGTACTACTGCGATAGGTTCACTCAAAACAACCCAGATTGCAGCACTCACCACGGATCAGGTGGCGGTACTGTTGACGACCCAGGTAGCGGCCCTCAGAACCGTGCAAGTGGCGGCGCTCAACGCGGATCAGGCCGCCGCCTTGACCGCTACTCAGGTGGGTGCGCTCAGTGCCTCACAGGTGGTGGCGCTGACTACCGCAGCGCTTGCTGCAATTGGCACCAACGCCATTGCAGCGCTTGGCACTGCCCAGATTGCGGCGCTGAAAACCGCCCAGATTGGGGTGCTCACCGCCGACCAGATCGCAGCGTTTAGTAGCAACCAACTGGGGGCGCTAAAAACCGCCCAGGTTGGGGCGCTCACCACAGACCAGGTGGCAGCGCTGTCATCGAGTCAGATTGGCGCGTTCAATACCTCACAGATAGTAGCGCTTACCCAGGCGGCGGTAGCAGCACTGGGAATCCCGGCGATTGCCGCACTCTCTACCGCCGAGATTGATGCGCTGAAGCCAACCCAGATGGGGGCGCTAACCGCCGATCAGATCGCCACTCTCAGTCTGGCGCAGATAGGCGCTGTCCGGCCCGCGCAGGTGGTGGCACTCGCGGCAAGAAATATCCCCGCAGTGACGACCACGGCGATCCCGGGTTTTTCTACCGCAGCGGTGGCTGCCTTGAGTACCGATCAGGTGGTGGCGCTTACCGTGGATCAGGTGGGAGCGTTCACCACGACCGAGATGGGTGCGCTAAAAACAACCCAGATAGCCGTGTTTTCTACCGACCAAGTGGCGGCGCTGACTGCGGCGCAGATAGGGGTGTTGAAAGCCCCCCAAGCGACGGCGTTGACGGTCGCGGATATGGCGTTTCTTACGACTTCCGCCGTGTGGTCATTGAGTACGGCGGCGTTGGCGGCACTCAGTACCCTCCAGCTTGGGGCGCTCACTTTGGGCCAGGTAGCGGCGTTGAATACGTTGCAGATGGTGGCGCTAAAAACAGCCCAGATTGGATCATTGTCTACCGATCAAGTGACTGCGTTGACCGCTGTGCAGATGGGGTCGCTGAAGACCGCGCAGGTGGCGGCGCTGATGGTTGCGGATGTGCCGTTCCTCTCCACAAGTGCGGTGCGAGCATTGACCACAGCGGCGGTGGTGGCGTTGAATACGGCGCAGCTCGGGGCGCTCACGACCGCTCAGGTGGCTGCCTTGACGACGGCGGGGATCGGTGCGTTAAGGATAACCCAGGTGGGCGCACTCACGACCGCGCAGGTAGCGGCGTTGACCTCAGCAGAGACCGGCGTACTGACCAGTACGCAGATGACAACACTGACCACCGCACAGGTGGCGGCATTGGCGAGTAACGCCATTTCCTCTCTTAGCACCACTGTTGTGATGGCGATGACCACGGGCCAGCTTGGCGTGCTGACCAGCGACCAAGCGCTGGGGCTTACCTCACGGCAGATAGGCGTGATGAGGAGTTCGCAGGTGGTGGCGCTCAGCACAATGGCTGTGCCGTCGCTCTCGACCAGTGCCATCGCTGGACTAACCACGGCAGATATGGCGGCATTGACGACCGTTCAAACGCAGACATTGACCTCGGTACAAGCGGCGCGCCTGACCTCGCTGCAGGTGGGTGCGATAACGAGTACCCAGGTGGTCATGCTGACCACGGCCTCGCTGGCGGCGTTTTCGACGACGGCCTTTCGTTTGTTGGGCACGGCGGCGCTCGCTGCGCTGACGGTTGATCAGATGGTGGCATTGACCTCCGCAGAGACCGCAGTGCTCACGACGACGCAGGTTGGGAGCTTGTCTTCAGTGCAGGTGGGGGTGCTGACCTCGGGGCAGGTGCGGGTGCTGACCAGTACGCAAATGCTGGCGCTGCCCCCGGCCGACGTGTCGTCACTTTCGACGAGTGCCTTCCGGTCGTTGAGCACTTGGGTGGTGGCGACATTGAGCACGGCCCAAGTGGGTGCCTTGACGACCGATCAGGTGGCCGTTCTCAGTTCGGCACAGATGGTGGCGCTCCGGACAACCCAGTTTAGCGTACTGACGACGGACCAGGTGGCAGCCCTTACCTCGGTGCAGGTTGCTGCGCTGACGACCCTCCAGGCGAAGGCGTTGACCACGACAGATATGCCGTTTCTGTCCACGTCGGCTATCCAGGTCTTGAGCACTGCGGTGATGCGGGTGCTCAACACCTACCAACTGGGGGCGATGACGTTTGGTGAAGCGGACGCCTTTACTACCGCGCAATTGAAGGTGCTCAACACGTTGCAGTCGGCGGTCTTGAACAGCATCGATCCTGCTATACCCGCTCTCGCGCTATCAGGGGTTTGGCCGGGAAGTGCGCCGCTTGCCCACTCCCAGAAGACGGCGGTGCATGCCGGGGAGTCGAAGGTTGCGAGTATGGTGGGGGTGCTGGCGTCCTTTGCGGAGGCGTCTAGCGTGGGCGAGTCGCTGGCGAATGGCTTGTTCGCTACGCAGGCCGTGGGCAGCGGAGGACAGGCAGGTATTGTTCCGCAGATGGTGCAAGCGCTGGCGGGTTTTGATCCAAATGGTTCTCCAGTGAGTGCGACAATTGGTATGATATCGCTGCACCAAAGCACGGGGGGTGCCGTGGCCTCGCTAATTTCGGTGGTGCCTTATGCCGTAACCTTGGGGCCATCGAAGTGAGTTTGGGCGCTGGGGAGTGGTTTCTGCAAGGCTGGCTTATGAGAAAGCCGTTGGCAAGAAGAGTAGTGCGGTGAAAAAATAGGGTGTTCTGCGGATTGGTGGTGCGCTATTGGTGCTCCTATGTGTGGGCGATTAGCGTTACACTAGCATTTCGCCCTTTCGCGTCATGAATTTTGGAGAAACGACCATGTTCGACAGCAAGACTTTGGATGATCTGGCTTCTCGTATTACGAATATCCTGCCCGTCGGGGCAATGGAGTTTCAACGGGATATGGAGAAGAATCTGCGGGCTATTCTGTCCTCCGCCACGGCTCGGCTGGATCTGGTGCCCCGCGAGGAATTCGAGGTACAAAAGGAGTTGTTGGATAGCGTTCAAGACCGGGTAGCCGCGCTGGAACGCCAGATAGCGGGACTCACCGCCAACAAAGAAGGGTGATCCAAGAGAATAAGACCCAGACAGACTCTTCTGCTGATTCCAGAATGTCGCGAACTTCGCGAGGCACGTCTCGTGATGAGGCCCGCCTGTTAGACCCGCAGCTTGCGGTGGTCTACAGTCGTGCGCGGGTTGGAGTCGATGCCCCTCTTGTCACGGTCGAGGTTCATCTCTCGGGAGGACTGCCGTCGCTATCTATCGTTGGCTTGCCCGAGACAGCGGTAAAAGAGGCGAAGGATCGCGTACGCAGTGCGCTCATCAACTCGAATTTTGAATTTCCGCAGGCCCGCATCACCTTCAACCTAGCCCCCGCAGACCTCCCGAAAGAGGGCGGACGGTTTGACCTGCCCATGGCGGTGGGTATCCTCGCGGCGTCTGGTCAGATTCCCGCGCAGGTGTTGCCGGAGGTGGAATTACTCGGGGAACTTGCTTTAGGCGGAGAGGTGCGCTCGGTGCGTGGGGTGTTGCCTGCGGCATTGGCGGCCAGAGCCGCCGGGCGTTCATTGATTGTGCCCGCAGATAATGCCGCTGAGGCGGCTTTGGTGCGGGGCCTGGCCGTATTGCCAGCGCGTAATCTAACTGAGCTGTGTGGACACCTTAGCGGTACGGCACCGTTGTCGCCCTATGTCGGTGGCCCACCCACCCAACCAGCCCCCCTCACAGAAGACCTCTCTGATGTGCGCGGCCAGCACCATGCCCGTCGCGCCCTTGAGGTCGCGGCGGCGGGCGGGCATTCGATACTGTTTATTGGCCCGCCTGGCACCGGCAAGACCATGTTGGCCAGCCGCTTGTCTGGCATCCTCCCGGCCCTGACCGAAGACGAGATCTTGGCGGTGGCGGCGGTTGCCTCCATCAGCGATGTTGGTTTTAGCCTGAATACTTGGGGACATCGCCCGTTCCGTGCCCCACACCATACGGCTTCTGGTGTTGCGTTGGTGGGTGGTGGTGCCAATCCGCGCCCTGGGGAGATCTCTCTCGCCCATCATGGTGTACTCTTTTTGGATGAACTGCCCGAGTTCGATCGCCGTGTTCTTGAGGTACTGCGCCAACCATTAGAATCGGGGCGCATCATTATCTCGCGGGCGGCCCGCCAAGCCGAACTGCCTGCACGGTTTCAGTTGATTGCCGCGATGAATCCCTGTCCTTGCGGTTATCTCGGTGATAAAAACGGGCGTTGTCGTTGTAGCGCCGAGGCGGTGGTGCGCTATCGCTCCCGTGTCTCGGGGCCACTCCTCGATCGCATCGATCTGCACGTTGAGGTTGGCCCCCCGCCGCGTGAGGCGTTGCGCGTGGGCGCTCCTGCGGATGGTGAAACCAGCGTTGTCGTGCGTAAGCGGGTCGAGGCGGCGCGTCAGGTGATGTTAGACCGCAGTGCGCAGATCAACACCGATCTAAAAGGGCCAGAGCTAGAGCGGGTGACGCAGTTGGCCAAGACCAGTCACGAATTGTTGGAGGGTGCGGTGGCGCGTCTCGGTCTTTCGGCGCGTGCCTATCACCGCATCCTGCGTGTTGCTCGTACCATAGCCGACTTGGCGGGTAGCACCGATATTGCCACTGCGCATGTTGCCGAGGCCATCGGTTATCGGCGGCTCGATCGTCGGCTGGGTTGAGTCGCCTATGCCAGCGCACTTTATTACGGGTAGTCAGACGTATCTGCGCGGTCTTACCCGCGCCGATCTCCCGGCTCTACTGGCCTGGACGAGTGATAGGGAGGTCACTCGTTATCTGTACCGTGGTGCGTTTCCGGCACACCTGGAGGCCCTAGAGCGAAACTATGAGGCCATGATCAGTTCCCCTGCCGAGGAAGAACTCGCGATTTGTACGTGCCGAGATGAGGCGTTTATTGGTGTTGCTGGTTTGCATGGGATCAATCCGGTGGCGCGGTCTGCGGAGTTGCGTGTTTTTATCGGAGAGAAACAATGCTGGAGTAGGGGGTATGGCACCGAGGCGAGCCAATTATTGCTGGCTTGGGCCTTTGAGGTATTGCATCTGCACAAGGTCTGGCTTGGTGTGAACGCGGGGCAAGCCAATGCCGTGCGGGTTTATGAAAAGGTAGGATTTGTGCGCGAGGGTGTGCTGCGCGATGAGGTATGGCGCAATGGCCGTTATTACGACGCAGTGCGGATGAGCATCCTCGCAACCGAGTACCGCAGCCAACGGGGGCAGTGGGCCTGTGCGGCGAAATTGGCCACACAGTTTCTGTCATAATCGCTTGGGAAAGAACTCACCCTATGTTGGAGCAGCGATATGTCAGAGGTAGATGCGCCACCCGATCAGGTTTCTCAGTTCATCAAGAGCCTCCCAAGGTTTGGAGAAATGATTGGCGGTGCTATTCGGCAGGCAATTGACGAGGTTATTGAGGGGCCGCGTACCGATCGATGGAGTATTGCGGCGCTGGAGAAGGTTGAAAAGACCTATATTGGGACGAGGGTCGAGATCCTGGTTAGGGATGTGCTTGGGGTGCCAAAGGGTAAGGTGCTTGACTATCTTATCGAAGGGCACGAGGTGGATGCAAAGTTCTCTATCTATCATGGAAAGTGGATGATCCCACA
Source organism: uncultured Thiotrichales bacterium (assembly GCA_903881315.1). Lineage (GTDB taxonomy): Bacteria > Pseudomonadota > Gammaproteobacteria > CAIRSR01 > CAIRSR01 > CAIRSR01. Next base: position 10,720 of record CAIRSR010000094.1, on the reverse strand, counting down.
AGAGGCCGTTGGCGAGATCTGCCTCCTCTTGTCCGCAGATGATGAAGCGTTGAGGTTCAATGTGGGTCTTGTTCGTGCTGACCTAACGATTCTGACTGCTGGTCAGAATCAGGATAAGAAACGTAGTATCTCGGCACTGGGACGCGCTAGGATCCGGCAGTTTGTGGAAGGGGGCTATTTGCCAAAAAATTTCTTGATGCATGAAGTTAGCGTGACCGACCGAATTGAGATATTCAAGGAACCAGCGGGCCAAGCGCGGGTGAATGCGCTCTTTCGTCTGCTGCCCAATAAACCGATACCAGCGGTTGCAATTGCCGCATTGTCTGCCGACCTTCAGAGCGCGGCAATGTATGCTGTGCATGAGACAGAGAGGGATATGGGTTTTACGATCCTGGGAGGCCATATCGCTGCTGAGGTAACAGAGGCCAAGAAGCTCGGGGTGAATCTCTGTCCTGGTTACTTCATGAGAGTAACGGCTGATGCCGCTCTCATCAAACCATGAGCGAGATACGAATAGATCGGGGGGGCACTTGGGTAAGCTTATCTCTGTGGAAATATGTGCTGGTGGTGGTGGGCAAGCGCTTGGACTTGAGGAGGCAGGTTTTGAGCACGCGGCTGTTATTGAGATCGAAAGCGCTGCCTGTGCGACTCTGCGTCAGAACAGGCCATTTTGGAATGTGATAGAGGGCGACCTGCGATCGTTTGATGGTCGCCCGTATAAAGGGGTCGATCTACTGGCGGGTGGTGTTCCTTGCCCACCTTTCTCTATCGCGGGAAAGCAGCTTGGTGCAGGTGATGAGCGTGATCTCTTCCCGGAAGCGCTACGATTGGTTGAAGAGATTTGCCCACAAGCAGTAATGCTTGAGAATGTGCGCGGTTTGGCAAGTCCGAGGTTTGCGGACTATCGAACAGCGATCCTTTTGCAGCTTGAAGAGCTTGGCTATTACGCAGATTGGCGTCTCATCAATGCCTCTGATTTTGGTGTTGCGCAGCTCCGTCCGAGGTTTATCTTGGTCGCGCTGCGACGTAAGTATGCGCATCGGTTTGGATGGCCTACCTATACAGTACATCCGCCGACGGTTGGCGCACTACTTGAGGATCGCATGTCTGCGCATGGTTGGGCAGGTGCAGTACGGTGGGCTGAACGCGCCAATGGCATAGCGCCCACCATTGTGGGTGGCTCTAAAAAGCATGGTGGCCCAGATCTTGGGCCAACGCGGGCGCGTCGGCAATGGCTTCAGCTTGGGGTTGATGGTCTGGGTATCGCCGATGCGCCGCCAAGTAGTGATTTTCCTAGCGACGGGGTACCTAAGCTTACGACTCAGATGGTCGCAAGGATTCAGGGGTTTCCAGACACCTGGCGGTTCTGGGGAAAAAAGACCGCTGCGTATAGGCAAATTGGCAATGCATTCCCACCACCTGTAGCTACGGCCCTTGGGCGGAGGATCGCACATGCGCTTTCATGCGCGGGGGATATTGTTCTGCCAATACACGGGTTGGCAGGTGTGTGTTACGGACGTCAATTGCCTTTGCTATTGTAATCGCCACAGTGTAGTCGAAGCGACTTACTTCATGAGAGTGGGCTTATCGGGGCAAATGGAATGTTCTATAGGGTATCTCTAAAAATTGGCATAATCGCCAATTCCGTGAACATAAGTGCTTGATTCCACTGATACCAGAAAATCAATTCTGTGATTTTTAGAGTTTTCCTATAAAACTGCTGTTATCATCATTCATGTATCACCACAGAGAATAAAGGAATTATGGCTGCTGAATTGCGTACCAAAGTTATCCTCATTATCGACGACATGAGTTCGGTACGGAGTAACCTGCGCCAGATGTTGGCGACGCTCGGGGTTCCTGAGGTCGATTTTTCCTCTGATGGTGATGAGGCGCTACGGCGCATGGAGGCCCGTTCCTACGATATCGTTCTGTGCGACTACAATCTGGGGGAGGGCCGCGATGGAATGCAGATCATCGAGGCGGCCAAGCAGCGCAATCTGATTGGGCTCAGTACCGTGTTTGTCATGATCACCGCAGAGTCCACTGTTGCTATGGTGCTTGGAGCGGTGGAGTATCGTCCGGATGACTATCTGGTCAAACCCATTACCCGGCAAATGCTGCAAGAGCGCCTAGGGCGTCTGCTCGACCGGAAGGAAATACTGGTTGATGTCGAGCGCGTGACGCGGCAGGGGGATCTGGCGCGTGCGGTTGCGATGCTCGGTCAGCACATACAAAATAAGCCAGAGTACGCCTTCGACTTGATGCAAATACAGACGGAGCTATTGATTCGCATGGGTCAATTCGAGGCGGCTGGTGCGGTCTTTGAGGCGGCGGGTGGGATCCGTGAGGCGTTCTGGGTCAAGCTCGGGAAAGGGCAGATCCGCTACTACCTGGGAGACTATGCCGGTGCCACCAAGATCTTTGGTGGGCTCATCGCCGAGAATCATCTGCACAGTGATGCCTACGACTGGTTAGCGCGGGTTCAACAAGCGAGTGGGAACTGGCTCGCGGCCAAAGAGACCCTTGCCGCCGTTACCAAGATCGCGCCGCGCTCCATCCGCCGCGCTCAGACCTATGGCGAACTGAGTCTGCGTACCGGCGATACGGTTGCCGCAGAGCAGGCCTATCGGAGCGCCGTTCGTTTGGGGCGTTTCTCGGTGTACGGGGATCCTGGCGATGCGGCGCGCCTCGGGCAGGTGCTCATCCAACGCGGCAATTCTAAGGACGCGAGTCGGGTACTGAAAGACGCCCGCAAGCAATACCATGGCAATCCGCGTGCGGCCTTGGCGCTGGCTATTTCTGAGGCGTCGGTCTATCACCTCATCAATCTCGGCGATGTTGCGGTGCGGGTGGTCGATAACGCCATTGAGGTTTATCAGGATGCGAGAGATACCCTATTGCCGGATCTAGCCCTGGAGTTGGCGCGGCTGTGTCATGTCTACGATCGGGATGTGCAGGCCGCCGCGATCCTGACGCATGTCGTGTTGCACCACATTGAGGACTCTCTGGTGATGGAACAGACCAGAGGGGTGTTTACCCTGCTCGGTATGGCCGAGACGGGTGCGAAGTTTATCAGTGACCTACGGACAAAGGTGGCTGCTGCGAACAATGAAGGGGTGCGTCTTATCCAGGAGAAGAAGCTCCACGAGGGGCAGGTGGTGTTAGAAAAGGCGGCTGAGGATATGCCGTTCAATGCCACAATCAATATCAACGCGGCGCGGGTACTGTTGATGATCATGGAGAAGCAAGGGCGTCGCGATGATCTCCTGGGGCGCGCCAAGACCTACCTCGATCGTGTTCCCGAGGCACAAAGAATCAACAACGACAAGTTCCAACGGCTGCTCGGTCTCTGGACGAAGCTCTCGGGTCAGGCGGCACCCTTGTTGGATACGGCAACACCTCGTCCCTAATGTCCCGTCTCATTGCAAGAATGCTGCGCCTATGACCGTTGTCCGTTTGCGAGGACTGACCAAGTGCTATGGCACCGATACCGTAGTGGACGGGATCGACCTTGATGTTCGGCGCGGGGAGTGTTTTGGTCTGCTTGGCCCCAATGGTGCAGGCAAGACGACAACGCTACGCCTCCTGCTTGGCCATACCCCGCCCACCAGCGGAAGTATCGAAGTCCTTGGCTACTCCATCCCCAAAGAGGCGCGTCAGATGCGTGCGCGGGCCGGCGTGGTGCCGCAACAGGACAGCCTCGACCCCGATTTTACTGTGGTAGAAAACCTCTACACCTATGCGAGTTATTTCGGCTTGTACGGGGCAGCGCTAGAGGCCCGGGTCGCCGAATTGCTGGAATTGGCGGCACTGACCGCCAAGGCGAACGCGGGTGTCCTCCAACTCTCTGGTGGGATGCGCCGACGTTTGACCCTGGCGCGTTCGCTCGTCAATCGCCCCGACCTTGTGATCTTGGACGAACCGACTACTGGACTGGACCCCCAGGCGCGTCAGCTCATCTGGCAGCGCTTGCGTTCGCTGTTGGTTACTGGCACGACCTTGATCCTGACCACCCATTACATGGAAGAAGCGGCACGGCTCTGCGACCGTCTTGCCATCCTTGATCGTGGCCGGGTGTTGGCGCTGGGGAGCCCGCGCGACCTGATCGCTGCCCACATTGAGCCGCGCGTCGTGGAGGTTCATGGCCCAGGTGTAGAGGACTGGCGTGTGCATCAGGGCCAACGCTTGGCCACGCGCACCGAACAGGTCGGGGAAACGGTCTTTTGCTACACCGCCGATGATCGCGCCCTCCTTGCTGATCTGACAAACCGCCCTGAGTTGTGGTTTATCCATCGTCCGGCCAGCCTGGAGGATGTGTTCCTAAAACTGACGGGTCGTGAATTGCGCGAGGCGGAGTCCTCCTCCCATTGACGAGGTTATTCATAATAGTGATCGAGGCCGCGCGCAAAGGACTCGAAGATTGTTGGGATACGGATGTTGTTTTTCTTTAATTCACTGCCCCGCAAGGAAACCGTAAATAACGTATTTCGCGTAATGGGAATGTCCTTTGCCCTTCTGTGATGTTCAATGATATCGATGGCCATTTTGGCGGATAGTTCTCCTTGCTCATAAGGGGACACAGATATAGACAATGCGCCGCCATCCGCTACGAAGAAGTCCCAGCACCCAATCAGTGGGATGGTTGTGTGTGCCCTTGTCCAATCAATGACATCCTTTGGTTTCATGGTGTTTCCCATTGCGTCCTTGATGGTATGATAATGAGTGATGAGCAGAAAATCTGCTTCTTGGTTGGCTTTGATGACTACCTTCTGCCAATCAGCGAAGGTCGGGCAGCGTTTTGTTGCGATGAGGTTTAGTGGAGACCAGTTAAATGTCTCTAGCTCTTCTTGGATGTAGCGTGACGTGTCACTATTGTCACAGATATGAATAAAATGACCCTTTGGGTTGATGTCTTCAAATACTTCTTGTACCGCCTGGAAGGGTACTCGTTCGAGAACGCCGGTTACATTTTCTGCCTTATCATAACCATATTGCTCCGCCGTGCCATTGACACCGTTAAAAACGATGCTCATGTTCGGTTCGTTAATAAAGTATTTCGCGACATACTCCTGGGCGTCATCATCTACGGCGATGAGGACATCTGGTTTCCATTTCCTAATGTTGAATATAGCGGCTGCCCCTGCCCTGACCATGTAATCTCGCTCAGGATTGCGCTTGGTATCGAGGTAATATCGGCGGATTAATACGGGCTTGCCTTTTAGTATTCTGTCAATGCCAACGTCAATGTCTTTGCTCCAAGCAAAGTCAGGGCTGTAGCTCTGGAGAATCATAATTCTCGGCTTCATTACATTGTTGGTGACAAGAAAGGAAATAAAGATCGCCAGGAAGATCACTATTATAATCTGTCGTGAGGTCATCAGTTTATTTCTTCCAGGGGGGCTGGTGTGGGGAGAGGAATGGGGTGATTACTTAGATGAAGCCCAGCCATTTCCAATAGGGGATTGAGACAAAGACTGCGATGAGTCGGAATACGTTTGTCCATAGATTGAATTTTATTACTTCGCGAGGATCATACAAGCCGCCACCCTTGGTGAGATCATGGAACAGCAGGTAATAGGTACATTGGAAGGGAAGAACCCACCCGTCACTAAAGGTCAGTATGATGTACCCGACCACCCAGGGGTTGACACCGTTAGACTGTGCGAGCGGAATTAGGATGGTGCAGAATATTGCAATAGCGGCATTATTTGGCACCACGATGCGAGTCACCGTCATGATCACGAACAGTTCCAGAATGAATAGCGGGAAGTTGGTATGCATCACCTCGCCGAAGAATGTCAGGTTTTTTGCGATCATTGCATCAATGCCGACGGCGGACATGGTTTTTACAAGCCCGATCAGGCCTGCTAAATATAATATAAACGACCAGTCTACCTTTTCTTGAAACTCCTTTTTCTTCAGTATGTTGGTGGTTAGGAGGATGACGAGCACAATGAGTGCTATCCATGGGGTCTCAATTTTGTGGAGCGAGGAGGATGCATTGCCGAGAATAAATAGACCGATCGTAACAATAGAGAACCATTCTAGTGCGGAAAGTGGGCCGAGCATGTTCAATTGTGCATCTAGCTGTTCTTGGGATAGCCTTGGTTTTTCGTTGCTCCGGTAGAGTAGTGCTACTCCAATGAGGCACAATCCAAGGAGAACGATGCCAGATGCCAGTGCGCCAGTGAGCCATCCCACGAACCCGAACTCTTCTTGGAGCTGGGCAGAGAGCATACCGAAAACAACAAAATTGATTGGCTTGCTGGTTAGGAAAACAGAAGAGAAGAGACTGTTTCCCATAAATGTCCCCACAGCCAGAGAATTCGCGGCATTCCCCTTTGGGGTGTATTTCAGTGATATGAGCATATCTTGCAAAAGGGGACTAATTAGCACAATCCGGCCATTGGCCGACGGTAGTATGGGAGTCAGTAGTACTCCAGAAATGATCATAGAAAAGAAGTGTGAAAATGGGTTTGATGGGACATATTTAAGGATGAGCAAGACGAGTCGGAACGTCAGGCCGGATGTGGCCAGCACTGCGCCAATCCCAAAGACACTCATTGCCATGAAGAATTCTCCATGACTGAAGCCCTGGAGAACAAAGCTGGGTGGAGCCACCCCTAAGATGATCAAGGCGAGTACGCCGAGAATACAGGCAACGAACTCTGCGACCAGGCGGAAAACCCACATAACAGAAATACTGCTAAATACAACAAAAAACAATCTCGTGCTGATATTTAGATCGTAGATATCGCTTGTCCCCCAGGCCATGATGGGAAGGATGACCGCCAAGACCCATCCCATCCATTCTCTGGGTGACAGGTCGCGGTCTTGTTTCTCTTTACGGTTGTTGGGTTTGTTAGCGAAGAGCTTGTGCTCAGAAGAATAATGGCCGAACAATGAGGAATAAAATTCCTTTCCGGCTGCGTTGTTCTCGCCGAGGGCGTACCTCAGATTTGTGCTGGGTATTTTCCAGAGGATGGCCTGTGAGGTGGTAGATGCGTTGCACAAATAATTCTTGGCGCTGACGGCCGCTTCTTCTCCGAAAAATCCCTCGGTGATCTCGTGAATCGCCTTGCCATTGAGTTCTAGGGTCACAGAACCATGATATAAATAATATAAATGATTGGCACCATCCCCGGTTTTGAAGATAGGCAGACCTGCCGGAATGACCTCTTCTGTGATATGTGGTAGTAGCTTTACTAGCTCAATGGGCGAACAATCACAGAAAATTGGTGCAGACTGGAGTTTGTTTAGGTAAGTCGGTTTTTCTTCTAGGTTCAAGGCAAGACCTTCTCATAGAGAAAGGAGTTGGGCATCCCAAAGGAAACCTGTCGCGAGGTGTCGGCTAGGGGGCAGTAGGCACCGCTTGTGTGCATCAAGATTTTTGTAGGAAGGCTGTGTAAGGGGGAATTAGAGAGCCGTTTTTGCGTGTAGTATATCGGCAAAATGTTGCCATACGCGCACGACAACCAGCGCCCGGCCCATCACCGCCGCTTCTTTCTTGCAAAGCGTCGTCAGATCTTTGGGTTGTCGGACGCAGTCCTTGGTCAAAGGTTGGCCCTCATCGGCGCAGTGAGAGTAAAGCGCTGTTGTGGCAATGATTCTTGTGGGGAATGAGGCTGGTAGCTGCACACCACAGTAAGTAGGCTGAAGGGTAGCGGAGGCGGGGTATGACTGATTGGTCGGTTCCGAGTGTAAGCGGACGTTGGCTGGTGGTGTGGCGGCGTCACTTGCGGGTCTGGCGTAAACTGGCCGGGCCTGCGGTGCTTGGCAATTTTGGCGAGCCGCTATTGGTGCTCCTCGCGCTTGGCTACGGCTTGGGTGGCTTCATGGGGAAGGTTGGTGGTATGTCGTACCTGGCCTTTCTTGCCTCGGGGGTGGTGTGTTCGAGCACGATGAACACCGCCACCTTTGAGGGGCTTTATTCTGCCTACACGCGCCTAAGCGTCCAACAGACCTGGCACGCCATGCTCTGTACGCCGCTTGCGGTAGACGACATTGTTCTTGGTGAGGCGATGTGGGCTGCCACCAAGGGGCTGATGTCGGCTGGGGCCATCCTGATTGTGATGACTGTGCTTGGGGTAATCCACGATGCAACGATTCTGCTCGCCTTGCCGGTTCTGTTTCTGACTGGGCTTTGTTTTGCCTCAATGGCGTTGGTGGTGACCTCGCTCGCCCATCGCTATGACTTTTTTCTTTATTATTCCACCCTAGTTGTTACTCCGATGTTTTTGTTGAGCGGAATATTCTTCCCGCTCGAGGGGCTTTCGCCAGCGATCCAGGCGGGTGCCTGGGCGCTACCGTTGGCCCACGCGGTTGCCTTGGTGCGACCGATGGTGGTCGGGGGAATGCCCATGACCTCTGTTGCGACCCACCTCGGCGTGCTCGTGCTGTATACGTCCGTTGCGTTGTATCTAGCGACGCTGTTGTTGCGGCGGCGCTTGTTGGCCTAACGCGCTACGCTATCTCGCAGCCGTCCGCGTGGCGGTTGCCACGCCACCTCGAAGCCGTTCTCTCCGGGCGCTGCCTGGAGGTGGTGGCTCGTGCCGATCCCGGGAACCGCAGCCAATTCTCCCCGCAAGAACAGCAAGGGCAGTCGTACCCGCTCCCAGGGGGGGGTGCCTGCCTCCTGCCAGAGATGTTTTAGGGGGCGATGGTGCGCACTTCCGGCGCACTGACAGCGCTCTCCTCCGCGCCGCAAACGCACCGTGACCCCCTCGTGCAGGGCCGATTCCGCCAATCCTGTTCCGGTTCGCAGCACGGCACTTAGCACCCCCCACGGGAGTTGCAATGGGGTGTCGAGGTTCGTCCAGCGTACCTCCCACCCTGGTGTTGGCAAAGGGTGCAGGGGCGGCATGAGGTAGAGCAAATCCCGATAGCGGCGCACCTCGCTATCCCCCCAAGAGAGGAGGGGAGTGGCATCCTCTTTCGCTCCGGCGACCTCTGTTAATACCCGTTCTAACCGATCTGCGCTGGGTGTGCTGTGGCCGTTGTGGCGCAGCCAATAGCGCAAGAGATTGCGTGCCCGTGCGGAGCCGAGGGCAAGCAGTGGGTTTATCCGCAGCGTATCGGGGTGTGGGCCGAGGATTGTCGGCAGGTCTTGATGAGCCAGGGATTCTAGCAGCAGCGCCGTCTCTGCCTGGTGGGTAGCGGCGCGGGTGAGGGTGGTCGCTACCGCTGGCCAGCGCTCCGCCAGAACAGGAAAGACCTGATGACGCAAGAAATTGCGGTTAAAGCGCGGGTCTTGGTTGCTATCGTCCTCTATCCACGCAAGATGCTTGGCTTCGGCGTAGGCGCGTAGATCGGTGCGCGAATGGTTGAGCAGGGGGCGCGCCAGATAACCGGAATAAAAGGGCGCGACGTGCGGCATGGCCGCAAGCCCACGCGGCCCAGCCCCGCGCAAGAGTTGCAGCAGGACGGTCTCGGCCTGGTCGTCTTGGTGATGGGCGGTGATAAGCACATCCCCGGGCCCCATGAGTTCAGCAATGGCGGAGTACCGTGCGGTGCGGGCGGCGGCCTCTAGACTTTCTCCGTGTTGGGGCAGAACCTTGACCTTTAGTAGCTGACAGGGCAGTTGTAGTGCCTCACACACCGAGGCGCAATGCGCGGCCCACTTTTCTGACGCGGCGTTTAGCCCATGATCGATGTGTACCGCCGCCAAGGCGGGCAGTTGTTCTCTCAAGTCACTGAGGGCGTGGAGCAGGCAGTGGGAATCAAGGCCGCCGCTGTAGGCCACCCACCAGCGCGGTGCGCGGGGGATGTGCGCGAGGGTGGTGAGCAACGCGGCGGGGGAAAAGCTCATTTTCGTTTGTCTGATGGGTGCAGTGTGTCTGCTAGACGGCGATGTCTTGGATGCTGTTTAGTGGTTGCGGTGGACATCATCAAGTGATTTGCCTGCAATCTTTGAAAAAGCCGCGCAGGTTTTGTTCCAATACGATGGAATTCATAGGTTGAGAAGCTGGCCCACAATCATGCAGTGGATGCCTTCGACTGCGATCAGGAGGCATTAAACCGCCTTCTGGGCCATTGCGTATACTCGGAGCTTTTTGTCCAACAGCCGTGGTTCACTTCACTACTGCGTCGGTAGCGTGGTGCTTAACCCAGTCTTTGAGCGCGTCATCCATGCGGGACTGCCAGCCTTCCCCCAAAGACCTGAAGTACTCCACTACTTCCGGGCTGTACCGCACGGACAGCAATATCTTTTTGGGTTTCCTGGCTGGCCCACGTCCTCGCTTTTCCGCAAGGGCTGTGCGTATCGCCGGATAGCCACCCTCGCGCACCACCACCCCCCTTGACCAAGCAGACTCCTCCTCTGTGGGCAGACGATCTTCTCCGGGTGCTCGGGCGATTACCGATTCCCATTCGTCTGGACTAGTAGGGAATTTCAGCGAGGTAGCGTCTGATTTCATGTTTTTCCGCCTTGCGCAGACTGATGACATGCAGGTCATCCCCGCGCTCTGTGTAGGTCATGTGAACCACGACACCATTCAGTCAGCCCAGTAAGTTCAGTTGCAGTTCGCCATAGGTTTCTCGGTCGTCGTCCCAGGAGAATGTGGGGTTATCAAAAACGGCCTCGCACCCCGCGAAGTCGATCCCGTGGGTCTGGATATTGGTTTTCCGTTTCGCCTAATCCCAAGTGATCATAGTCAAAGCGTAGCTACCCGTCGTGTGTCTGTCAAACATTATGTAGCTACTCATTATTCTTCTGATG
>CAIRSR010000093.1 GCA_903881315.1 uncultured Thiotrichales bacterium | reverse complement strand
GCTGCAAAATTTTTGCCAGAAAGCAGTAACTCTACGCCTACGCGACACTCGCGGGTAGCCAACCCCGATGGGGGATCAGCTTTTTAATCTTGTTTTAACACTTGGCCTTAGGATGGATGAGCGATGCCGACCAGTCTTTCCGTGATTATCATTGTCCGCAATGAGGCGCATCAGATTCGCAATTGTCTCGAGACGGTTCGCTTCGCAGACGAAATCATCGTGCTCGATTCTGGCAGCACGGATGGTACTCCAGACATTGTCAGGGAATATACCCCCCATGTCCACGAAACTGATTGGCCGGGCTTTGGGCCGCAGAAAAACCGTGCGCTCGCCTATGCCACCCAAGAATGGGTGCTGTCCATTGATGCCGACGAACGGGTAAGCCCGGCATTGCGTGCAGAAATCACTGCCGCTATCACAACACCCACCCACAACGGCTACCGGATGCCACGCCGCTCCAGCTACTGCGGACGCTTCATACGCCACGGCGGTTGGTGGCCAGACTACGTCACGCGACTATTTCGCCGTCCGCACGGACAGTTTACCGACGCCCGCGTCCACGAGAGCGTGGTCGTCCCCGGGCCGATTGGCACCCTAACCGAGCCGCTAATCCACTACAGCTTCCGTGATCTTGATGAGGTGCTGCGCAAGGTCAACCATTATTCCACGGAGGGTGCCCTCCGCCTTCAGGCATCTCATCGCAAAGCAGGGCTGGGGACGGCAATAGGCCATGGACTATGGACATTTCTCCGCTGCTACCTCCTGAAGGCTGGCTTCCTGGATGGACGCGAAGGCTTTATCCTCGCCGTCTCTAACGCCGAAGGCACCTATTACCGCTACCTAAAATTGATGTACCTGCAACGTAACCAACCCTAAGGGCCTTATCAACCTACGGCGGCTTTCCCTTGCCTCCCGACACCCAACACCCCGCTCGGGCGAGCCACAGTCCTCGGATGACTCGCCACCTCCCTGGTAGTCCGATGTATTCGTCTCACCTAACAAAGATTTAGCCAGACTATTTCGTCTTAAAGTGGAACACGCCATCCCACGTCGGCCCAGGCGGATTGTTCTTCAGTGAATCCACCCGCTCTAGGTACATGCCATAGAGCTTTTTCGTACTGGGGAATTGTTTCGACAGGCGATAAAACGCCACCGCAGCCTTGTCCCAATCCTGAGCCCGATAGTATTTCAGCGCCTCATGATACACCTTAAGCTCCTCTTTCATAGCACCATCAACATCACTGACGAGCCCCAAAGGTTCATAGATAATGACCGGCTTAACCTTCCCTTTGACCGTCACCAGATCCAATTCACGGAAGACGAAATCGGGGAGCAAGGCCTTGGTTTGTTCGCCCACAATAACCGTCACACCATATTGCTTGGTAAGGCCCTCAAGGCGTGAGGCAAGGTTTACCGCATCCCCCATAACCGTATAGGCCCGACGGAACTTTGAACCCATGTCGCCGACCCGCATCATGCCGGAATTGATACCAACGCCAATACGGATATCTGGCCAATCTCGGGCGCGGAATTCCTCGGTAATCGTGACAGCCCGCTGTTGCATAGCAAGCGCTGCCAGCACCGCACGACGGGCATGAGCAGCATCTTCAAGGGGTGCCCCCCAAAACGCCATGATGGCGTCACCAATGTATTTATCGACGGTTCCCCTACCATCATAGATAATCTGGGTCATGGGGGTGAGGTAGGCATTCATGAGATCGCTTAGTTTCTTTGGATCATCTACCTTCTCAGAGATAGTGGTAAAATCACGCACATCCGAGAACAATACCGTCATCTCCCGTTTCTTTCCCTCCATGTATTGCAGATCGGGGTTCTGCGCCATCTCGGCAACGATCTCAGCCGGGACGTATTCTCCGAATTGGCCAGCAAGGCGCTTTTTGCTCTTCGTCTCCATGAAATAGCCAAACAACATCTCGAGAGAATAGATCAGCGTAAGTAGCACAAATAGTGGAACTAGTGGCAGAACCACGTTACCCCAATGCCACATCGCAAAATTCCACACGGCGGCGCTGATCAGAAGTAAACCAGTCGCTATGGTAGCGGTGAGAGCGCTTAAGACCGGCAACAACAACACAGCAATACCGCCGAGCAGGGCGGTTTGGGCAACATCCGCACCGACGGTGTACTTCGGTTGCTCCTTAATGGTCTTGCTGAAGATGCCTGACAGCAGATTGGCGTGGATCTCGACCCCCGGGTAGATCTCACCCACTGGGGTGGCGCGTAGATCCATCAACCCTGGCGCTGTCGTGCCGATTAAGACCGATGCCCGCGCCAGCACACTTGGTGCCACCCGACCATGCAGCACATCGGCAGCGGAAACGTAGGGGAAACTGCCTCGGTTGCCTCGATAGGGGATGAGCGCCTGCGCATGGTTATCGACCGGTATCTGCAACGACCCGACCTGCAGCCACTCAAGCCCGGCTTGAGTAGCCTTTGGGGTCACCTTCATGCCCGTGATGACCCGCACCATAGCCAGGGACAGAGAGTCGTAATAGCGCCCTTCATACTCGATAAGCAATGGCACCCGCCGATTGATCCCGTCCACATCGGGGGCAGGGGTGAAATGGCCACCGGACGCAGCCGCCTCTTGAAGAACAGCAAGGTTGGCACCATAGCCAACGCCTAACCTCGTATCCAGGTGCCGCCCCTTCAAGATGACATTATCCAGCGCCGGCGGCGGTAGTTGCCCGCTGGTGCGGGCCTCTGACCCAAGGTAGTAACCAAGCACCACCGAACGCCCGCGCAGGGCAGCCGCCAGACGCTCGTCGTAATCAAGCTTGCCTTGTAGATGGGGCATCAGGGATTGAAAACCTTTATCGGCTTTGAGTTCTCCGGACGCGAGATCGCGGAGTACCGTGATCCCCGAGCTGCGATCAGGCTCAGCGAACACCACATCAAACCCAACCACACCCACATGATACTGATCGAACAAACGATCCATGAGGGTCGCAATACGATCCCTCGGCCACGGCCACTGGCCTTCTTCCGCGAGACTCTTCTCGTCAATATCGACGATGACCACACGGGGATCCACCCCGCCCGGCATGGAGAGCCGCAGTGTCATGTCATAGCCAAGCAGGTTGAGGCGATCCAGGATGGGGATGGAGACATCTTGCGCTGCGTAGAGCAAGAATATCGTAAGCACCCCCCCGGACAGGATGTAACGCAGGGCATAACGGCGCACCTCGCGCAGAGAAAGGCCCGCTCTTGGCGCGGCTTGAGATGACTCAGTGGGTTGTTGTGGGGATTCATCCATCGTCATGGGGTCGCTGTGAGAGGGGGCCGTGCAAACACACGCCCAACTATAGTGCCAAAGGTGGTGGTCTGGCAATTTGGGGTAGGGCGAGGCATACACCCATTGTAGTGGAAAACAAAATTGTTTTAATGTGGCGCAAATAGCGGGATAATTCCCCCCCCGGTTCACCTTACGAACAATCTGGGAGACGCAGGTTGAAGACCTCATTCTGGAAGAAGGACTGGTTTGCTGGTCTGGTGATTAGCGCGTTTTTTGTCATCGTCGCGAACACCGAACTTCCGCAAGGTTTAGAACGCAAGGCCTACGACCTCGGCGTACAACAAGCCACCACTCGAGCCCCAAGCGACCAGGTCGCCATTATCGCCATCGACGAGCAGAGTATCGCTAACCTTGGCCGCTGGCCCTGGTCACGCGACATCCAAGCCAAGCTCATCGAGACCTTGGCCAACTCCGGCGCAAAGGTGATCGGGAACACCATATTCTATACCGAACCACAGACTGACCCTGGCCTTGCCAGGATCCGCGAACTCAAAGAGGCCTACGACCGCTCAAGCCTGCCTGGGCTGCGCGCCGAGGCAACCCAGATCCAAGGTCTGTTAGATCAGATGGCGGCAAGTAGCAGCCCAAAGCGCCCGACAAACCGTTGGCACGCACCAGACGTTCGCGACACCCCCGACCTCTCACGGCTCTCCAGTTTTCTCACCACCTCATCAAGCTACCTCAACCGCGCACCCCAAGACGCAGAGTTTCTGCGTAACCTGATGAACAAGGACACCAATGACCTGGACGTTGACCGCCACCTAGAACTCGCCATCCGCAATGCGCACAACGTGGTGCTCGGCACCGGCTTTAACCTCGGTGTTGCCGAGGGCCGCCCGGATCGCCCCCTCCCCGACTACCTCCGGCACAATGCCCTCACCAACGTGGTTGCTGCCGAGGGAGGCCCAAGCGACGACACCATGCCACTCACGGCCACGCGCGTGTTAGCGCCTCTGTCCGACTTCGGCAAGGCCGCCGTTGCCATCGGCCACCTTGCCGTTTTCCGCGACGTAGACGGGACAACCCGCAGCGAACCCGTGGTATTGGACTATTTTGGCGAGTACTACCCGTCAATATCCATCGTGCTTGTCGCCAAATACCTGAATCTCGGGCCGCTGGATATGCGTTTGTTCCTGGGGAAGGGGGTACAGCTCGGCAGATTGTTTGTACCGACCGACTCAAGTCTCCTGATGTACCCCCACTTTTATGCTGACAAGGATGGGCACGGGGCCTTCCCGGTCGATTCGTTCTACGACGTTTACAGTGGCAAGATCCCGCCCAGCAAGTATGCTGGCAAGATTGTCATCATCGGCACCACCGCCGAAGGCATTGGTGATTCCCACCCGACGCCTATCGCTAGCGCAACCTATTCCGCACAGATATTGGCCCACGAGGTGTCCTCTATCCTCCAGAGCCACTTCTACAGCACCCCCGAGTGGGCGCGTTGGGTTGAACTCTTAATCCTTCTCCTCGCCGCGCTCTACCTAACCCTCCTGCTACCGCTCTTCAAGGCGCGTGTCGCCGCCGTTAGTACAGCGGCGTTGTTGGCGGCGTTGTTGCTCGCTCACTTTATCCTCATGACGCGCTTTGCGCTGTGGCTGCATCTCATGGTTCCGGCGCTACTACTGATTACCGGACACCTCTTGCTCACCACCAAGCGCTACCTTGTCTCTGAGAAGGGCAAAGAGGCCTCTGACTCGGCGGCTTCTGAGAGCAACCGCATGTTGGGGCTTGCCTTCCAGAACCAGGGCCAGCTCGACATGGCCTTCGATAAGTTCCGCAAATGTCCAAAGGATGAATCCATCCTAGAGCCGCTCTACAACTTGGCGTTGGACTTTGAGCGCAAGCGTCAATTCTCGAAGGCGGGCAGTGTGTTCGCTTATATGTCCGAGATTAATCCCAAGTTCAAAGATATCCAGGATCATATTCGTCGCAACCGGAGTCTAGAGGAAACCGTGGTCTTGGGCGGGGGGCGTGCTGCCTCGCCGGGTGGTACGCTGGTGATGGTGGGAGAAGGCACCCAAAAACCGATGCTTGGCCGCTATCAGGTCGAACGGGAGTTGGGCCGTGGTGCCATGGGGGCGGTGTACCTTGGACGCGACCCCAAGATCAACCGCGTGGTCGCCATCAAGACCATCGCCCTGTCACAGGAGTTTGACGATGAGGCGCTGGTTGAGGTCAAACAGCGCTTCTTCCGCGAGGCGGAGACGGCGGGTCGTTTGTCTCACCCGAATATCGTGACCATCTATGATGCAGGCGAGGAGCAGGATCTCGCCTACATTGCCATGGAACTCCTCAAGGGCAAGGACTTGACAGCCCATGTCACACGCGAGCATCTGCTGCCCGCAGCAACCGTTCTCGACTTAGTAAAGCGCGTTGCGGATGCGCTTTCTTACGCACATGCCCAGAACGTCGTCCACCGCGACATCAAACCCGCCAACATCATGTACGAACATGACACCAGCACCATCAAGGTCACTGACTTCGGCATTGCCCGCATTACCGATTCCAGCAAGACCAAGACCGGCATGGTGATGGGGACGCCCTCGTATATGTCACCGGAACAGCTCAAAGGCGATAAGGTGGACGGTCGCTCTGACCTGTTCTCGCTTGGCGTGATGCTCTACCAACTCCTCACCGGGGTGCTGCCCTTTACCGGCGACTCAATGGCCACCTTGATGTATAACATCACCACCGCAACCCCGCGTGAGATCCTTGAGGTGTCGCCGAACCTGCCCCCGTGCCTCTCGCCTATTATCAGCAAGGTGTTAGACAAGGACATCACCAAGCGCTACCAAGACGGTGCCGATCTGGCGCGAGACCTCGCCGATTGCGCAAACACTCTGGCTACCAAAAGCACAACGGCCTAGACTATGTCCCGTAACGTCGAACAGATAGAGGTGGCCTTCCGCAGTGACCCAGGGAAGGTGCGCGAGCATAACGAGGACAGTGTCGCGGTCGATGCTGAGCTTGGGCTTGTCATCCTTGCCGATGGCATGGGCGGTTATAAGGCGGGTGAGGTAGCGAGCGGGATCGCAACTGACTTGCTGATGCGCGAGATACGCGCTGGCATCCCCAAGCTCTTTGATGCAACACTCGCCGATGCGGGCGGCCCGGCACCCGAAACGCGCCTGTTACGGCGCAGCATTGAGGATGCAAACACGGCCATCCACGAGGCGGGTGCGGCCCAGATGAACCTCTCGGGGATGGGCACGACTGTGGTAGCGCTCTTGTTTTGCGGTACGCGGGTGAGCGTTGCCCACGTTGGGGATTCGCGCATCTATCGCCTGCGAAACGGTGCCCTAGAGCGCCTGACCCGTGACCACTCCCTGGTGCAGGAGTTGGTGGACAGAGGGCTTTACACACCAGAACAGGCCCGTACCGCCCACAATCGCCACCTCATCACGCGGGCGCTGGGGATGGACAAGAGGGTTAGCGTGGACATCGCCGAGGAACAGGTTGAGCCTGCGGACATCTTCCTGCTCTGCTCTGATGGGTTGACCGACATGGTCAATGATGAGGATATTGCGCTCGTGCTAAAGACGCTCTCTCTTGACCTAGAACAGGCGGCCTCTCATCTGGTGGAGATGGCCAACGATCAGGGGGGACGCGACAATGTCTCGGTGGTTCTGGTTCGACTTCGGGCGGACAGCGGGCGGTCGTGGCATGCACGGGTTCACAACTGGGTAAACAAGGCGTAACGAGTCGAGAGAGTAGGATGAGAGCCCCGAGAGGTAGGTCATGGCGCAGATTACCCTGACTTTTGTTGGGCGTACCGTTGGAGTCTACGGGCTTGAGCGCGAGCGCCTGACGATTGGGCGTCGCCCCGACAATGATATCCACATCGAGAACCTGGCGGTCAGCGGGTACCATGCGGTGGTGCTGCGCACCGACGAAGGTCACGTCATCGAAGATCTGAACAGCACGAACGGCACCTACCTGGGTGATGCCCCAGTCAAGCGCCACCTGCTGCGCCCAGGCGACATCCTGCGGGTCGGCAAGCACGAACTTGTCTACAGCACCGAAGAGAAAACCGCTGCCGAAGCCCCGAAGGCAGCCGCCCCCTCCCCTGCACCAAGCACGGCGACAGACACCTCTTTCTCGATTGCCGCCGGGGACACCACAGCGCCTGGGGCGGTGGTTCGCCTCCCCCCCTGCTGCGATTCGGGTACTGAATGGTTCGCGGCGTGGCACCGAGTTGACGCTGGAACACCCGCGCACCCGTTTGGGACGTCCGGGCAAGCCGAGTGCGGTCATCATCCGTGATTCACGCGGTTATCTGTTTGTGCCGACGGAAGGCAAAGAAGAGGTATTCGTCAACGACCAGTCTCCCGCTGAGGGCGGGCATCTGTTAGAGAATCGTGATGTCGTTGAGATTGCGGGGCTGCAGGCGGAGTTTTATTATCTGGAGAAGTAGGGGGGAATTACGGAAAAAGATTTCTCAAAGCCTCTACCAGTGCGGCAATTCCTGGAGCTTTCTCAAGAAATTGCGCAGCAAGGCTATTAATTCTGTCGCGCTGCGGCGTAGTTTTTCTTACCTGTTCAGCGAGCAACCCATATAGACGCATCGCGTCTTGATCTTCTCCCCTAATCATCCCATGTATCTCTTTTAGAATTCTCTCCTTCTCGCTATGGAACTGTGAATCAGCAAAAACATATACAGGTCTTGGATTCTTTGACATTATTTCCTGAATCTGCATAAGCCCGGCAATTTGCTCTCTGTATTCACTCAACCTACTCTCAAGATATTTATTCTGAAATTGCAGGTTTTCAATCTGGCCGTGAAAATGCTGAACCTGTTGTTTCATCTGCAATTCCAGGAATGCCTTACGCATATCACTGCCTGTAGATGTAGACTTAGGGGAAGCTCCCCACTTACCATAATACGTTAAGAGGAACCCTATATACTTAGAGAAATGATGGTTAATCCCTGTGACGCCAATATTTTCCACCTCGGACACAGACAATTTTACCCCCCCCCTACCCGCTCAACACTAAAATTAATCTCGTAACCTGTCAACTGCCGAACATATTCCGGAAAGAAATCGAAGTACTGCTGAAATGCGATAGAAAATTCCTTCGGCACTTCGATGAAACCAAAAAATGAACTTTCATTCCTAAAATAAATCATCAAATCGATTATCGACATATCCCGAATCACGGACATCTGCGATAAAGGGTTGTTTTGTAGGTCAAGAGCTTTAAGCCCTGATAGATATTTGAAAAGCTCACGAGGAATCGTTTCGATATTATTAAACCCAAGAGTTAAGTACTGGAGCTGTTTAAGTTGCCCAAGCTCAAGTGGTATTTCGGTAATCCGGTTATTCCAGCAATCAAGGCTAGTAAGATTCGATAACTCTCCAATCCATGTCGGCAGTTTAGATAAAAGGTTATAGTTCAGCCCAAGGATTCTGATTTCAGAAAGCGTAGTAATACGGCGATCAATTTCGACCAGTTTGTTTCCAGTTAAACTAAGTGTGCGTAAGTGCTTTAGCTCAAACAGCGATGACGGCATTTCTGTCAGAGACAGGTTTGAAAGATCGAGTTGAGGATCTCTGGCGCGGAGATTCTTTCTAATACGGCTCTCGGCTTTTCTAATGTTCACCATACACAGCATCCCCTTTCACCATTACCTACGGCAGAAAACAACCGCTAGCGTCAAAAACATGAATCTAGAATAACACGCCATCGAATGACGATCCACAAACTTGCCACCCCACCCTTACCACCCGACAGATTTTATGAAGAAGTAGTAATTAGTTGATACAATACCATTTTCTCGACATGAGGCTATGGTGTATGAGGACTTTGCATGGTGGGGTTGCCCATGTGGCAGGCGTTGTTGAAGCCGATTTGGCTGTGCGCGGGACGGGACTACGCAAATCGCATATCGAGGGGATAGCGGATTGCGTGGCAAGCGCGCTGGCTAGTC
>CAIRSR010000092.1 GCA_903881315.1 uncultured Thiotrichales bacterium | reverse complement strand
GTTCAGGGCATAGGGGCCGGACATTGGTGCCGAAGCAGTCACTGAGAGGCCCGCCTCTTCTAGTCTCCGCTGGGTCGCCATCGCCACAAAGCCACCTTGGGAATATCCAGTAATAAATAGCCTGCCCGAATCACTGACCCCTCCAGCGAGGTTTCCTAATGCAGCCTTCGCCGCACCCAGCATATTGATCATGTCAAGCGATTGACTCTCAGCATTAAGATAGGGATGATACGCAAGGTTTGACTGATCATATCCCGCATAGTTGGGGGCGACCACGATATATCCCTGCGCAGCAAACAGTGCCGCGATCAACAACCCCTCGCCACTGCCGCTATTATTCTGGTTGGTATAGTCCGCGAGATTGAATGTCTTATCGGCAGAAGTCCCGTGGGCATATAATACGATTGGTTTTGCGCCGGTACAGGCGGCGGCTACCCCAGTGGGAATCATCAATGCGCCCGTGGCCGTAACCCCCATCTCATTGGCCGCCCCAACCGTGGCGTATTTTATCGAATAGCTACTAACCCCACAGGGAACCCCATTCGGAAAAAGGGATGCGGTTTGTAGCAGGTTATACAATGTAGCCATCGAGAAGGTACTCGGTGAGGTCGGCGGCACACTGCCCGCAGCCAACACCCCCGCGAAGGTTGCCTGATCCATTGTGCTCTTGAGGGTTGGCGCACCCAGCAGGGTATTTGGCAGATAGACGCTGGCAGAAAAATTATCAAGGCAGCCTGTAGTGCCAAACGATAGGGTTGCGATCAGGAATAACTGATACAGTTTCTGGTTCATACCTTACCCTCGTTCTATCGAAGTACGCCGCAACCCACCGTAATACCAAACCAGCGCCGCCCCGCCCCCTGCCCGCTCAGAAAAATCCGCCATCACGGGAGGAAGGAAGGCTTGGAGACAAGATACCCCTCATATCCCCAAAGACTGGCGACGGGCGCTCGTGTCGCGGCGCTTGCGGCCACCCGCGACCGCCCCACTGGCAGCAGCCGCCACTGGTGCCGCACTATTACCCGTTTGCGAGACAGCGAGAAACTGCGCCAAGGCCGCGACCGTTGGGTAACGGAACAGATCGACCGGCGAGAGCGGCACGGAAAACTCCGCCAACAAGCGCTCACGGAGCGGCAACACCATCAAGGAATGACCGCCGATCTCGAAGAAGTTGTCATCAATCCCGACCGCATCGCGTTGCAGCAGTTCACACCACAGGGCGGCAATCCGCCGCTCTACGTCATTACGCGGCGACAACAACGGGGAACCACCCCGCACGCCCACCAAGGGCGGCAGCGCCTTGCGATCCACCTTGCCATTGCTGGTCAAGGGGAGCTTATCCAACACCATAAAGTGCGCTGGTATCATGTGATCGGGCAGGCGCTCGGCAAGCCGCGCCCGCAGCGCACTCGCGTCGATGGTCGCGCCATCCCGCGCCACCAGATAGGCCGCGAGACGCCGATCGTGGTCGCCCTTCCCCGTTACCACAACGACCACTTCGCGGACGTTCGGTTCGGCAATCAGCACACCCTGGATCTCATCAAGCTCAATGCGATACCCACGCAGCTTGATCTGATTGTCGTAGCGCCCGAGATAGACCAGCTCGCCGTCCGCCTGCAACCGCACCCGATCCCCCGTCCGGTAGAGCTTGCCCGAGGGCAGAGACTTCCGCCTGTCCACAAGGCCAGTCGCCGCAATGTCGATAAAGCGCTCCTCGGTCAGTTCCGTGCGGTTCAGGTAGCCAAGCGCCACCCCATCCCCACCGATATAAAGCTCGCCGGGCACACCAACCGGCACCGGCTCACGACGCTCATCCAGCACATACAACTGGGTATTCCAGATCGGGCGACCGATGGGCACCGCCTCATCCGGCGGTACGCTCCGCCGCTCGTCGTAGATGGCGCAGCCCACCACCGTTTCGGTCGGCCCATACTCATTGATGATGTGGGTGTCGGGGGCCCCGTCTCGCCACGGTGCAACGGTACGCCCCAAGAGCGCCTCGCCACCCAGCACCAGGTAGCGCGTAAGACCCGCTAAGCCCTGAGACGGGATCATCACATTGAGCAGATCCAGGTGGGCCGGCGTGAGCTTTACCAATGACCAATCGTGGCCCTTGCCATCACTGCCTTGCAGGGCCAGACGGATGTGCTCGATCTCTTCGCCGCTGTGCGGCAGCAGGTGCAGGATGCGCCCCGACAGCAATGGCGTGAACAGGCTCGTAATGGTCGCGTCAAAACCAATAGAAGAATGGAGCGGCGACCCTGAGCCCTCCTTCGTCCGGTAGTAGTCCATTGCCCAACCGAGGTAGTTCACCATGCCGCGCTGGCAGATCATGGCCCCCTTGGGCTGACCAGTAGAACCCGAGGTATAGATGACATAGGCCAGAGAGTCGGGGGTAGTAATCGTCACCGGGTCGCGCTCGGAAAAAAGCGCATACTCCTCGTGCTGATCGGCGTCATCAAGCAGCCGTCGCACCATCCCGGGCACCTCTGGCAGGTGTGCGGCCAAGGCGCTCTCGGTCAACAATACCTGCGGGCTTGCGTCTTCTAGCATAAAGGCGAGCCGCGCCGGAGGATAATCCGGATCGAGGGGCAGATAAGCCCCCCCAGCCTTCAAGGTGGCAAGGATGGCCAGCACGAGTGACGGCGAGCGCCGGAGATACACCGCAACGATGCGATTATTCTTGACGCCATGGGCCTGCAGATAGTGCGCGAGCTGGTTGGCGGCACGGTTCAACGCCTGATAGGTCAGCGTCCCTTCTGGCCAGCGGAGGGCAATGGCCTCTGGTGTTGCCTGGGCCTGCCGAGCAAAGCGCTCAGCCACACCCAAATCCGCCCGATAGGCGTGAGCGGTCTCGTTCCAATCGATAAGCCAGCACTGACAGGTCGCATCGTCTAGGAGTGGTTGCTTTCCGCACGCACGCTCTGGCTCCGCCACCACCCCGACCATCATCGTCTGCAGGTGATCGACAAACCGCTCTAGGGTCTCGGCGTCGAAGCGATCACCGTTGTAGTCACACTCAAGCGCTAGATCGTCGCCGAGTTCGGTCAGGTTCAGCACCAATTCAAAGGCAGTGTAGTGAATTGGGAGTGACAACCACCGCACCTGTAGGTCACCAACCGCCGGCGCAGCCCCCGGCCTATCGAGGTTAAAGATAACAGACACCAGCGGTGCCTGACGACCATCGCGGGGTAAGGCAAGCCTTTCCATCAGCCGCGCAAACGGGTAATCCTGGTGCTGGTAGCCCTGCAACAATACCCCACGCATCCGCTTTAGGTAGGCGGTAAACGGCTCATCCCAGCGGATCGCGGAGCGAATCGGCAGGAGGTGGGTACAATAACCAACCAAGCGATCCGCCCCAGCCAACGAACGTCCCGCGACCGGCATACCAATAATGAGGTCGTCCTGGCCGGTCAGCCGATGCAGCCATAACCCATAGAGCGCAAACAACGCCATAAAGTGCGTGACACCATTCGCGCTACTCAACCGGCGTATCCCGGCAAACAGGGCGCGATCAAGCAAACGGGTCACGCGACCACCACGGTAACTCTTTAACGAGGGCGGTGGCCGATCGGCGGGCAGCTCTAGGCGCGGCAGTTCACCCGCGAGGTGTTGCAACCAATAGCCCTCGGCGGTCGCAAAGGTGTTGTCTGTCTGCCAACGCAGATAGTCACGATATTGCAGGGGTGTCGGCAAGGCAGGCGCACGAGCGGCGCAGATCTCCCCATAACAGTGCGCCAATTCCTGGACAATGAGGTTCATCGAGAGCCCATCCAGGACAATATGATGCCCCTTTAAGACGAGCCGATAGTCAGCCTCACCAAGGCGAACCAGGTGCGCAACAAAGAGCGGCCCACGGCCAAGGTCAAACGGCTCGCGGGTGTGTGCTGTGAGCCAGGCGTAATAGGCGTCCTCAATGTGGGCACTCGCCCGTAGATCAACGCATTGCAGCAGACCCACGGCTGGCGTCAGCAGGCGTTGTTCGTTTTCGTGGATAACCGAGTGCAGTGCCTCATGCCGTGCTACGACGGTATCTAGCGCCTCGGTCAGCGCCCGTTCATTGACCGCCCCTGGTAGCGCGAGCTGGGTGGTGACGTGATAGGCCTTCGAACCTTCGGGTGTGATCTGCGCGAGCGCTGCCAACTGTTGCTGAGCGGTATTCAGCGGGTAGTGATCCGGGGGAGTAACCACGGGACGCGCAACCTTCTCGGGGATAAAGCCACCCGCCCGCATGGCCAACACGCTATCCTTCACCGCCGCGATGATGGCAGCAACATCGGCATCGCTGTGCGCGGTCGAGAGGAAGCAATTGCGCCACTCCCAGACAAAGATGCCGCGCAGATTCATGTGATAAAACAAGAGTTCTAGGTTAGAGCTAAACTCAAAGCGGAACAGCGAACCAAACCAGACCATCTCGATGGGGACTTGCTGTTCGGCAAACCAGCGGTTTAGTTCGGTTGCGAGGAACGTGGTGCGTCGATTGAGGTCGTCTTGTAGGCTCGGCGAGTGGGCCTTTAAGTGGCGCAAGGTCGCAAGCGTCGTCGCCATGGTCAGCGGGTGCTGACAGAAGGTGCCCCCAAACACAACCCGATTGACCTCTGGGTAGGAACCATCCCCGTAGCGCCAGGCACCGCCATCGATCGGATCCATCAAACGCGCCTGCCCCACGACCACCCCAATCGGCATAGCACCACCAATGACCTTGCCATAGGTCGCAAGGTCGGCGCGTACCCCAAACCAGGCCTGCGCCCCACCAAGGTGACTACGAAAACCGGTGATCATCTCGTCGAAGATCAGTAACGCCCCAATCTCGGTGGTAATGCGACGCAGCGCATGCAGAAACTCGCGGGGCTGGATGCGCGGATTGCGGCTCTGTACCGGCTCCACGATCACAGCCGCAATGGTATCACCGTGCTTTTTGATGATCTCAAGCGTCTGCGCCTCGTCGTAGGGCAGCACCAGGAGATCGGCAACCGCCCCGGGTGGCGTACCCGGCGAGACCGGTTGGGTCACGAGTTCACCATCACGGGTGACCGCCATCCCCATCACGCTATCGGCATGGCCGTGATAGGCCCCCTCGAACATCACAATCTTGTTGCGACCCGTTGCCGCCCGTGCCAGCCGCAATGCCGCCATGACCGCCTCGGTGCCGCTGTTAGTGAAGGTCACGCGGTCGAAGCCGGTCATCTCCGAGAGGAGTTCAGCCACCTCGCCGACACTCTCGGGACGCGGCCCAAGCCCGACGCCATCCGGCCCCATCTCAGCGATTGCTGTCTCGATACACTCCGGGTGATGGCCGAATAGCGTCACCCCCTGCCCCATCGTAATATCGATGTATTCATTGCCATCGATATCCCAGACCCGACTGCCACGCGCCCGCCCCGCCACCAACAGATACAACATTTCCTTGGTGGTAAAGCGAAAACCGACTGCAGCGCGACTGTCTGCCAACACCGGACGATAGCGATCGGCATAGGCCTTTGACTTGGGGGTGCGGGCGTTGTAATCCCGAATCAGCGCTTCTAGGTGTTGCTGCTGCAAAGGGGTCAGACCACGGGCGCGGATCTCGAGCGCCGACAACATCTTTTGCGGCTGCAACGCGCCCTTTTTACGAGTGGGCTCTGCCGCTTGCGCCTCCGCTGCGGTTGAAGCAGCAGCTTGCGGGGCGGGCTTTGGGGTTGTTTGCGGGACGGCCTTGGCCTCTGCGCCTGGTGCGGCGGCAGTCTGCCCCCCCGTCTGCGCAACAGCCCCGCCGGCTTGCGTCAGGAATTGCAGTTGCCTCGCGACCAAGTCATTCATCGCCTGCGCGGTGAGGCGAATCTGACTGGCGAAGATCGCCTCTAGCTCACTCGTCGCAACCGAGAGGGGCGCATGGGTCGGTGTTGGTAGCGCATTCAGTCCAGGCAACGCAACGGGCGCAGGGGTATTGGTCGGCATGGCGGGTAAGGAGGCCGCCACAGTCGCAGGTGCGACGACATCGGCAACGACTTTACTACCTCGGCGCGTGAGTTCATCATCAATGTAGCCGACGAGTGCGCCGATTGTCGTCAGTTCCTCGAAGAACTGGGCAATGGTGATGGTAATCCCGTACTCGCTTTCAACGGTGCGCTGCACGTCCATCAACATCAGGGAATTAGCACCCATCTCCAGAAACGGGATATCAAGATTTACCTCTCCCGACGGCCAGGCGGGCATCGCCTCCGCCATCAGCGCCTGTAATCGCGAGAGAACCCCCTGGTACTGCGAACCTCGAACCGCCGTATTTTCCGTCTGCTGACGCATCACTATCGCCTGTGGTGTAATCATTTTCTTGGGGTTGGCTTACGACAAAGCCGCACTGAACCAGCAGCCAACCTCTGCCGGAGCGAAGTTATCCCTTAGAGAGGCAGGTTGCAACATCCCTAAGATGTACACAACAAAACCCGCACAGTGGAGGGGTTGCGCCGTATCTGACGCAAGCGATGTGTTCTATGCTTCGTATCTTTCATCCCTATGTACATAACCTTGAGCCATCGCATCAATCAAAAGATCAAATAGCAAAGTCACTGTCCCGCGCGAACCAACCGGACGGCGTAGCCGTTGGACCGGTTGCCCCAGTAGTCGTAGCCATTGAAGAAAAGGACGTACCACGCGAAGTTCGAAAAACCGGCGAACGGCGAACCAGACCAGAAAAACGACGCTTCCGTATTTGGGAAGGCCTCCTGGTCAATAGTGGGTTTTTTGTAATCTCCGGTGCAGCGAACTCCAGTTTCCATAGTGTCGCCAAAAACACCCGAGTGGCTACAGTAGACTATGCCTTTCAGTTCGGTAAGGGTGGGCACGCGCCAACCATTCTGCACAGCAGGTAGAGAATTCCATCGGTACTGTTTCCCATTCCCGGAACAGGTGTTACCAGTCCATGCCTGGCCTTCAGCGCACCGTTTCCATTGCAGATTTGTTTTAACATCAGTGACGGTACCATTACCATTGTCTCGGTAGCGGCCATGGATCAATTCCCCCGTGCCTACGGTATTTGATGTATTCACGGTTACCGTTGGTGTCTTTATATGTACCTGTGCCTCGACTGCCTGGCGTTCCCGTTCCAGATCCACCAACCGGGCCTCCTCGGACTTACGCCTCTCTTCTGTTTCAGCAAGACGTTTCTCATTTTCTGCTACACGACGTTGTTGTTCTATCTCTGCTAATCTTGCTGCCTCTGCTTCTTGTCTCTGCTTCTCAAGATCAGCCAAGCGCGCCTCCACGGCCTTACGCCTCTCTTCTGTTTCAGCTAGCCGTTTCTCATTTTCTGCTACACGACGTTGTTGCTCTATCTCTGCTAACCTTGCGGTTTCCACCTGGCGCTTCGCATCATCGACTTTATTAGTGCACAGCTTTGCCAGACCGGCATAAGTACCATTTGGCCACTGCTTTAGATATTCCTGACAAGCTGCCGGATTTCCCTGTACAGATTGCCAGAAGATACTCTCACGGTCTGGTTGCGCACTGGCCCCCTCTGGTTCCACAGTCACAGTTACTTTCTGGTCAGGTGGCAACAGGAAAAAGAAGGTTCCATTAGATTGGTCATAGATGGCTGGCACTTGGTCATGTCCCACCGACTTTGCTTGTTCAATCACATGCTGTTTTGCTTCCTGTACCAACGTCTGTATCTGAACACCTGGCTTTTCCATGACCTTCAGAAACTCCCTGGTGAATAACCCATTCGGGCTTTTGTCATCATCGTCTAGGCGGTCAATTGCTGTCTGGCCAATACCAGCCGAATAGACGACCATAATTCCAGCCGCATTACTAGAGATTGGTGCTAGCCCCCTTGTTCCACCAATACCCCTCTTGTTGGCGTTACTTCCCTGAAATGGATTGTTGCGACAGGCATCAAGAATAACAAGAGAGAACTTAGTCTGTGCCTGGGTCATCTGGTCAAGGATGCCGGAAAGATTGACGCCATGGTACTGGTCTAGTTTGATTCCTGCTTCAACCGCATGAATATGCTATACTATTCTCTAAATACATGAATATCAGATATTCTTGGTAATTTTTGTG
>CAIRSR010000091.1 GCA_903881315.1 uncultured Thiotrichales bacterium | reverse complement strand
TTGCCGTCGTGCGTCATGTCGCACTCAATCTCCTCCGGCTCGCCCAGCGTCCCCGTGAATCCATCAATATGTTGAGAAAAAAGGTCGGCTGGGACAATGTCACACTTCAGCGCGTCCTCGCTCTCTCATGAGGCTGCCCTGGACGCCGTGCCGGGATGCCTTGCATTTTGTCTCCGCCCGCGATAAGGCTGCGGACTCCGACAAAACGCCCTGCCCCTACGGTTACGCGGGGTCGTCGCACTCGCTCCGCTCCTTGTGCTCCTTCGTCGAGGAATGGCGCGGGGGGTGTCAGAATTTTTGTGTTTGAGATGTTTTTGTGGAAAGGTTATACCTTATCTCAGGAGCGGCTTTTTGTGAAGCGCTCCTCGTAGAGGATGGCCAAACTGGTTCCAGGAAAACAAAACTCTCCTCAGCTTTACATAATCCTGCTGTATACGACATTTCTATCACCCCAACAATAATGGTAAAGCGCGGGGGCGGTATGAAGTGATCGTGACAGGAGAATATCCGCAGGGGGCACCAAAAGGTCAGAATAACCTCTTGCCCCAACCTTCGATGGCTCCGTGCGCGTCCCTCCGCAAAACACTGCCTGTGGGTGGCTTCCCCTTACGCCTCATCCCCTCGGCAACCGTCTTCGTCGGCTCCGTGCAGGTAAGCATTGCCATGTGGGGGTATGGTCACATCTGTGGGGTGCTTGTGTGCGTACCAACCCATGCGAGACTTACAGGATCGCCGATGGACTGCGGCAGGCGGCAGACATCGTTCGTAGCAGTGCCGCCCGCTCTCTCGCTATCGCACTACAGAGAAAAGTGGTGCAGGATCCGCTCCAAGATTCTACTGGCGGCGCGGCCATCGCCGTAGGGGTTGTGGGCCTTTGCCATGCGCGCATAGGCATCCTTGTCATCCAACAGCGATGCAACCTCTTGCACGATGCGCTCAGCGTCGTGGGCACCGACTAGCCGAACTGTGCCGGCGTCTACGGCTTCGGGTCGCTCGGTTTTATCCCGCATCACCAGGACTGGTTTACCGAGCGAGGGCGCTTCCTCTTGGATGCCGCCGGAATCGGTGAGCACCAGTGTCGAGCGATCCATAAGATAGACAAAGGGTTGGTATTCTAGTGGCTCGATGAGGTGGATGCGGGGGTGTCCCCCCAGTAGGCGCTTGACTGGTTCGCGCACCAGCGGGTTCATGTGGAGCAGGTAGGCGATCTCTATATCGCCGCGATCGGCGAGCCGTAGCAGGGCACGGCAGATACCGGCCAGACCTTCCCCAAAATTTTCTCGACGGTGGCTGGTGACGAGGATGATGCGCCGATTGGTGCTGAGAAAGCCAAAGCGCTGTTCGAGTGCATGACGCATGGTCGGAGCAGCGCGGAGCGAGTCGAGCACGGTGAGCAGCGCGTCGATGACGGTGTTGCCGGTAACGCTAATGGCTGCTGCGGCCACCCCTTCGCGTAAGAGGTTATCGGCGGCGCGGGGGGTGGGTGCAAAATAGAGTGTGGCTAGCATATCCACGGCGCGGCGGTTCATCTCTTCGGGCCAGGGGGCGCGGAAGTCATGGGTGCGTAACCCGGCCTCTACATGACCCACCGGAATCTGGCGGTAGAAGGCGGCTAAGGTGGCGGCAAAGCTTGTCGTCGTGTCCCCGTGTACCAGCACCAGATCGGGACGAAACTCGGCGAGCACCCGATCCACGCCGCCAATGACCGCCGTCGTGAGGTCGGCAAGACTCTGACCTGGCCGCATCAGGCCGAGATCGACGTGGGGTTGGATGGCGAACATCGACAACACCTGATCCAGCATCTCGCGGTGTTGGGCGGTGATGCACACCTGGCACTCCAACGACGGGTGCGCTTGGAGGCTGGTTATCACCGGGGCCATCTTGATCGCTTCGGGGCGGGTGCCGAAGATGGTCATGACCCGCTTCTGCACAACCGTCATAGGGTGAGCCATCCTTCTTTGCGTGGTTTGGCTTTCTTGTCTTTCTTGTTTTTACGCAGCAATGGAGCGGCGTCCGGTGCGGGGTTGACAAGGGCGCGGAGGTGCGGCATCAGGTCGCTTGCGAGCATCCCCCGTTCTCCGGCGAGAGCCGCACGGAGCGCCGCTTCGGCGTGGAGACAGACGCCTAGGCCTGCTGCCTCTAGGGCAGGCACCCCTTGTGCCAGCAATCCCCCGAGCAATCCGGCCAACACGTCGCCCATGCCGCCGCTCGCCATACCTGGATTGGCGATAGGGCATAGCCCTGTGATTGCGCCAGCAGAGCCGACTAGGGTTCCGGCGCCCTTCAGCACCCATGTTCCACCATATTGTTTGATCAAAGCGGCGAGGGCGGCGTGGCGATCCGCCTGAATTTCGGCGGACGAACAGCGGAGCAACCGTGCTGCCTCGCCCGGATGGGGCGTGAAGATGCAGTGATTGGCGGCGTCCTGCCTCTCCCCGTTTTGTTCGGCCAACAGGTTCAGGGCGTCCGCATCGACTACTGTTGGTAGCCGTGCGGCGAGGGCGGCTTCCCACAGGGGCAGTGCCCATGCGTCACGCGAGAGCCCCGGGCCCAAGACGACTACTGTTGCGCGTGCGAGCAAAGCGGCGAGGTCGTCGCGGTTTGTAACTGCGTGAACCATTATCTCGGGGCGCGTAGCGGCAAGGTGGGCGGCGTGGCTTGGGTGGGTCGCGAGGCTCACCAGCCCCGCCCCAACCCGCGCTGCCGCCTCTGCCGCGAGACGTACAGCACCCGCATAGCCGGGGGCCCCGCCGATGACGACGACATGACCAAAATGACCCTTGTGGGCCGTTCGGGGTCGGCGCGGCAGCCACTGTGGCAGGTTCTCTAACCCGAGACACCGGGCAACCGGCGTGATTGGGAGGTAGACCTCTGGCGGGATCTCAAGATCAGCGAATTCTACCTGGCCTGTGTATTCGAGCCCTTCACCAGTGAAGAGTCCGAGCTTGTGGCCAACGAAGGTCACGGTTACGGCAGCGCGAATCGCCACGCCAAGTACGTTGCCGGTGTCGGCACAGAGGCCCGACGGCATGTCCAACGCGAGTGTGGGTACGTCGTGGTGGTTGACAGCGACTATTGCGTCGCGGAAGGGGGCGCGTACCTCGCCGCGCAGTCCGGTGCCGAGTAGCGCATCGACAACGACGTCATCCCCCCCGTCGTCTAAGCAACCCATGGTAAATGGTGCTGGACTAAGTCCGGTTGCCAACAGGGCGTTATAGGCGTCCAGCGCGTCCCCTTGTAGGCGCGAGGCGTCCCCGACCTGAAAGACCCGCACCGTAAGGCCAGCCTCTAGCGCTAGACGCGCCACGACATAGCCATCCCCGGCGTTGTTACCGAGTCCTGAGACGACTGTCAGCCGCGAGGCCTTTGGCCAATGGTGGCGCAGTGCTTGGAACGCGGCCTTGCCGGCGCGGGCCATGAGTGTCGCGCTCGGGATCCAGAATTCCTGGATGGCGCGGCGGTCAAGTTCACGAACTTGGGCGGCGCGGTATAGGGCGGGAGGTAGTGGAGAAGTTTTCATCGTGGCAATATGTGAGGGTGTGTCTTGAGTCGCAAATTCAAAGTGCCGCACAATGTACACTGTCCGTCCGAAGGGTGAGTAGGGATAGGAACAAAATCATCACCCCCATACCATGAGGCTCTCTGCATGTCAATTAAACATCCCATTGTCGCGGTGACCGGTTCCTCCGGAGCGGGTACTACAACGGTTAAGTGCGCGTTCCAAGAGATCTTTCGGCGAGTCGGGATCAATGCGGTCTACGTGGAGGGCAACGCCTTCCGTCGTTATGACCGCGTTACGATGAGACAAAAAAGTGCAGAGTCCCGGGTAACTGGGCAGCCTATCAGTCACTTTGGCCCCGAAGCGAACCTCTTCGATCGTCTCGAGGGACTGTTCCGGGAATACTCGCGCACGGGTACCGGTCTCGTGCGGGATTACCTGCAGGATGACGAGATGGCAAAACGTCTGCAGGCCCCTCGGGGAACCTTTAGCCCCTGGCGCGAGATCCCGCTTGAGTCGGATCTATTATTCTACGAGGGCCTGCATGGTGGCTGTATCGAGGCCTCTTGGAGTCGGCGCTCAATGGGGCCGTCGCACAACCCACGGGTTATCCGCGAGCGCATGAATCTAGAATCGCGGGCGGATGCCGGGGTAGACGTGGCGCGCTGGGTGGATCTCCTGATCGGGGTGGTGCCAATCGTCAACCTAGAATGGATCCAAAAGATCCATAACGACGTAAGGTTCAAAGGTGCTAGCGAGGAAGCGGTAGTGGCCGCCATTCTGCGCCACATGCCGGATTATCTGCGCTACATTGTGCCGCAGTTTTCCCTTACCGACATCAATTTCCAGCGGGTTCCTACGGTGGATACCTCGAACCCCTTTAGCGCCTCGGATGTGCCGACGCCAAACGAGAGTGTCATCGTGGTGCGCTTCCGGGAGCCAAAGCGGTTCGATTTCCCGAACCTGCTCTCCCGTATCCACAACTCGTTTATGTCTCGACTCAACACCATCGTGATCCCGGGTGATGCCCTCCGGCAGGCGCTGGAGATCATCTGTGCGCCCCGCATCCAAGAGTTGGTGGAGCGCAAGCGGGAGCGGTAGGCGGCCTTAGTCGTAAATCGCCGTTACCCGCCACACCCAGTCTTGGAGGGTCCAGCGGATGTGGATGGGGTGCTCCCCAAGATTGCGTTCGCGCACGAGAAAGTGTTGAAAGTCCTCGAAAAAGGCAAAGGTTGAATAGTGCAGGATCGAGGGGTAGTTCTCATTGGGTTGTGCCGGAACCGGACGCAACACCTCTCGCGCCCAGCTTAGGGTCACGGTGCTCTCTGTGTCGTTGCCGGGGAGGACTGCGGCTAGTTGGTGCAGGGCGTGGCTTACCGGGTTGTGTGCGTCCGCCGTCTGTAATTCCAAGATGCGCTTGCGTTCGGCGCGGATTGCCGCAAGATCCAGCAAAGCAGTGAGGGCGACGCGATCATCCTGGATCAGTGCGCGATCCAGGCGCAGAAGATGCACGTAGGGCCATGAACCAAAGGCCAACGTGATCACGAATACGGGTAGCATCAGATAGCGCATGTTTTCTCCGGTAGACAGCGGCATTCATTCATGTTACCCGTCGCCCTGGGTGCTGTCTATGTGCAATAAAACGAATCTGACATTACTTGACGGGATGGACGACGGTGGCAGTCGAAACTGAGCTTAAACTTGCGCTCGACCGTAGCGCCATGCGAAAGGTTGCGCGTTTAGCGATAGTGCGTCTGCATGCCCAAGGTCGCGCTACGCGGGATCATCTTACCAACAGTTATTACGATACCCCTGACCAACGCTTAGCGGTAGCGGGGGTAGCGTTGCGGATACGGCGGATCAAAAAACGCTTCATCCAGACCGTAAAGACGGCGGGTGCGGTCAGTGCCGGGATGCACACCCGCAACGAATGGGAATGGCAGATCCCGAAGCCGGTGCTAGACCTTGGCCACTGTGATGCGGAACCAGCACTTGCGTCTGTCTTTGCCGATACGACGTTGCGGGCGGCCTTGCAGCCGTTGTTTACCACGGACTTCTGGCGTACCTCTTGGATGCTGGCCTTCCCAGATGGCAGCCTCGTCGAGTTGGCGGCGGATTACGGACAGGTATCAACGCCCGAACGCAGTAGCCCTATCTGTGAACTCGAGCTAGAGCTAAAGGCGGGTTCGGTGCAACGCCTGTACGAGGTCGCACATGCCTTTGCCGAGGTGTTGCCGCTACACCTCGAAAATACCAGTAAGGCGGCGCGTGGCTACGCCCTCTTGGCCCCTCCGCTGCCTCCACTGTCCTACAAGGCTGGGGTGTGCAAGCTCAAACCGGCGGATACCGTGGAAGAGGCGTTTCAGGTGATTGTCCAGCACTGTCTTGATCACCTGCATGGGAACAGTCCTGCCGTGCTGCACGGGGAAGGCCCAGAAGGGGTACACCAGATGCGGGTAGCGACACGGCGTCTGCGCTCTTGTCTCGGCTTGTTCCGCTCGGTGATACCGCGTGCTGCGAGCGAGGTGGTCAATGCGGAGGTGCGTTGGTTGAGTGGCGAACTTGCCCTCGCGCGTGAGTGGGATGTCTTTCTCGAAGATACACTGCAGGTCTTGGCGGGCCATTTCCCAGACAATGCGCCACTCACGAGCCTCTTGAGTAGTGCCGCCGAGGCGCAGTCCCACGCCTACCAGACAGCGCGTGCGGCGGTGAACTCGGCCCGTTATACCCGACTCTTGCTCGGTATCGGGGTGTGGCGTACGCGCTGCGATTGGCGTGTTCTGGTTGAACCGAAGCGGCTCCGTGACCTGAAACGTCCGGTGCGATGGTTTGCGGCCAACCTGTTGGCGCGACGCCATGCCCGGGTTCGGCAGTGGGGGGATGACTTTCTTGCGCTGTCCGCAGAAGAGCGTCATCGTCTGCGGATCTTGTGTAAGCGTCTGCGCTATGCAGGCGAGTTTTTTGCGGAGCTGTATCCCGAAGCCATGGTGCGTGATTACCTGCGTGCCGTGACGCAATTACAGGATATACTGGGAACGCTGAACGATGCGGTCGTGGCGCAAGGCCTGTTGACCACCTTGGGCGTCGCCCCGGACGACCCGGCGGCCAACCTGGTGTTGGGCTGGAAGTCCGCCATGATCGAGCAGCATCTTGCGCACTTTGACAGTGCGTGGGCCACCTTCTGTAACCAGCAGCGTTTTTGGGAATGAACCGAAAAACTACCTACCTACGTGATTACACCCCGCCCGTCTATGTCGTTGATGCGCTGGATCTCGCCTTCGACCTAGACGACGGCGCGACCGTGGTTCGCTCGTGCATCCGTCTGCGGCGTGCCGCTACCGAGCCATTGCCCTTGGTACTGGATGGCCAAGGGCTGAGACTCCACCGTCTCGCCTTGGACGGGCGCGAGCTGAACGCCGATGAATATCTGGTGGCACCAGAGTCCCTGACGATCCATCAAGTGCCGCAGGCGTTCACCCTTGAGGTGACAACCGAGGTGTGCCCCAAAGAGAACACGGCCCTTGAGGGGCTCTATGCCTCTGGTGGGAACCTCTGCACCCAATGCGAGGCAGAGGGGTTTCGGCGGATCACCTATTACCTCGATCGTCCTGATGTCATGGCACCGTTCACGACCACCCTCAGGGCGGATCGGGTGCGTTATCCTGTGCTGCTCTCCAACGGTAATCCGGCAGAGGTGGGGGAACTCCCCGATGGGCGTCATTATGCCCGCTGGGTGGATCCCTTCCCCAAGCCGTCGTATCTCTTTGCCTTGGTGGCGGGATCTCTGGCACGGGTGAGCGACACCTACCGCACCTCTTCGGGGCGAGAGGTAGCCCTGCATATCTACGTGCAACACCAGAACCAGGGGCAGTGCGCCCACGCCATGGCCTCCATCAAAAAGGCGATGCGCTGGGATGAAGAGGTCTATGGTCGCGAGTATGACCTGGATGTGTACCAGGTTGTGGCGGTAGATGATTTCAATATGGGCGCGATGGAGAACAAGGGCCTCAATATCTTTAACTCGCGTTATGTGTTGGCGCAACCAGAGACGGCAACCGATGAGGACTATGAGGCCATCGAGGCTATCATTGCGCACGAATACTTCCACAACTGGTCGGGCAATCGGGTCACCTGTCGCGATTGGTTTCAGCTTTCCCTAAAAGAGGGATTTACTGTTTTTCGCGACCAGGAATTCACCGCCGACATGACCTCGCGTCCGGTGAAGCGGATCAAGGATGTGCTGCGGTTGCGCACCGCCCAGTTTCGTGAGGACGCGGGCCCGCTGGCGCATCCGGTGCGGCCAGATTCGTACATGGAGATCAGTAACTTTTATACCGTGACGGTCTATGAGAAGGGCGCGGAGGTTGTGCGCATGGCGTGCAATCTGCTGCAACCCGAGGACTTTCGTCGTGGCACAGATCTTTATTTTTCCCGCCACGATGGCGAGGCTGTCACGACCGATGATTTCGTGCGGGCGCTTGAAGACGCCTCGGAGCGAGACTTAAGTCAATTCCGGCGTTGGTATACCCAGGCGGGTACACCGACCATTCGCTGTCGTGGCAATTATGATGCACCCACAGAGACCTATACCCTAACCGTTGAGCAGAGCTGTCCGCCAACGCCCACGCAGCCGATCAAAGAACCCTTCCACATCCCCCTTGCGGTGGGTTTGCTGGATAGTGCGGGTAAGGAACTGCCGCTACGCCTAGCGACTGACCCGACGCCTGGTGTCGCTGCCCGTCTGGCTTGCGGAGATTCTCCAGAAGGATTGGGTACGCGGGTGCTGGAATTGCGGGAAGCGCGTGAGGTCTTTCAGTTTGTGGGGGTCTCTTCTCCGCCGGTGCCGTCGTTGTTGCGGGGATTTTCTGCGCCGGTGTATCTTGATGTTGAGCATTCGGATGATGATCTCGCGTTCCTGATGGCGGAGGATGGGGATCTCTTCAACCGGTGGGAGGCAGGGCAGCAGCTTGCGTTGCGTTTGATCAAAGGGTTGTTGGCTGATCATGCAGCGGGTCGTTCGCTCGTTGTCTCGCCGTTGTTGGTGCGTGCGTTTGGCCGTCTTCTCGAAGAGGCGAGTGGTGCATCTTCGGTGGGGGTGGGAATACGCGATCCGCGTTTCTTGGCCGAGGCGCTGGCTATTCCCTCAGAGGCCTACCTGTCGGAGCATGTTGCGCCAATCGATCCGGCGGCAATCCACCTCGTCCGTCGTTTCCTACGAACATCCTTGGCACAAGTGTTGCGTAGTGCGTTTCTCGCGCTGTACCAAGAGAATGCGAACGGCGTTAAGCCAGACGACGCTCGCGCTATTGGGCAGCGACGCCTCAAGAATGCCTGTCTTGGTTATTTGATGGAGCTTGCGGACGATGAGGTGCGCGCCCTTTGCGTAACGCAATTCCAAACCGCTACCAATATGACCGATGCGATGGCAGCGCTTGGGTTTCTGGTCAACGCGGATTGTGTTGAGCGTGAAGCGGCTTTGGCGGATTTCTACAATCGCTGGCGGCATTACCCCATTGTGTTGGATAAGTGGTTTTCGCTGCAGGCGACCTCACGGCTGCCAGGCACCCTAGAGACGGTGAAGGGTCTACTCAACCACCCCGACTTTCGGATTACCAACCCGAATAAGGTCTATGCGACCATCGGTGCCTTTTGCTATAGCAACCCGAGTAATTTTCATGACCCGAGTGGTGTGGGATATGTCTTTCTCGCCGAGCAGGTGCTTGCCATCGATCCGCTTAATCCCCAGGTCGCGTCACGCCTTATCAAGGCCCTCAGCGATTGGCGGCGGTATGAATCAGTTCGGCGTGACGGGATGCGTCAGGCATTAGAAGGGATACTGCGTGGCGCTGTGTTATCCAACGACACCAATGAGATTGCTGTGAAGAGTTTGGGAGAGTATTAGATTGGTGAGTGTGGAATGTGAATCAGAGGAGATGACGATTATTAGGGCGAGGAAGGGCTGGCTTTGCTGATGTTGGGTAAGGAGGGAGTTCCTATGTCTGCGGCTCCCTTAGTCAGGTTCGTTGATGGCAGTGGCGCTGCTCATTGAGATAGGATGGTGGAAGGCTGTTTTGTGATTGTAGAAAGCGAGTTCGATGCCACCAATAGGGTGGCTGGTGAGGTGTTGGTCAATCTCTTTGAAGTAATCGACCTTGTATTCGCCCAGAAAATCGTCAAAATCAGGAACAATGAATACGATGCGTCTGCTGTTTGTTGTACCATCATACGACTCAAGCTGTGTCTTTGCTTGTTCTATGGCGGAGTCTAATTTCTTAAAGTAACCGTTGGGAAGTGTATTGGAAGTTCTTCCGCCTGACTTGTTACTCCGGCGGTTGGTTTCGTCATCAGAAATGCCGAGTGTCTTTACCTCGCATAGAACCCTGAGCCCATTAAGATCGCCGCTGAGGTCTGGGGTTTTCTGGTCTTTCTCTGTTCTAATGAAGGTGACTTGCGAACAACCCAGATCAACGAGGTATTCGTATGCCCACGTCTGATTTAGGATCGAGATCAACTGTTGATACCCGCGACCGTTAGCATCCGGCTTAGTGAGGTAGGGACTTGCTTCATCTTTTATAACCTGCCAAGCGTCACGGTCGAGTCGCTGAAAGGATCGTTCGCGGGCTAGCCATGTTTTTTTTCTTCCCTGACTTTCCGGAGTAGCCAACTTCTCATCCCAATCCGAGAAATATGGGTTGGGGTGGGCGTTTCTAAAGCTCAGATCGACCAGCTCATATACCCGAGGCATAATCCGTCTATACATGGGTGTGCCACCTTACTCTGAAATACAAACTGCTGTATGGATTGAGCCGAGATGTTCTATGAGAGGCGATGGCGATGCTATTTGCAGGAACCGCCGCGTCTTAATCCGCTCACAGGGGTGAATGGTGCGCAAGAATGTTACTACACCAATATGGCATATCGTTGAAGAATAGTCCATCGTTGCCACGGTCTCTCTGCGCAAAGCATTTCCTTGCCTATTTCCTCGATAGTTACCAGATACGGTAGCGATGCCTCTTCAAGGGAGGCGCTGCGAGCATTCCCTTGTCGGGGGACTGGGATAGATACTTTCCCTAGGGGCTCGTGATTGACGGGGTATACGCCTACCTCTTCATGAGGAGACAGAGGAGGGCAGTGGGTTATCTCCTTTTCCCTATATGCCCGAAGGAGCAAGAATAAGATACTGTCCTAGAAGAAGTTTAAGTTTTGTTAGGAATTTTGTGTTTTGAAAATCCGAGCGAGAAGTGAGAAAGATAGCCAAGTTGGGCAGTTGCCTATAACGTGTTTAATGGGTAAGAATGTGAGGGTATTCAATGTCCATGTCTGTCCCGTGGATGTTACAGACAAACAACATTCGGGAGATTGTATAGATGCCGTCGCGTAGAGAGCTTGCCAACGCCATTCGAGTCCTTTCTATGGATGCTGTCCAGAAGGCCAAATCCGGACACCCGGGGGCCCCGATGGGTATGGCTGACATTGCTGAGGTGCTCTGGAACGACTTTTTGCGCCACAATCCGGCCAATCCGAAGTGGGCCAACCGTGATCGGTTCATTTTGTCAAACGGTCATGGCTCCATGCTCATCTATAGCCTGCTGCACCTCGCGGGCTACGACCTGTCGGTGGACGATCTAAAGTCGTTCCGACAGTTGCACTCGAAGACGCCCGGGCACCCGGAATACGGCTATACCCCAGGGGTAGAGACCACGACCGGCCCACTTGGGCAGGGCATCGCCAACGCCGTGGGTATGGCCATCGCCGAGAAGATCCTCGCTGGTCGGTTTAATCGGCCAGGGCACACGGTTGTCGATCACAATACCTACGTGTTCCTTGGCGATGGCTGCCTCATGGAGGGCATCTCCCACGAGGTGTGTTCGCTGGCCGGGACGCTCGGTCTTGGTAAGCTCATCGTGTTCTACGACGATAATGGTATCTCCATTGATGGCCACGTCGAAGGCTGGTTCACCGATGACACCCCGGGTCGCTTCCAGTCCTATGGTTGGCATGTGGTGCCGGGCGTCGATGGTCACAACCCAGAGGCCATTGCGCGTGCCGTTGAAGAGGCGCGTGCGGTCGATAATAAGCCTTCATTGATCTGCTGCAAGACCGTGATCGGGTTTGGCTCGCCGAACCTCTGTGGTAGCCACGATTGTCATGGTGCCCCGCTGGGTGAGGCCGAGATCGCCGCGACCCGCGAGAACCTGGGCTGGCACCTGCCGCCGTTTGAGATCCCAGCAGAGGTCTACCAGGGGTTTGACGCACGCGGCAAGGGGCAGCAGTGGGATGACGAGTGGCGTACTCGCTTTGCCGCCTATCGCGCCGCTTATCCGGCCCTCGCTGCGGAATTCGAGCGCCGGGTGGTGGATGGCGCGTTACCAGAGACCTTTGCCGAGGATGCGGATGCCTTTATCGCAGCGGTGATTGCAAAAGGCGAGACTATCGCCTCGCGTAAGGCCTCGCAGAATGCCTTGAACGGCCTTGGGCCGCTGTTGCCGGAATTGCTGGGAGGCTCGGCAGACCTGGCAGGATCCAATCTTACGTTGTGGAGTGGATCGCGCGGGGTGAGCAGTAGCGATGCGGATGGTAATTACCTGTACTACGGCGTGCGTGAGTTTGGCATGTCAGCGATCATGAACGGTATCTCTCTGCATGGGGGGTTTGTTCCCTATGGCGCGACCTTCTTGATGTTCTCTGAGTATGCGCGTAATGCTTTGCGCATGGCTGCACTCATGAAGGTGCAGAGCATCTTCGTTTATACCCACGATTCTATTGGTCTTGGTGAGGATGGCCCGACCCACCAGCCGGTTGA
This sequence comes from uncultured Thiotrichales bacterium, assembly GCA_903881315.1. Classification (GTDB taxonomy): domain Bacteria; phylum Pseudomonadota; class Gammaproteobacteria; order CAIRSR01; family CAIRSR01; genus CAIRSR01. Next base: position 21,171 of record CAIRSR010000091.1, on the reverse strand, counting down.
GCAGACGGCGACCTTGCGTCTCATCCCCGGGATGCAGGTCTGGCGGCCTTGTGATGCGGTTGAGTCGGCGGTGGCCTGGAAAGAGGCGATCCTGCATCGTAAGGGGCCGAGTTGTTTGATCTTCTCGCGTCAAAACCTGCGTCACCAGAGCCGTAGCGCCGAGGTTCTGGCCAATGTCCGGCGTGGCGGCTATGTGCTCTCTGATTGCGCGGGGACGCCAGAGGCCATCCTGATCGCGACTGGCTCTGAGGTGGAGCTTGCCATGGATGCCCAGAAGGCACTTGCTGATCAGGGGCGGCGGGTGCGCGTGGTGTCGATGCCGGCAAGCACTGTGTTTGATGCACAAGAGAGCAGTTACCGCGAGTCGGTGCTGCCTGCGGTGGTCAGCGCCCGGGTGGCAGTAGAAGCGGGCGTGCGCGATGGTTGGTACAAGTATGTGGGTACCACTGGGTGCGTCATTGGCATTGACCACTTCGGTGAGTCTGCACCGGCTGGCATTTTGTTCAAGACCTTTGGCTTCACAGTGGAGAAAGTGATCGATGCTGTGCTGGGGTTGTTGTAAAAAGAAAAACGATTTTTGCTGATTATCACCGACCACCACCCTCTACGGAGAAGAATGAAAATGGCTGTTAAGGTTGCTATCAATGGCTATGGCCGCATCGGTCGTAATGTTCTGCGTGCGCTGTATGAATCTGGTCGCACCAATGAGATTCAGATCGTTGCCATTAACGATCTTGGTGACGCCAACATCAATGCTCATCTCACCCGCCATGATACCGTGCATGGTAAGTTTAATGGCACGGTGGTAGTAGATGGCGATGCCCTGGTCGTTAATGGCGACCGGATTCGCTCTTTCTCCGAGCGCGATCCGACTAAATTGCCTTGGGGTAGTCTCGGCGTTGACGTGGTGATGGAATGCACGGGTATCTTCCGCACGAAGGCCAAGTGCATGCCCCATATCACGGCGGGCGCAAAGAAGGTGATCATCTCGGCACCAGCGGACAAGAATGAATGTGACGCGACGGTAGTGTACGGTGTCAATCATCATGTGCTGCGGGCAGAGCATCAGGTCATCTCCAACGCTTCCTGCACCACCAATTGCTTGGCACCCTTGGTCAAGCCTCTACACGATGCCATCGGTGTGGTGCGTGGTCTTATGACCACCATTCACTCCTACACCAATGATCAGGTGTTGACCGATGTCTATCACCAGGATCTGTATCGGGCGCGTTCTGCAGCCCAGAACATGATCCCCACCAAGACCGGCGCTGCCTCGGCAGTGGGGTTGGTGTTGCCCGAACTGAATGGCAAGCTTGACGGCTTTGCTATGCGTGTGCCCACCATCAATGTGTCGGTGGTTGACCTCACCTTTACCGCCGCACGCGCTACCTCCAAAAAAGAGATCGATAGCATCCTCAAGGCTGCCTCCGAGAATGAGTTGAAGGGGGTCTTGGTGTATAACGACGAGCCGCTGGTGTCGTCGGACTTCAATCACACGACCGCGTCCTCTAACTACGATGCCAGTCAGACCCGTGTGATCGATGGCACCCTGGTCAAGGTGTTGTCTTGGTACGACAACGAGTGGGGCTTCTCGAATCGTATGTTAGATACTACCCTCGCGTTGATGGCGGCTCAGTAATCCATCCGCTACTGCTCTCCCTCTTTTCCCTCCCCTGGTGCTAGGGGAGGGTATGACGAAGGAATTTTTTCATGTCAGTCATCAAGATCACCGATATCGATCTACGTGGCAAGCGTGTCCTCATCCGTGCTGACCTCAATGTTCCCATAAAAGATGGCAAGGTTACTTCGGATGCGCGGATTCGTGCTGCGTTGCGTACTTTTGAATATGCCATCAAGGCGGGGGCCAGGGTAATGGTCACTTCTCACCTTGGTCGTCCGACCGAGGGCGAATATTCCGAAGAAAACTCGCTACGTCCGGTGGCGGAAGATCTTGGAGCTAAACTTGGGCGTCCCGTGCGGCTCATCAAGGATTGGGTGGAAGGTGGCTTTACCGTGGCTGAAGGGGAGTTGGTGCTGCTGGAAAATGTACGCTTCAATAAGGGTGAGAAAAAGAACGTCGATGAAACCGCAAAGAAGTATGCGGCACTGTGCGACGTTTTTGTGATGGATGCCTTTGGTACGGCGCACCGTGCGCAAAGCTCCACCCATGGTGTCGCCAAGTTTGCGTCGATCGCCTGTGCCGGTATGTTGCTAACAGAAGAGCTGTCTGCCCTAGAAAAGGCGCTTGCGCATCCCAAGCGGCCCATGGTGGCGATTGTTGGCGGCTCTAAGGTTTCGACCAAGCTCACCGTGCTAGAGGCGCTGTCCGAAAAGGTGGATCAGCTGATCGTGGGCGGGGGTATCGCCAACACCTTCCTGAAGGCGGATGGTCGCAATATCGGGAAATCCTTGAGCGAAGAGGATCTGGTGCCTCTCGCGGCAAGCCTCATCAAAAAGATGAAGGCGCGTGGTGCCATCATCCCGATTGCTACGGATGTTGTGGTGGGTAAAAAGTTTGATGCCAATGAGCCAGCCGTCCTAAAAAATGCGGCGGACGTGGCGGATGACGATATGATCTTCGATATTGGCCCCGATAGCGCAAAGGTTGTCGCGGATATTATTCGCGCGGCAGGTACGGTGGTGTGGAATGGGCCGGTCGGCGTGTTCGAGATCGAGCAATTCGGGGCGGGTACTCGGGTTGTCGCGGAGGCCATTGCTGAGACTGCGGCGTTTACCTTGGCTGGTGGCGGTGACACCATCGCGGCTATCCAGAAGTATAATATCTACGATAAGGTGTCCTACGTCTCTACGGCTGGCGGGGCCTTTCTCGAATTCCTAGAGGGCAAGAAGCTGCCTGCCGTGGCTATCCTGGAAGAGTGCGGAGAGGTTACGATACCGGGCACCAAAGCGAAGGGTGTATCGGTCGTGCAGCCGGATCGTCTGGACGCGGAGGCTCACGCGAGTTGTTAGTTCTGCTGGTTAGCGCAGGGTTGCTCATCCTAGTCTATACAAGAAGGCGCAGGCTTTGCCAAGAAGAACGAAGATTGTCGCCACATTGGGGCCCGCCACGAGCGACCCGAAGGTTTTGGCGCGGATGCTTGATGCAGGTGTCGATGTGGTGCGTATCAATTTCTCGCATGGACGTGCGAGCGACCACATCGCGCTTGCTGAACAGGTGCGGGGGCTTGCCCGTCTACGGGGTCGAGAGGTCGGTGTACTGGCGGATCTCCAGGGCCCTAAGTTGCGGATCGAGCGCTTTCGCAACGGGAAGGTGATGCTGAAGGAAGGTGCCGAATTTACCCTAGATACCTCGCTCGCGGAAGAAGCGGGCACCGAGGAGCGGGTCGGGCTTGCCTACAAGGAGATGACCAATGATGTCCGTGGTGGCGATGTCTTGGTGTTGGATGATGGGCGCATCGTTCTCCACGTAGAAGAGGTGGTGGGTGTCACCATCCGTACCCGGGTTGTGATGGGGGGTGAACTCTCTAACAACAAGGGCATCAATCGCCAAGGAGGCGGTCTTTCGGCACCTGCGCTCACCGCGAAGGACAAGACTGACATTGAGACGGCTGCGGCCCTTCAGGCGGACTACGTGGCGGTCTCCTTTCCTCGATGCGCGAGGGATCTCGAGGATGCGCGCACCTTGTTGCGCGCTGCGGGAGGGCGTGGCGGGATCGTGGCTAAGATTGAGCGAGCGGAAGCGCTTGACGCGCTCGATGAGATTATCGCGGCCTCTGATGCGCTCATGATCGCTCGCGGGGATCTCGGCGTGGAGATCGGTGACGCGGAGTTGCCCGGAGTGCAGAAATACATCATCCATCGAGCCCGCAACATGGACAAGGTGGTTATTACCGCCACCCAGATGATGGAGTCGATGATCTACAGCCAGGTACCTACCCGTGCTGAGGTGTTTGACGTAGCGAACGCCGTTCTAGATGGTACCGATGCTGTTATGCTATCGGCGGAGACGGCGGTAGGACAGTATCCGGATCGGGCTGTGTCTGCCATGGACAGGGTCTGCCTTGGTGCGGAAAAACAGCGTCTGGCGGTGACTAGCGATTACCGGGTGAACCAGTGTTTCTCCCGAATCGATGAGGCCATTGCCATGGCCACAATGTATACGGCGAATCATGTGGGTGTGAAGGCGATTATCGCGCTCACCGAATCTGGCTCCACCCCGTTGTGGATGTCAAGGATTAGCTCGGGTATTCCCGTTTTTGCGCTGACTCCGCATGTGGAGACCGAGCGCAAGGTCACCCTTTATCGGGATGTCTATCCGGTACACTTTGATATTTCTACGACAGATCACAACAAGATCAACCTTGCCGCTGTGCAAGAGTTGTTGAGCCGCCGCATGGTGGAGGATGGTGATCTGGTTATCATTACAAAAGGTGACCTAATCGGTGTCCAAGGTGGTACCAACGCCATGAAGATCGTGCGCGTGGGTGCCATGGCTGTTACCCAAGAGAACTAAACTTGCTTCTAAGCACACCCCTCAACCCAGGAGATTAGCATGGCTCTCATTGCCCTGCGTCAAATGTTGGATCACGCTGCTGAACATGGTTACGGAGTACCGGCCTTTAATGTCAATAACATGGAGCAGATGCATGCGATTATGCAGGCGGCTGATGAAACCGATAGTCCGGTGATTGTCCAGGCATCAGCCGGTGCCCGTAGTTACGCGGGAGCGCCCTTTTTGCGTCACCTCATCGAGGCTGCTATTGAGCAGTGGCCTCATATCCCGGTGTGTATGCACCAGGATCATGGCTCGTCCCCGGCGGTATGCTTTCGTTCCATCCAGCTTGGGTTTTCCTCGGTGATGATGGATGGTTCGCTGCGCGAGGACATGAAGACCCCGTCGGATTATCAGTACAACGTGCGCGTGACGAGGTCGGTGGTAGAGCTGGCCCACGCCTGTGGTGTGTCGGTCGAGGGCGAACTCGGTTGTCTCGGGTCACTCGAGACCGGTATTGCCGGTGAAGAGGATGGTGGGGGGGCTGAAGGGGTATTAGACCACTCCCAACTGCTCACTGATCCCGAGGAAGCCGCTCGTTTTGTGCGCGACACCCAAGTGGATGCCCTGGCTATCGCTATCGGTACATCCCATGGGGCATACAAATTTAGCCGCCCCCCTACCGGCGATATTCTGGCCATTGAGCGCATCAAGGCGATCAATGCGCGTATCCCGGATACCCATTTGGTGATGCACGGCTCCTCCTCAGTCCCCCAGGATTGGTTACATATTATCAATAAATTTGGCGGGGATATGGGGCAGACCTACGGTGTGCCAGTAGAGGAGATCCAGGAGGGGATTCGCCATGGTGTGCGCAAGGTAAACATCGATACCGACCTGCGGATGTCGTCGACCGGTGCGATTCGCAAGTTCATGGCTGAAAATCCTAAGGAATTCGACCCTCGCAAGTATCTGAAGGCGTCTACCAAGGCCATGAAGGATCTCTGCAAGTTACGTTACGAGGCCTTTGGCGCGAGTGGTCAGGCGTCGAAGATGAAGCCAGTGTCGCTAGAGGTGATGACAGCGCAGTACAGCTCTGGCAAGTTGAATCCTCGCATTCGTTGATGCCTTTTGCGTGAGGTATCTCGTTTGTGGGTAGACACCAATCACCTACTGTAATTGTTGTCTACCCTGAAGGGGGTACTTGCGAAGTGTGGCCGAAAAGGTGGTAGAATGAGTGCGTTATGGAGTTTGTGTCTGATATGCTTTGATCTAACGATTTGGTAGTACCAATTAGCCGTTTCACTCACCAATCTGTAATCGATTATTCGGGAGATTTGCATGAAGAAGCTGACTCGGTCAGTAGCAATTGCCGCCCTGTTGGGCGTGAGCAGTCTTGTTTCCGTATCCGCCAATGCTTGGTGGGGTCCGGGTTGGGGTAATGGTAACGGTGGCAACTGGGGCAACAATGGCAACTGGGGCAACGGTGGCAACTGGGGCAACGGTGGTAACTGGGGCAACGGCGGCGGCGGCGACTGGCTCGGTGACGGCGGTGGCAGCGGTGGCATGAGCTTCGGCTTCAGTGGCAATGCTCATGGCAATGGCTATGGCAACGGCTACGGCAATGGCTATGGCAATGGCAATGGCAATGGCTATGGTAACGGTTACGGCAATGGCTATGGCAACGGCTACGGCTACGGCAATGGCAACGGCTGGGGCAACGGCTACAACGGCTATGGCTATCCTCCTCCCGGCTATGGCTATGCTCCTGCTTGGGGTGGCCCGGCGTACGGTTATCCTCCAGCCGCTCCTGTGGCTGCTCCTCCCGTGGCTGCTCCTGCTACCACGTCTAAGTAATTTCGGCAGAGCTGTTCTCTGCAAGGAAGCAGACGGGGCGCAAAGCCTCTGTGTGTGAGGATTGCAGGCGGATGTTATCGGAAATTCCCCGCGAAGCGGGGCGGCCTGAAGGGGCGCACGTAAGTGGGGATGTTTCCGGTAATGTCTAGCTTGTTAGTGGCAGTGTTTCCCGTTTGTGCGCAGTAACCCGCAAGTAGCCACCCCGTTCGTAACCCGTTTCTTTGTCTGTCTTCCCAGTGCTTTCGTTCATGTGCCAGTCTGGTAGCACGATGCGTAGCGCCTCCTTCCCGTCCAACAAAAAGCAGTGGTGATTGGGGCGGTGGGTGTGTCCGTGGATCAGGAGCTGTGCATCATAAGCGCGTAGCCTCGACTCTACGGCGTCTTGGTTGACGGCCAGGGTTGCATCGTCCTTTGCGGCGGTGTGGATGTGACTCAGCGACAGTAACTCCCGCGCCATTTCTAAACGAGCCGCAACGGGTTTTGCCAGTTGCGTCGCCTGCCAGGCGGGGTCTCGTACCATCTTGCGGAAATTCTGATAGGGGATATCGTTGGTACAGAGCAAGTCGCCGTGCATCAATAGGGTTTTGGTGCCGTATAGGTCTAGGACATACGGGTCGGGGAGGAGTTCGCAGCCAGTTTCGCTCGCAAAGCGTGAACTGTAGAGAAAGTCATGGTTGCCTGACATAACCCACAGCGGAACGCCGCTTGCGGTGAGGGTGCGCAGGGCGGTTAGCACCCGCCTGTCCTCTGGTTGCGCGGCATCGTCGCCGAGCCACCGATCGAAAAGATCTCCTAAGATATAAAGACCTTCCGCCTCTCGGGCAATTCCTGCGAGAAACGCCAAGAAACTGTCCGTAACGGGCTTGCGTTCCGCAGAGAGATGGAGGTCAGAGACAAATAAGGTAGCCATTCGGTTAATGTCTGAAGTGACGCATACCGGTAAACACCATCGCAATGTTGTGTTCGTTGGCGGCAGCAATGACCTCTGCGTCGCGCATTGACCCACCGGGTTGGATTACGGCGCTGACCCCCATCTCGGCAGCCTGATCCAGTCCGTCGCGGAACGGGAAGAAGGCGTCTGAGGCAAGTGCCGTGCCCTGGGTGGAGAGACCGGCGTCGCTGGCCTTTAAAACGGCAAGGCGGGCGGAATACACGCGGCTCATTTGGCCTGCGCCAATGCCGATGGTCATGCCGTCGCGGGCGAGCAGGATGGCGTTAGATTTTACAAATTTGACGACCTTCCAGGCGAACGCGAGATCGGCGCGCTCGGCGTCAGTCGGTGAGCGCTTGGTGACCACGCGGAGATCCTCTTCTGCGACTAGACCAAGATCACGATCCTGCACCAGTAAACCGCCGACGATGCGTTTGAAGTCTAGCGCACCACTCCGCACACCGCTCCAGTCGCCACAGGCCAGCACGCGCACGTTCTTCTTGGTGGCGAGGATGGGCAGGGCTTCGGGCAGGATCTCTGGCGCAATGATGGCCTCTACGAACTGGCGTTCGATAATGCTGGTGGCAACGGCGCGATTGAGCGGGCGATTCACGGCAATGATGCCGCCGAATGCCGAGGTAGGATCGGTGCGGTACGCGCGGTCGTAGGCGCTCTGTAGGTCTTCCCCCACGGCCACACCGCAGGGGTTGGCGTGTTTGACGATAACGCAGACCGGCACATCGAATGCCTTTGCGCATTCTAAGGCGGCATCGATATCTGCTAGGTTGTTGTAGGACAATTCCTTGCCCTGGATCTGATGAGCACTGGCGATACCAGGTTCGAGCAGGGCGTGCTCGCGGTAGAAAGCGGCTTGTTGGTGAGGATTCTCGCCATAGCGCAGGCCCTGAACCTTGGTGAACTGGAGGTTTAGCGTCTGCGGGAAGGGTGTTGCCCCCCCTGCGCCTACGCGGCTGCCCAAGTAGTTGGCAATGGCACCGTCATAACGGGCGGTATGTTCGAATGCCTTTACCGCAAGCGCGAAACGGGTCGCACTCGTCACCTCTCCTTGTTCGCGTAGCTCGGCGAGGATAGGCTCGTAGTCCGCAGCATCTACCACCACCGTGACCGAGGCGTGATTCTTGGCTGCTGCGCGCAACAAGGTTGGCCCGCCGATGTCGATGTTCTCAATGGCCTCTGCGAGTGGGCAATTGGTGCGGGCGATCACCTGTTCAAACGGGTAGAGATTGACAACCACGAGATCAATCGGGGCAATGCCGTGTTTTGCCATGTCGGCGTCATCTGTGCCGCGACGACCCAATAGACCACCATGGATCCGAGGATGAAGGGTCTTGAGGCGTCCATCCATCATCTCCGGGAAACCAGTGTAGTCAGAGACCTCGGTAACGGGTACGGAAGCGTTGATGAGCAGCCGTGCGGTGCCGCCAGTGGCGATTACCTCAATGCCGAGTTCCGTGAGGGAGCGGGCGAAGGCAAGGATGCCAGTTTTATCGGAAACGCTGAGTAAGGCGCGAGTAATCATCTAATTATCCTAATATCACGTCTAGGCCGTGCTGAATAAGTTTCTTGCGCAGTGTGCCACGGTTGATGCCCAGCATGTGCGCGGCCTTGCTTTGGTTGCCGTGGGTGCGAGTGAGGATGGCATTCAAAAGGGGGCGTTCGACCTCATTCATGACCAGTTGGTAGAGATTGCTGGGCGGCTGTCCTTCTAGATCGATGAAATACCGATCGAGTGCCTCGTATATGCAGGCGGCAAATGGCGCAGCACCAGTCGGTACCGATGATGTGACTGGGTTTGGTTGCTCCACCATGGGCGGGTGGTTCATACGATACGTTCCTCCACATCGAGTAGGCGGTCGAAGTAGTCTCGCGTGAGCGCGACCTGTTGTTCTATAGTGTTGGTTCGATTAACAAGAGCGCGGTACCCGCCCGCACCAGGGGTTCCTCTTACATACCAGGATAGATGTTTACGCGCCACCAGCAATCCGGTTGCCGTTCCGTAGAAGGCATAAAGATTGCCGAGATGCTCTAGGATGATGTCCCGCACTACAGTAGGTGCGGGGTTTGGGAGGTGTTTTCCGGTCGTTAAGAAGTGCTGCACCTGCTGAAAAAGCCAGGGCCGACCTTGTGCCGCACGTCCGATCATGATGCCATCGGCGGCGGTGTACAGAAGCACGTCCCGCGCCTGTTCGGGGCTACAGATATCCCCGTTGGCAATGACCGGAATAGACACGGTCGATTTAATGGTGCGGACAGTATCATACTCAGCCGCACCAGAATACCCACAAGCGCGGGTACGCCCATGAACCGCCAGCGCTTGGATGCCGCATTCCTCGGCAATGCGAGCGATGGTGGGCCCGTTGCGGTGCTCTTTATCCCAACCAGTACGAATCTTGAGCGTTACGGGTACCGTTACGGCCTTCACAACGGCGGTGAGGATCCGTGCCACCAGGGGTTCGTCTTTGAGTAGGGCCGATCCTGCCATTACATTGCAGACCTTCTTGGCCGGGCAACCCATGTTAATGTCGATAATATCCGCCCCGAGTTCCACATTGTAGCGAGCAGCGGCGGCCATTAGGGAGGGGTCTTGGCCAACGATCTGTACGGAGCGTGGCGATGGTTCGCCGGAATGATCAGCGCGACGGCGGGTTTTGGTGCTTCCCCACAAGAGGGAGTTGGCGGATACCATCTCGGAGACCGCCAGCCCCGCTCCGAACCGTCGGCAGAGTTCCCGAAACGGGCGATCGCTCACCCCAGCCATGGGAGCAAGGGCTAATGGAGTCGAAAGAGGGTGGGAACCGATACGCATAGAGTAAAGTGTCGCTAACCGTGCAGAAATACGCTAATCAACGGCAGGCAACAGGCTACAGGTGCCTGAAGTGGTGGCGGTTATCGCAAGTCCTTCTTGGTGTTGCGGATCACGAGCCATGGGACTATTTGCATTGTTGCCAAGGTTGTTGAGCTTCTCATCTAACTCGGCGTGTTCCGCACAGACCGTTTGTACAATGCGAGTCCTGACAAGGTACGGACAGAGTACCCGCTCGACCAGACCACGGAGGAAGGTTTCGACCCACAAAGAGGCGCTCTCTAGTGACTTCAGTTCCTCGGCGAGTCCTTCTCGTTGTTGAGAGATGGCCTGTTTCGCGCCATTGTATTCGCCCGCTAGGACGACAAGCCGCTTAAACAAAGGATACCTTGCTTTGAGTGCCTGGAGTTCGTCGCGGAGTTTGTTTTCGCGATCTTGGTTGTCCTGAAGTCGTTTAGCAAGGCTCATCATGGTGAGGACGCACCGATCGAGTGCGGTGTCGAGGAGGTGCTCGGTGGTGCTCTCGGTTCGTAAATGGTTTTCTATGATAGCGAAGATGGACTGGCATAATGCGGCGATCTCACCCTCGGTGGTGAGCGCCCCGGATTTCTCGGTTGGAACCGCAATCTTTCCGATCATGTCGCGTACGATACTGAGCGGGTTAAATGGGCTGAGTGGCAGTGTCGCAAAGACTGCCGTTACCGGAAACATCTCGCCAATCTTCTTCTGGAGATATTCAGCAGCCACCTTGGCTAAGAATCGGTGACACAATTCGTGCCGGAGCGATTTTAGAACCCCGTCCAACTTTTGTAGATAAACCGTGCCGGCAAAGATCTCACCGGAGGAGGAGCGGTTTAGGGTGCTGTCCAATACCTTGCGCTGGCCTTCGCGACAGGCATTGATCGCGAGTTCGGTCTGCACGAGACCAAGCTCTTCGGCTGCCGCAATCGTAGACTTCAGTGAGGCGCAATACTGTGAGAAGTGAGCCGTTGTCGCATCTTGCTGCGCGAAGGTTGGCAAGGAAACGCTGATCACCGTGGGAGGAAGGTTCTCAAACTGAGGGACAAGTATTACCCTCGCTGCTGCGAGTACCGTGCGCGCATCCTTAGAGAGATCCGCGACCACCAAGTGGGACAACGTCTCCGTTTTAATGGCTAATTCCCCCAACAAGTAGACAGCGTTGTGCCGCTGGTGGTTACGGTGCCTCCTGGGACAGAGCCCTGGTTTCCTGCGCCGGTGTTGGAATAGGTCACGCTAGTCCCGGAGTAGAGCATTTTAACGCCGAGATTGGTGTAGGCGTAGGTGCCACAAGTGTCGCTGGTCTGAGCGCCCTGCGGTACTGCCTGTAGAGTGAAGGCGCTACTGGTAGAACCAGCTTGCACCGCGACCTTGTAGTAGGTGGTGCTGGCCGACGGGACGGTGTAGGGATCGGTATAGCCAAGACCTAGCCCCGCAATGCTGGTGGCATAGACGTTGTTTGCATTGTAATAGTTTGCCTCCTGTCCGGCGATATACAAAAGCGCGTTGATGGCTGCCGTTCGGTGCGATTTCAGCACGTACGATTGGTAGCTTGGAAAGGCGACAACAACGAGTATCGCAATGATCGAAACGACGATCATTAGCTCGATAAGGGTAAAACCTTTCGTTCTGGATGTAATCACCGCAATTGTCCCCATGAGAGTAGTTTAACAGTAAGGCCGCCCGGTGCGTTGAACTGGGTAATCACCGGTGTTCCGCTAACGGTTTGGTTCACGATGTATTGGCTGCTGCCTATTGCAACAACGTACGGGGTTCCGACGGCACTCAGCGCTGTTCCCGTGATCGGCGAGCCATTGGCGACGAGGCTGCCATTGAAATCAGGGAAGACGTTGTTCGTCGTGTTTGGTGGCGCACCGCCGGACGCCATATCGAACGCTATCGTCCAACCGGTTGGTAAGGCAGGTGTACATTGGTTGATCGAACTCGCCGAGGGAGGAACGGTGGTGTTCACAACCAACTCTCCTCCGGAGAAGATGGGATTATAGATCACCTGCTCCCCTAGATTGTTACTGCCAGACGCCAAATCGTAGATCCACCCATACTGCGTGTTGCCGGAGGCGCACGACGTACTTCCATTCCAGCATACCGTGACGGGAATTGCTGCCCGCGTGGTGGTTGTCGGGTTGGTGGTCGTGACCGTTGCAAGACTGGTGCGCGTGAATGTCCGATACGGTGCCGCTTGCTCTGGTAAAGAGGCGTAAGGGAGGTTGCCAACGCCCCGTAAGGTATTGGCCGATGAGCTATTCCACCCGTCCATATCCCAATCCCACAGTCCGTAGACGCTCTGGGTGCCGGTGGCGTAGATCTCGGCGGTAGCTGCTGTGAACGGTATCGCACGTCCGGTACCCACTCCCAAGAGTACACGCTGCGCCCCGTCTGGGGTGATGGTTGCGGTTACGGCAATCTTGGTGGACACGGGTTCATCACTTCCACTGATGCCAGCATTCGTTGTTGCTGTGAACAGCGGTGCCGCTGAGGTGTGGCCAAAGGTTGATGCCCCCCACAGTGTCGGATCCGTGCTCGTGAGGTCAAAACGCCAGATGTTTCCTTCCAGGTCTCCCGCATAGAGGTAGTCGGTTAGGCCGTCGCTATCGAGGTCAGCGGACGACACGTAGGCGATGCCGTTCGGGTCGGAGGCTGAACCGGTGCCGGTGTCTAGCCAGATAAACTTTACGCATACGTTGACGTTGGTATTCGTGTAGGCAGCCGAGCAGCTAGGATCATTGATAAGACCAATATATACGCCCGCTTTCCCGCTGCTGCTATCGAAGCCGTTGCCGAAGATTATCGCATAGCTACCGTTGTGCAGGCGGCGAATCAGTGGGGTGCCGTAGGTGTAGCCGAGATTACTGCCACAGTTGGTGAGCGCATTCATGCAGGTCTGCGTGGTCAGTGTCGAGGGAGTCCAGTCGCCAATGACGAGTTTCGCCGCATTGCTCTCGGAGAAGGTGGCGGGATCGGTGACATCCAGCGCGTAGATCTCCTGGCCGCCCGGCCCGACCCCGCCCACAAGCCAGGTGTGCCAGTTTGGCGAACCAGTATTGTCGGTGTAGTACAGCTCGCCGCTGCCGGGCGAGGCATCGACAAAATACTGATGGTTATAGGGTTGTTGGGTCAGGCTGACAACGTCGGCGGGGAGGGGGGACGGGTTGTTGTTGGTAAACACACTATAGGGCATGAACCCGAGCACCTCGTAGCCATCGTTGTAGGTCGCGTTGTAACTCCCGTCCGTATTGTTTTGGCCAGTCCTGAAGCCATGCAGGAAGCCGTCATTGCTGCCGGCGTACACGACATTCAGCCGGGTGGCGAGGGTGCCACCAAATGCGGGGGGGCCTATCCAGGTTGGATTGGAGTCAATAATATCCCCAAGGACGCTAGAACGGGTGCGCAAGGAGGTTTGTTCATTGCTACGGTCGCCGCGCAACCAGTTGAGCCGATCTTGGCCGAGGGAGCCGCTGCTGGATGCGGTGAGGATGCTTTGCTGGGCCGCCGTCAGATTTGTCCATTCGAGTGGCACGCCTCTGGAGCCATTCCAGGTCACGAGTTGGCGAGACGGGATGGGTGAGGTCGAGGTGGTTGCGGTTGACGCCTGCCACGGCTCGACGGTGACCGGACTGCTGCCAGTGCCCATGCTGGAGCACGACCCGCCGGTCAGCGTACAGCTACCGTCCCAGGTAGAGATTTTGGCGACACTGAGCCCACCACTCGCATTCGCCGTGATGGAGTCAGATACGAGTGACCCCGCCCAACTGTTTAGGTTGTAGGAGGCGAGATAGACCTGTGTACCGGTGCGTACCTGACCACTCTCGACGCTGTTGACCGTCGCACTACTGCTCGATTCGGTTGGTTCCGCGAGGAAGCAGGTGATCTCGTGGTTATTCGTAGCGCCACCCGTCGAGCCGGCGAAGCCGAAACGGAAGGAGTCGGGCAGGTTGCCATTTCCTGCCGTGATCGGGAAGTTGGTCAATACCGACTGGTAGCCGCCGCCGTTGTAGCTGTACGAGAAGTTGAGCAGACCACCTGGCGTGATCGACAACTGGTACTTCATCGGCACTGCCTGGGTGCGCGAGGTCGCGCTCAGCTTGGCGATCGGTTGAGTGTTTGGCAACACCGAGAAACCGCTCTGGATTACTGGATAATCCCAGAGCGTTGGGCCACCGTTTTGCGCGGTGATGTTAAGGTTCGTGCCAACGCCAGTAGAGTAATCCCAGAGGGTGCCGGTCTTACAGGTGTTCTGGACGGCGGTTGCTTGGGTGCCGGAACTTAGGCTAGATGGGTAGAGGGCTGGGTAGTTTTGATTCAACCAATACCAGCTTACATTACCCGCGCCGCGCAAACCGATGCGATTGGCCTGGAAATAAGACCCCGAGTAAAAGGTGTTTGTGCTGTTTACGGGAGCGCCGCTCGCGGTATTGTCGCCACTGTTCAGGAAGTTACCCCACTCGTCCATCCCGAGCCCTAAGTACGCGCCGGTGAGGCCTGTGTAAGGATTGTTCGTATTCGAGCAGGTATACGCAAGGCTTCCGCCCCATGAGCCGAGGTTCGGCGTTCCCCAGTAGGTGGTGCCAACGGCACCGTCCATGAGGAAGAACGAAATCCCGTCAGCGCCCATGTTTGCATTACCAGCGCCGCTACCTGCGCCGCCCCAGGTGTAGCTGACAAAGGTGACCTGGAGGCCCTGGTTGGTGGGGAAGGTGTAATTGGATACGATGGCACCGTGCTGACTCGTTGCTGCGGGTGTCAGCCGGAGTGCGCCGAAACCAGGTTGATCGGGGGTTGTGTAGTTGCAACCCGGGATGCTGCTCGTGGTTGGCACCGAGTTGTTGCTCGAGGTTCCGGCGGTGAGACAGGCGTAATACGATGGCTGCCAGAGGTTGGTATCGGTGGCCTGGGTAAAATCGTCGGAGATGGTGGTCGCGCTAATGCCAACATTGATGGTGGTCGTACTAGTGACGCCCACGTAGATGGCGTTGCCTGCTTGGCTCGCGACAATGCTACAGGTGCCTGCTGCTACGCCATAGACCGTGCTGCCACTCACGGTGCAGGTAGCCGGCGTGGTAGAGCTAAACGTCACTATCAATCCTGAGCTTGCCCGTGCACTGACTGTGGTGTTGCCCCCGACGAGGAGTGCGCTTGGCGTGAAGGTGATTGCACTCAGGGTCTGGGTGGTGCTGCCAGTTGTGACCGCAATCGATTGGGTTACCTGGGTTGCAAAGGCGTAGGTGGTGTTGCCTGCCTGATTGGCGGCAATGATGCAGGTGCCAACGCCGACGTCGGTTACTGTCGCCCGAGAAACCCCAGCGCTCAGGGTACTAGCCCCTACAGTACAGATGGAAGGCGTGAGCGAGCTGAAGGTTGCGGTTAAGCCTGAACTCGCTGTGGCGCTTGCGGTTGTGGTGCCTCCCACCGTGAGGGTGGTTGGGCTGAAGGTGATGGTGCCGATAGTCTGGGTTGTTGCGCCGGTCACCGTGAGACTCTGGGTGAGGGTCGCGGTTGCAGCAGAATAGCTACTGTTACCTGCTTGGCTTGCCGTGATTGTGCAGGTGCCAGCGGCAACACCGGTGACTGTGGCGGTGCCATTGCCATTGTCGACCAGGGTGCAGATGGTCGTGGTAGTGGTCGAGAAGCTTGCCGTGAGTCCCGAGCTTGCTGTGGCGCTGACCAGGTTAGATCGGTTGATAGAGACCATTGGCGCAGCGCTCCAGGTGACGCTCTGCGTGGTTTGGGTGATGCTGATGTGCTGGGAATTGCTGGTGGCCGTGTAGTTTGCGGTGCCGACCTGATTGGCGAAGAGGGTGCAACCAGAGGAGGCAGAGGTGGTCGCGGCCAAACCGGTTACGGCAGCGGTGCCATTGCCGTTATCGACGATGCTGCAATAGGTATTGGCAAGGACGGTGCTTGTGGCGCTGAGCGAGAAGCTCACCATGAGCCCAGAGCTGGCCGTTGCGCTGGCCATTGCGGTGTTGCCGACGGCGACGGTTGGGGCCGTGCCGAGGGTGACGGTCTGGCTTGCTGGGTAGATGGTAAGGTTCTGGTTTGCCGTAGTCCCTGCGTAGCTCGCGTTGCCAAGCTGGGTCGCGGTGATGTTGCATGTCCCTGCGGCCACACCGGTTATGGTAGTGCCGCTTACCGTGCAGATGGATGGGGTGCTTGAGCTTAGCGTTACCGCCAGCGCCGAACTCGCGGTGGCGCTGACTGTTCCGGTGCCACCAACGGTGATGACTGGTGCGGTACCGAAGGCGATGGTTTGGCTTGATGTCCCGCTGATGGTGATAGCCGAAGATGCCTGTACGGAGGCGTAGCTGCTGTTGCCAACCTGGGTGGCGTAGATTGTGCAGCCACTGGTAGTCGCGGCTATACCGGTCACTGTGGCAATTCCGGTGCCACTATCCGTGATTTGGCAGAAGGCGTTTGTGAGGGTGGTGCCCGTAGTCGTCAGCGAGAAACTCACCGCGAGTCCTGAGCTTGCGCTTGCGCTGACGATGCGCGCTACACCGATGGTTACTGTGGGGATGGGGCCAAACGTGATGGTTTGGGGCGCGAGGACAATGATGCTGTTGGTTACCTCGGTTGCTGGGGCGTAGGTGGTGCTACCGCTCTGGTCGGCGGCAACGGTGCAGGTGCCCGCCGCTACGCCAGTAACGGTGGTGCCGCTTACGGTGCAGAGGCTTGGGGTTAGACTCGAGAAGACAACCCCGTTGCCCGAACCCCCGCCAGTGGCGCTGACTGTGGTGGTTCCGCCTGCAGCGATGGTGGTTGGGTTGAAAACGATAGCGCTGATGGCTTGGGCGGTGGCGGTGCTGCTGCTAATCGTGACCGCTTGTGAGGCCTGGGCCTGGGCATAGCCGCCGTTGCCAGCTTGCGTGGCGTATACCGTGCAAGTGCCAGCGGCGATACCGGTAACGGTCGCGGTGCCATTGCCATTATCGACAATGCTGCAGTAGCTGTTGGCGGTGGTGCTGTTCGTGCTGCTTAACGAGAAGCTTACTGGCAATCCCGAACTTGCCGTGGCGCTGACCGTTCCGATGCCATTGATCCTCGGGCTTGGGGCTGTGCCAAAGGTGATGGTTTGGGTGGTGCTGGTCACCGTGACGGTTCCCTGCTGCTGATTGGCGGCGGCGTAGGTATAGGTGCTGTAACCGCCAGGTTGGTTGGCGTCGATGTAGCAGGTACCTGCATTGCGGCCAGTCACGGTGGTGCCGCTAATGGTGCAGACGACGCGCCCTTGTGAGTCAACCGAGAGTGGATCGACGGTAAAGGTGACTGGCAACCCTGAGCTTGCTGTGGCGCTAACGGTTGTGGTGCCGCCGGTTGTGAGCGAGTTTGGGGTAAAGGTGATAGCACCAATGGTTTGGGTGTTGCCTGCGACCGTAATGCTGTTGGTCACCCGGGCGGCCACTGCGTAGCTCGCGTTGCCCGCCTGATTGGCGGCAACGGTGCAGGTGTTGCCCTCCGGGGCGTTGGCAACGACGGTAACAACGCCGCTGCTGCTGTTCACAGAACAGATGGTCGGGGTGAGCGAGCTGAAGGTTACGGCCAGTCCCGAGGTGGCGGTAGCGCTCGCGGTGGTGGTTCCTCCGGCGGTGACGGTGCTGGGGGCAAAGGTGATGGCACCGATGGTTTGGGCAGTAGCGGTGGCGCTACCAATCGTGACGGCCCGTGACGCCTGGACGGGTTGGTAGGTGCTACTGCCCGTCTGATTGGCGTAGATGGTGCAGGTGCCCGCCGCGATACCAGTAACCGTCGTACTACCCTTGCCATTGTCAGCGATGCTGCAGGTAGCGTTTGCGAGGGTAATGCCGGTGGTGCTTAGGGAATAGCTTACCGTCAATCCGGAGCTTGCCGTGGCGCTGACGGTTCCGCTGCCCCCGACATTCGGGGTCGGTGCGGTGCCGACAAAGGTGATGGTCTGGGTGGTGGCGGTGGTGGCGTTTATGGTGAAGTTTGGCGAGACCTGGGTTGCGGCGGCGTAGGTGCTGTTGCCTGACTGATTGGCATTGACGGTGCAGGTGCCAGCCGCGACACCGGTGACGGTCGCGGTGCCATTGCCATTGTCAACGACACTACAGATGCTGGTGGTGGTGCTTGAGAAGCCAACCAACAATCCTGAGTTTGCGCTGGCACTGACGGTTGCCGCACCCCGATTGTTCAGGGTTGGTGCTGTGCCAAAGGTGATGGTCTGGGACTGCAAAACGGTGATGCTGCCAGTTGCCGTGGGGGCTGCTGCGTAGGTTGTGTTGCCAGCCTGTTTGGCCGCAATGGTGCAGGTGCCCGCAGAGACACTGGTAATGGTGGTGCCGCTTATGGTGCAGACGCCGGTGGTCAGGCTGGTGAAGGTAACGGTGTTGCCCGATGCCCCGCCGCTGGCCGAGACCGTTGCTGTGGCGGGTGTGCCGCCCGCGACGAGCTGGGTCTGGTTGAAGCTAACCGTGCCGATGGTTTGGGATTGTAGGAAGTTTGCGGTCACCGTGCAGGCGCTGGTGATGAGTCCGGTTGTGTAGGTGTTGTCAGACAAGCTGCCTTGACTACCGCAGTTGTCGCCAACGCTAGCGATGGCGTAGCCGGTGTTTGCCGCTAGGGTGAATTGCTGGGTATTCCCGTACGTTACCACAACGCTGGTCGGGCTGATGGTGCCGCCTGCGCTTGCTGAGCCAGTCACCGTGTTGCCGCCGAGGTTGAAGGTCGCGGTCACGTTTTGCGCGGAACTCATTGTGACCGTACACGTAGTGCTGCTGCCAGAACAAGCGCCGCCCCAACCAACAAACGAGCTGCCTGTTGCTGCACTGGCTGTTAGGGTGACGGATGCGTTGAGGGTAAAGCTTTGTGAACAGGTCGCCCCGCAGTTGATGCCGGCTGGGCTGCTCGTGACCGTGCCGCTACCGGTTCCCGCATTCGTGATAGTGAGCGCGGTGAGCGAGGCGAAATTGGCGGTTACCGTACAGTTACCGGTGACTGTGCCGGTGGTGTAGGGTGAGGTGGTAGACGTGGTGCCATTGCAACCGCTGATGCTGGAGATACCGTAGCCAGTATTGGGTGTCGCGGTGCAGGTGCTGGTGCTGCCCGAGACCACCGTAGCGGGGACGCAGGTCACGGTGCCGGATCCGGCAGGGTTCGCAGTGGCCGTGATGGTGTAATTGGTGGGGGGGCTAAAGTTCGCGACCACGGTCGTTGCGGAATTCATGGTGACGGAACAAGCGTTGTTGGTTCCTGAACAAGCGCCGCTCCAACCAGCGAATGTGCTGCCCGAGGCTGCCTGGGCGGTTAGGGTTACTGACGTGCCGCTAGCAAAACTGTGTGAGCAAGTCGCGCCACAACTAATCCCAGCGGGGCTACTGGTGATGGTGCCGCTACCAGTGCCGGCAGTGGTGACCGCGAGCGTGTAACTGGTCGAGAAACTTGCGGTTACCGAGCAGGGGCTGGTGATTGTTCCGGTGGTGTAGGGCGAGGTGCTGGTTGAGGTGCCACCGCAACCGCTGATGGCAACGCCAGAACTGGAGATGGCGTAGCCAGTATTGGGCGTGACCGTGCAGGAGCTGGTGCTACCAGAGGCGACCGGATTAGGGCTACAGGTTACTGTGCCACCCGCTGCCGGGCTTGCGGTCGTGGTGATGAGGATGCCGAATGTGGCGGTTACCGTGCAGTTGCTGGTGATCGATCCGGTGGTGTAGGGGGATATGTTGCTTGTTGTGCCATTGCAGCCGCTGATGTTGGTGATGGCATAACCGGAATTGGGCGCGACGGTACATGTGCTGGTGGTACCGGAGGCGACGGTACTCGGGCTACAGACAATTGTGCCGCCTGCTGAAGGGCTTGCGGTAGCCGTGACGGTTTTAGACGTTCCGAAGCTTGCGGTTACCGTACAGTTACTCGTGACCGCACCGGTGGTGTAGGGGGAGGTGCGCGACGAGGTGCCGTTACAGCCGCTGATGCTCGAGATGGAGTTGCCGGAACCGGGCGTGACCGTACAGGTGCTGGTAGTGCCGGTAGCGACCGGACTGGTGCAGCTTATTGTGCCGGAGGTTGATGGGCTTGGGTTTGCGGTAATGGTTATCGCCTGGACGGTGACGATACTGCCGGTTACGGTAGTGGCAGCCGCATAGGTGGAATTGCCGGTTTGGTTGGCGGCAATGGTGCAGGTACTACCTACGGCAGCGGTGGACGAAATGGTCACCACACCAGTGCTACTGTTCACGGAACAGACCGAGCTTGTGTTGGAGCTGAAGGTGACCGGATTGCCCGACGCCCCGCCGGTTGCGCTGGCTGTCGTGGTGCCGCTGGCGATGACTGTGCTCGGGGTGAAGGTGATGGCGCTGATGGTCTGGGGGCGGCCAGTGACGGTGATTGTCGCCTGTGCTTGGGTCGCGGCGGCATAGGTGGTGGTGCCGGTCTGGTTCGCGTCGATGATACAGCTACCAACGGTAAGGCCTGTTATCGTGCTGCCGCTGATGCTACAGACGGTGGTGGCGGCAGGGTCAACCGTGAAGGTCACCGGGTTGCCTGAGCCTCCGCCGTTGGCCGAGACCGTGGTGGTGTTCCCTACAATGATAGTGTTCGGGGCGAAGGCGACAGCACTGATGGTTTGGGTTAGGCCTGTGATGGTGATGGTTTGCTGTGCCTGATTCGCGGCGTTGTAGTTTGCGTTACCGGCCTGGTTGGCGTCGATGATACAACTGCCAATGGTGATGCCCGAAACAGTAGCCCCGCTGATACTGCAGACGGAGACCGACGCCGGGTTAACCGAGAAGGTGACGGCGTTACCCGATGCCCCACCGGTTGCCGAGACCGTTCCGCTGCCGTTGACGACTACGCTCGGGGCGGTGCCGAAGGTGATGGTCTGGTTGCCGAGGCCAATGGTGATGTTCTGGGTGACTTGCGTAGCGGCATTGTAGTTGGTGCTGCTTGCTT
This sequence comes from uncultured Thiotrichales bacterium, assembly GCA_903881315.1. Classification (GTDB taxonomy): domain Bacteria; phylum Pseudomonadota; class Gammaproteobacteria; order CAIRSR01; family CAIRSR01; genus CAIRSR01. The sequence continues at coordinate 162 of CAIRSR010000091.1, read as the reverse complement.
GGTTTGCGGCTATCGTGCAGGTGCCCGCAGTGACGCCAGTGACGGTGCTGCCGCTGATGGTACAGACCGAGGTTGTCGTCGAGGTAAGGGTTACTGCGTTCCCGGATGCCCCGCCGGTTGCCGAGACCGTGCCGGTACCACCGACAACTATCGTGGGGGCAG
>CAIRSR010000090.1 GCA_903881315.1 uncultured Thiotrichales bacterium | reverse complement strand
TCATCACGGCGTACAGGTGTTTAAAAATTTACAGCATAGTTGGGAATGGATGTGCTCGTTGAACAAAAGACACCATCCATCAGTTAAGAACAACGCCTCGAATACCGTAGAATTCCCAAATATCCGGAATATGTGCAAATCCCGCATATCTCCAGGCGCTCTATTTTCATACAGTCATTATAGACACAAGCACACCATGACGGCACTCACTCTATACGGGTAAATTGTACACGACGATTTTTAGCTCTGCCCCCTAGCGTATCATTTGACGCTATCGGAAGAGTGTCGCCAAACGGAACAGCAACGAGATGATTCTCAGCAACACCATGATGAACCAAATATTGACGAACGGATTCCGCACGTTCGCGAGATAACGCCATATTTTTCTCTGGGTCACCCGCAGAGTCACTATGCCCGCCTATCTGGATCGTGGCATCGGCTAAAGAACCTTTCAATGCGCGTACATACCGGTTCAATAAACCAAAAGATGTATTGTGAATGCCTGAAGAATTAGAACTAAACCTAATGACTGCTCCGGCCTTCGGAGCAATTTCGGTATTTATAATCTCTATACAACGCGCCTTAAACCTCTTGCCATTAATGACCTTGTAAACACTGTCTTTCTCCGACACATATGTAACACCATTAATCTCTGTTGTGCCATCTTTGAGAGTTAGGGCAGAAATGATTTCTTGTTCAGTTGTAGGAAATGCGAGATCCCCAGCGAAAGACACCTCAGTGGCGAGAATTATACCCATCGCTAGCAAGAGAATATTGGTTCTCATGTCTTATTACCTCTCTTCGTGATATTTGATTTCGGTGCGCGGAATATGGTGATGAACTGGATCGCTGCAGCAGACACAACATTCTCGTTTTTACACTATACCAAATCAAATTGTAGCAATCATTTTCCCTATTTTTGTCATTGCCTCCCGCCGTACCCTTGCCCCATTAGCCGAGATGGGGTACCCATGACATTCATCGCCGCAAAACTCGCCCAACTGAAGGAAGCCGCCTCAACGGGCCAGTTGCGCGTCGATCTGACTGGCTCAGTGGGCACTAAAGTGCTTATCTACCAACACGTCAACGGGCTGCTCAAGGTCATCAAGGTGGCGCGTAAAAATGTAGCGGTTGCTGCGTCACCGCAAGGGAAGTTCCGCTCTCGCCAGGGAATATTCCCCCGTGGCTAAAAAAAACAGAACCGCATCCTCGAAGCCGAGCCAACGGCCAGCCAGATCTTACGCCACCGTTACCGAGCAATTACCACTACCCAGCCAGCCTCTCTCTTACGGACTCAAACCCCGCCGTGCCTACGCATATAACCGCGACGGCACAATGGAAGTATACGCTGTTGGCAAACGCATTCGCCGCTACGCCCGCCACCTCGAACAGAATCAGGACATCGCCAAGGGCGCACTCTACCAACTGATTCAGTTTATCGTAGGCCCATCTGATATTGCAATCGAACCCGTCACCAAGCCCTTGACTGGAGAGATCCACACCAACTTCTAAGATCAGCTTAAGACCGCCTGGCGCGAATGGTGTCATTACTCCGGGGTTAGCTGGGAACTGGTCTGGATCGCGACACAACGCATGATGTGCCACTCTTGGCTGCTTGATGGCGAATGTCTCGCCCAACTGGTGGTCGGTACCGGCGGCGATTCAACATGGCTCGCGGGTGCCGTTCTCAGTGAATTCGAGAGGTGTGTGAACATGTGAACGTCATTCAGAGCTTTTCTCTGTGAGCGAGAACGCATCTATCTGTCTCTTGAAGAATTACAACACGCCTCCCTAGCTGTTGAAGGGCGCATTTCCGCATAGCCCAGCCGTGGAGGGATGTCGATTATACCACACAAAACTTATAGTATAGTTCTACCATACAAACAATACGTTGCACACCAACACTCGCTACTACCAACGAATTGATGCGGCTTCCCGCTCAGAGAAAATCAACACCCTGATAACTGAGATAGCATCCCATTTATCACGCGAGTAACTGTATCACCCTGAGAACTGACGCCGAGTATATTTGGCGCCTGGCTTATGGCAATTAAAATCCCCTGCGCCGAAATGAAGCCAGAAATAACTGAATGACTTAGTAGGTTCGCAAGAAACCCGATCCGAAATATCCCAAGAAAGACCAGTATTGCTCCAGATAACATGGCAAGCACAACCGCTCCGTCGATAAACAGCGCGGATCCGCTGTGCAATCTTCGACAAGGCAGTAAATGTCATCAGGGAAATCACAGCCACGGGCCTAACGGCAAGTACCATGTTCGATCCGAAAAACGCATACCCCAATAGTGGCATAATACTGGCGTAAAGCCCCCTCTCTGGTGGCAATCCAGCCAGCATAGAATATGCCAAACCCTGGGGCACTAACATGATAGTGACGATGATCGATGCGAGAAGATCGGATCCGAATGAAGCTTTGTTGTACTGGCAGACCCACTGGAGTGCTGGTACAATGTTTGTGATTCTCATGGAGTCAGGCATCTTGCGGGAAATACAAAGCAGAGGGTTTTTATGAATTCTTTTGTTCACGAAGAACTAGATGATCTTGTAAGTCAGTTGAAGAATGCGATACTAAACCATAGTGAATGGTTAGTGCAATGGCACAAGAACATTATTTGTATGTCAAGGGATTCAGATCCACTGCGTATCGATGAGGATGCTCATCACAATTGTGAATTTGGTAAGTGGTACTACAGCATTAGTAACGAGAGGCTTAGGGGTTTAGAGTGCCTTCTGAGAATAGAGGATATTCACAGGAGAATGCACAGAAAAGAGAATGAGTTAGCGTTAGGATTTAGTATGGCTAGGCAATTGAATATGGAGTGCTATGATGAATTTCTCATATTGCGCGCCGAGTTCAGATCTGCAGTTAGCGAGCTGGATGCCGAACTACACAATCTGCATGACGCGCTCCATGAGTCAATTCTGAATGTCGATGTATTGACTAAGGTATACAATCGTAGGTATATGCAGTATCTTTTGCCTAAAGAATTAGAGCGAGCGCGGCGCACAAATGAAAATTGCGCCTTAGTATTATCTGATCTTGACAAGTTCAAGTTTGTAAATGATACCTATGGACATCTTGCGGGTGATGTTGTGCTTAAATATTTTGCTAACTTTCTATCTAGTCATTTGCGAGATGGCGATTTTGTGTTCCGCTACGGTGGCGAAGAGTTTATAATTTATTTGCCGGATATTGATGTGGATGCTGGCGCAAAAATTATTAATCGTCTCAGGAAGAAACTAATGAAGGAGAAAATAATAACGGATGATCACATTGCAATCAGTATCACCTGTTCTTTTGGTGTTGCTAGTTGCAGGATGGGCTCCTCTCTAGAGGATATAATCAGGAAGGCTGATAGTGCATTATATGAATCGAAGGCATTGGGTCGTAATCGGGTTACTATTGCAAAATAACTTTTCATTAATTGCGTTGGTGACGCATTCATATCGTTCCGTGTGATCACACCAATGAGGTGTGTGTTGATTCTCCTTTCTCCACAACAGCTCTGCCAAGTTGTCATCAAAGATATCCAGCGCTGATACGACAAACAAAATGTTACAATCTAGTTCCATGCAAGGCTTCTTGTGGTCACGAGATGATTATATTCCTTGCAGTTTCCGGATCATCAGAAAAGGAAAAGCAGTGCGCGTACTATTCCTCCTACGAGAATGGCAATAGCAATAATTGCCAAATTACTGGTTATCGCCCACCGTAATCCGAATTCGCGTAACATGGCCATCGTGTTAGAGATACATGGAATAAACAAGGTGATAACCACCAGGCCTGTCACAATCTGATTGTAATTTAGTGATCCATCGGCTGTCATATTCTTAAAGTAAATAGCACCAACTTCGCGGCGAGCTAATACAAGGATAAAAGCTTCCGTTACTTTATCAGGCATACCTAAGAATGAGGTCACGACCGGATGGAGTATTGACTTAATACTCCCCAAGAGACCGCTCTTGTCCATGGCGAACATTGCGCCAGCCGCCAATACGAACAATGGCACGGCCTCTTCTAGAAACCATCTCAGTCTGAATAATGTTTTTTTCAGAATATGAACAGGATGCGGCCATTGGAATAATGGTATTTCCATGATGAATTCTAATGGTTTGGTCGTATCCGGCAACAGTCGATTCAACACTAGACTACAGATGACCGTGGTATTTACTACCGCGCAGAGGACAATCATTAATGCCGAGAACGGCATTGTTGCTAGAATGGCGAACAAAACCCCTAACTGCACCGAGCATGGTATGCCCAACGCCGCCAAGAAGGAAACCAGCAATCGTTCTTTGCGGGTACCCAGAATGCGACTACTGAGCGTTGCCGTAGTATTACATCCCGTCCCTAAAATTAAAGGTAATACAGCCTTTCCAGTTAATCCAAATGGTAACAGAGCACGATTTGCCAACACGCTAAGATTGGGTAGATAGCCTATATCTTCTAGTAGGTGTACAATAAGGAAGAAGACCAGCAAGATGGGAATAACGGTCTCAATAGCGTTGATAACCCCCATGCTTAGTATGCCGAATTGTCCTACCAAGAACTCTTTCAGAATTGGTGTAGAGATGACCTCTCCGATTGCTGCACTCATAGGCGAGAACAGCGTTTCGTCCATCCACCCCCCCAATACTAACGATCCGAAACTGACTCCCCTGAAAGTCAACCAAAGAATGGCGAGAAAAATTAGCCAGCCAAGAACTGGATGACGGGTGGCCCAACTTATCCTCTGTAGCCAGCTCGGAACGACAACACTGGCCTGTCGTAGGGTGGCCTCCGCTAAACGGTTTGCCCAACCCTCTCTCGCCTGAAAAATACTGAGCAACAGACGGCGCAGCGTCAGTTTCTCGCGCAGTGCCAATGCTAACTGATTGGCGTCTGCAATTCTTTCTTCCCCTAGGGACGCAGTGATCAGGCGCAGAGCGAGACTATCGCCCTGCAAGAACAGTAGACACAGACCACGCGATGGTCGAGCCCCTAATGGGAACAGGTCACACAGATTCTGAATCGCCTGTTCTATCGTTGGTGAATAGCAAACCGGTGTTGAGAACACAGTACGATGATCTAACAAATACCCTGCTATTGCTTGCCGAACCTGGTCAAGACCAACACCATGTTCTATTGCTGTTTCGACGACCGGGACTTGTAATAGATTAGCCAGTTGCGGTATCTGGATCGCAATACCATTACTTGCGGCCAGATCAGCACGATTTAAGCAAACAACAGTTGGTAGTGCTAGCTCAAGAATCTGCGCTAACAACACCAGAGAACGCTTAAGGTTTAACGCATCGCAGCAGAATAGAACTCCGCTCAGCCCGTCTTCCAAGATGACCTGCACAGTCGATTGTTCATGTTCTGAATACATGGACAACGCACCAATACCTGGAGTATCCACAAAACAAACTTTACTCGCAGAGTAACTCATAATCCTTTTTAATGGTGTTACCGTGGTTTGTGGATAGTTTGCAACGGGCGAATAATCTCCTGTCAGCGCATTGAATAGAACGCTCTTCCCTGAGTTGGTAGGGCCGATGATCGCAACTGCGCCTGAGCGCACAATCGAATCAGTTACGGCGTGTTCATTATGGCATGCCTGGCAGGAGATCATGTAAGCAATACTTCCTGAAAACGGTGCACTACCGCCACCTTGCAGTTTGTGATCTACTTAGCCTATTAAATACTCAGGCGCACCTCTATCAGCGTGATGGAGGAATCTTGCAGTCAGCGTCCTTGCAATTGGTGTTGATGCCGATGATGCTATACAGCGGGCACCAGCAGAGTAGGCCAGTCAGTAAGGGGACAATGCCAATCCAGCCTAACATGCTCTTTGGGCCCACAAAAACAAGAGCAATCAGTACAATGCCTACTCCAATGCGTAAAATGCGATCGATAAGGCCAACATTTTTAGTCACGAGCAATCTCCGGTAGATGATGGGGTGTGGGTCTCTTCTGTCAGCAATAACCATGCCATCGCCTGACTGCGCCTTCTGTGATTAGCTCCACCTTCCTGTCTATCGAACGCGATGAGCGAATGTTGCTATCTGTGCGATATTGCCTACGATGCGGCACTGCCTGAAGAACTTCTTTATTACCGATGATTAGGTATTGAGCAGGCCTCCAGCTTACGGTATAGGGTTCGCTCACTGAGACCAAGCGCGTTAGCAAGGCTACGACGGTCTCCGTGATGAACCGTCAGAGCCCAGCACAGGTAACGGTGCTCCATTTGCTCGAGCGGGATGATTTGTCTGAGGAAAAGTGAGTCATCGGACGCACTGATGGGTGATGAGGCATTGGTGCGCACCTCGTCGGGGAGGTCTTCGGGACGCAAGGTGCTACCATCGCCGAGAAGGGTAGCGCGTTCTAGTATGTTGCGTAGCTCGCGAATGTTGCCAGGAAAGGGGTAGGTGAGCAGCAGGGCGAGCGTTTCTGGTGCAATCTGCAGAGAACGGCCCGGATGAAGTCGTCCAAGCAACGTACGGATCAGCAAGGGGAGATCGTGGGTTCTTTCGCGCAATGGCGGCATACGTATGGGGAAGGCGCTGAGTCGGTAGTAAAGATCCTGTCGAAATTGACCTGTAGTGATCTGTGCCTTGAGATCGCGGTGGGTGGCGCAAATCAGCCGAAAGTTTGCGTGCTGAGATTCGGTGCTGCCAACTCGACGATAGGTGCCAGTTTCCAGTAGCCGCAATAGCTTGACTTGGAGACTGGGGGGGATATCTCCCAGCTCATCAAGAAATAATGTGCCTCCCCGCGCTGCTTCGACGAGGCCACTCTTGCGCCCGACCGCCCCAGTGAAAGCACCTTTTTCGTGACCAAAAAGCTCGCTCTCAAAGAGGGACTCGGAGAGGCCTGAGCATTCTACCGGCACAAATGGGCCATCAGCACAGCCGCTCGTTTGGTGGATCGCTTGGGCAGCCAACTCCTTGCCAGTACCCGATTCGCCGAGCAAGAGCACGGGGGTCGCTGTTTTGGCAACGCGCGCGATAAGGCCAAGCATCTGATTAAACGGGGCTGATTCTCCCACTAACCCATGACGAATGGGCTCTAGGTCACAGTGACTTGCCTGGGTAAGAATTTCGACAAAACAGGTCATCTTGCCATTGGTGTCATGTACCGGATAGGTGGTCACCTGTTCGTGAATTCTCCCCTGTGAGGTATGGTGAAGATGGAGGAGACTCTTAGGGATACCCGACGATTGACACTCGCGCAGCGGGCAGGCCTCGCCCACCTGATCGCAGGGCTGGTTGTAACGATGGGAGACGTTGTAGCAGACACTGCCGATTAGACTATCGGCGCAACGAAAGCGACGCCTATAGGCCTTATTGGCAGCAAGGATGTGGTAGTCACCAGAGAGTAGGATCGCAGGATCGGAAAATCCCTCGAGAATGTCAGTAACCAACAAGTTGCCAAGACGCATCGGAGCCCTCAGGTGATATCGCCAACTGCTATTTATGGCATAAGCATAGCACTAACTGCCAAATATGACATCCGCAGCAAGATGGAGGATGCTCATCGCTGAATCAATTGTCCGAACCATGTGGGTAACATTATGGTAAACAACATCATACCGGCAAAACTCATCAATGTAGAGTATTGGAATGTTATTTGCAGCATGTATCCAGGCTCTGCGTTTGCGTGGCGACTTCTGTTCAAATGTTCATTAGTCCCGCTATTGATTTCACAACGCGGTAAGTCTTCAGGGGCAGCGGACGGGGTCGGCTAGGAGCGCAGGGTGGTGGCCTTGGTCGGGTAAAGAAAGCAATCTGGTTTACGCTGTTGTTATGCAAATCCCAGAGTGAATTCGCTAATGACTATATGGCGATCATCGCCGCAGCCGTGTGCGCGGCTGTATGGCGAACGTGGTAGCTGTTGTGGATTCGCTGGATTGGCGGTTCACTAGTCCATTGCGCTGGTTGGTATGGGGCAGACACGATTACTTTTAGTCTTACAGGCCGCAGAGTGTTAGAACGAGTACAAAAGAAGATTCGAGAAACCGCTCTGGGTGTTTTCAACACGATGGGCTGTATTGGAGGAATCTTTTTCTTACCGGATAGCAGTGTATTTGTTGATTAGATTGACTCGCCCCTTACCTTACTGAGGGTCGCTGATCTATTTACCTTTGGTCACGCGCTGTGGGTCATGAGACCAGATCCACCAAGCAGAATCTACCAGTAGAAGAGTTGCGCTTTCGTCCTTAACACTTTTTGAGAATGGGAGAGGTTGGTGGCTACGATTATCTTTGGTCTAATCTGCTTATCCCTTGGTTTATGGGGAATGTCGGCATGGTGGTGGTCACTAGTAGAATTGGTTCGTGGATTAGTGCCAATGCTTCTAGTTTTTCTTGGATTAATTGCGTTGGGTGCCGGTGTTACTAAGATGCGTGACGCGAATACACGTACGCCAAGGGATCCAGAAATGATGGACAGTTTTTCACCCTCTGACGAGTGATCGCATCATGTTTTCGAAACAGAGTGCAGAGTGCGGTTTGGGAATGCGCAAGTACCTATACTGGGTTGGTGTATTGGCTACCATTACTCTGGTGGGCAGTTATTGGTATCTGAATTATTATTTAGACGAGATTGGCATAGAGGCGCACGAAATTCTCTCAACGCCGCAGAAGGTAGACCCACAAGTGGGTGTACCAACCACTCTAACTGGGATGTCTGCAGCACCTGTTGCGTGGCCAGCAGGTAGTCCGGCGATCCCCTTCGCCGGAACGACAGGGATGTCCGCGTCTGTTGTTGTCAAACCGGTGGTCGGCGGCACCCCCTTTGCAGAAGTGGTTCGCACCATTTTGCCAACAGTGGTCAATGTCTCCTCCCAAGAGAGAACCATTGTGCCTACGCCAGGCACTCCCTCAACTGCCCAGCCGCCTACAGGTGTTTTACAGTTTGCCAGCCCCTATTCAGGAGTAGGTTCAGAAACGCTAGGCTCCGGCGTGATCGTAACGACAGACGGTTATGTGGTCTCTAATTACCATGTGGTGGAAAATTCCAAGAATGTTTTTGTTACGGTTTTTGGCCCGCTCGGCAACCAACGCTACCCCGCAGAAATCGTGCAACAGGATGCTATTCGCGACCTAGTACTACTCAAGATTCGGGTACTACAACCTTTGCCAGTGGCTACACTCGGTAACAGCGATAGCTTGCAGCTTGGTGAGCCTGTTATTACAGTGGGATGTCCCTTCGGATTGGATCAGACGGTGAGTAAGGGGGTTGTCTCCGGTTTACGTGAGTCAGTTGTCATCGGTGGAATAGTACACGGCAATTTGGTGCAGACCGATGCGGCCATCAACCAGGGCAATTCTGGAGGCCCGGTGGTCTCTGCGCACGGCGAAGTGGTAGCCATCAATACGGCTATTTATTCTCCGACACAGGCTTTTTCAGGGGTAGGTTTTGCGGTACCGGCCAACTCAGTACGCGACTTCCTCAACGAGGCAATCCAACTACCGACGACTGGTAGGGGCGTTACCTCCACCATTGCGCCTCAGAACGTGGCGGTACGCAGAATCCCACCACCCATCCCAGCCAATTCAATCGCGCCGCATGGGAATCGAGGGGCCTGCGAGAGTTGCCACCAAATTATCACTAGCGGTCAACTTGTGGCGCAATCCGCACAATCGGGCACGGACGGATCCATATTAGGTATTGCAACCGGTCGTACTATTGCGATCAACACTCTGTCAGACAATGCGCTTGGCGCTACTTTCAAGTCCGTGGATGCCTACCTAATCCAGCGATTTCGGCCACCTATCGACGGAGGTGTATTTGTCACACGGGTAGCCCCTGGTTCTACGTCTGAACAGGCAGGGTTGGCTGGTGGTGATCTCATCTTCAAGGCGAATGGACGCTGGATGCGAACGCCTGAGGAACTACAAACATTGCTGGCTAGCCTGCCCGCTGGAGAACGGGTACGCCTGGGAGTAATGCGCAACCAGGAGCGGAGGGAAATCGCAGTGACATTGGCAGCGTTGCCCACTACCGCTGTCGCACAACAGGTTGCCGCACCCATCTACCCTTGCCAGGGCATGGGCGGTATGCAGCCGGTTGGTCGAGGATTTGGGCCAGGGTTTCGGTATCGTCAACCAACCTGCGTGCCCGGCACAGCCCTGGCGCAACCCGTTGCTGCTCAAACACCTGTGGCTATACCAACCCCCGATGCAATAAACACTGCTCCAGGGCAAGCGACTCCGGTAAAGCCGCCCAAAACACCTGCCAATACGGAATTCGAGTGGCAGGGCATGGAATTGGTGCCTATCACGACCGCCATGATCATGAAGGACGCCTCACTGAAGAGCAAATTAGGCGCAGTGGTTAAGGAACTCGATCCTGGGTTGACTGCCGATCTGGCGGGCATAAAAGCCAATGACATAGTGCTGGCCATTAACGGATCGCCAATTACCTCTAGTACGGATCTCGATAAGGCCATTGCAGCCACTGCTCAGGCAAACACTATTTTGCTGGATGTGGATCGTGGTGGACAGCGCTTACCGATTAGCTTGAAATGACTTGCTGACGTACCCAGGAGAGCCAATGTTTTTTTATCACGCATCGTTACACGTCTGCACGAACAAGAGCAATTGTGTGCTTGTATTTACAACCACGCACTGTCACCGCCCCATAGAACCAATACATTGGAAATTGGTGTTTCTCGGAGAGTTGGATGAACATAGATTCCAAACCTACTGTTACTAATGCGTAACGAGCATTGGCGCATTGGCCGGATCTATTTAGGCATCTCTTAGGTAAAGAATAACAATGCCTTCAGAAACTGCGCACCAGGTATCAACAAAAAGAAAACTGATAACAAAACCATATCGTGCGATGGTGGGGGCCATGCTTGTGTTGATCTTTTCTTCGCAGAATATGCAGACAGTGGCTATCACTCTCATTATTGGGACACCCGTTAAAGCACCATTGATTCTGATTATTGTTGGCGCATTGAGCTGTGGTCTCGGTGTGGGCACCCTGATCGCACGTAGAGACAGAAAGCGCCTCATCATCCTCACCAACCAGAAGCGAGAGAATGCACCATGAACCTAGAAAAATCAGTTGGATCTATAAAATCAGGTTTTTCTATTGATAACGATTTAACGGGTAGGGAGTAGCGTCGTGAAGAATATTCGCTCGTCTTCCAGCGTTCTCAATGAAGTACAACTGGTTTCCTATGCAGCATTGGGTGCCTTACGGCGTATTGCTATCACAGCGATGGATGCTTTTAATGCGGTTTTTGTTATCAATGACGAGATGCGCATTACTTTTTATCGTGATCGTGGGATTTACTACACGAAGAGTGGTCAGTATTGGCAAGCCGTTCCTTTATTGCAGCAGGTGATACAAAAACGTCCTAGTGATGAGGCTGTTATCTTCTATCTTGGTTATAGTTACCTAAAGATGGAGCGCATTATGGAGGGAATTGAATTGCTCGCGAGGAGCGTAAACGATAAAACTGCTTCTGTACGCATTCGTTCCGTTTTGGGTATGGCCTACATCCAATCAAAAGAATATAAAAAAGCAGTGGAAGTACTAGAAGACGCCATCCGACAAGAGCCTAGTAGTTTTAATATGCACTATCGTCTTGGCTTGGCTCGGGATCACCTTGGCGAATACGATGCGGCGCTGGCTTCCTTCCAAGCAGCGTTGCGCATTCGCCCCAACGAGACAAAAGTGTATCAGGCTATCGGTTTTCTACTCAATCAACAGGGAAAGCATGAAGAGGCTGTAGTATTCTTCAAAAAGACAGCTAATAGTACAGAATCCATGCAGGAAAGCTGATCGCCATGATCCACGACAAGTCTGGGGATCTAGGCGACTTTGGTGCATCCCATAGTAGCGAGCGTTTGCATCGCATGAAGGAGATTATGCACCAGATCCGCACTAAGCAAGTACTTACCGAAGAGGCAACGACACCTCCGATTCGGTCGAGAACTATTATTATTTTCTTCTCTGTTGTCAGCGTGTTGCTGGTGGTGTCGTCTATATTATACCAATATAACTGGTTCGTCAGTTCCAACGAGGATGTGATCGCGGCGCAGGGTGCTATCGCCAATGCGTTGCAACAACGCTCGAACCTGTTTGTCAACCTTGTGAATCTAAGTTTGACCCAGGCAACTATGGAGCAGGAAACAATGCGATTTGTCGCAGCCATTCGTTCTACACAAGGCCAGAATCAGCGTGAGAATGAGAAAGGGCCTGGATATCCCATGATCGAGCAAGCGGCGCAGAACCATGCGCCCAATCAGATCGCACCGCTGCAAGGTCTCCAAGCCACAGCGGGATTTGCCCCTGATGCTATATCGCGCTTGTTTGCGGTGGCAGAGCAATATCCTGACATTAAAACTTCGGCAACCTATAAAGGACTCATGGACAAGTTAATGGATCTCGAAAGTCGTATTCACTTGCGTCGTGATGAATACAATGAGAAAGTACGGATCTTTAACGCTATGGCGAATACGTTCCCGTGGCGGTATGTGGCATATATGAGCGGCTTTGGGCGTTATTCATATTTCCAGTCGGATCCGCATCGTCCTGATACCAAGGAGCTTACTCTTGATACGAACTCGTTTATGCGTTTGGTTCCATCGTTGACTATGCCTCGTGAGCAGCACGATACGGAAAATACCCCTCTGTCCCGCTCACCAATCTCCAATGTGACGAATGCCGGTGCCATGCCGTCTGCACAAAAAAACGCAAACGGCATGGGGTTGAAGCCTTAAATTACGCATATTTCCCCAATGCCACAACCAAATCGAATGGTATGTGTTTTATGCTAACAAGAATGACTGATGGGCGAGAAGAGGCAATTTAAATGCACGGTGCGAGATATATTACAGAACCATTCCTTAGGTGACCTGCTGATAGGTGATCTGGCACAAACCTTGTTGTCTCTTATCTAACAGCACGGAAATCTCCAAAGAAATGAAATTTGACCACTGCAAAATATGCGTTATTAGAGCGGGATGGATAGATCTCTGGACAACGCTCGCCCAAGCCATATTTAGAACCCTGCTAGGTTGGATGTCCGGTAGTATGGGGCTGGTAGTTCAAGGCCTATATTCCTTTGGCGATGCCCTTGCAAAAGGGATCACGCTTGTCAGCATGCGAATTGCCAAACGGCCACCAAGCAAAATGTTTCCGTTTGGTTACGGTAAGATATTATTTGTCTCATCATTAACGATTGGGGCATGGTTGTTATTTGGTGGAATTTCACTCGGTTTAGCAAGCATTGATGTTGATATTGAAGGGGTTCAATCAATCCCATTTGTTATTACACTTGTTGGGGTGCTATTGTCAGCTTCTGCCAGTGAATTAACCCATCGGTTGTTACGCTGTATTGCTAGGGAAAACGATCATCGAGTAATCGAATCAGCGGCATCTGATAATCGTATCGATGCTTTATCTTCCGCGATGGTGCTTCTTGGGATTATTTTGTTGAATATTGGTATTCCTGCTGCTGATCATGTCTCGGCATTTATAATTTCTCTGATGATGATTCGGTTGTCGGGAATGATGGTATGGGATGCCATAAAGGGCCTGTTGGACGTGAGCATTCCACGCGAAACCTTAGATGAAATCATGCGTACCGCCAGAACAATACAAGGCGTTCAGGATATAAAGCTAATTCGTGGGCGCAGCCTTGGTGAGTACTGGGAAATATACTTACACATTGCGCTCGACGAAGGCCTTTCCATAAATGATGGATTTGCAATCGTTCAAACCATGAAAGAGCGGATTCAAGGTAAGTTCTCAAAGATACAACATGTGTGGGTGGTCACGATTCCACAAGAATCGAGGCGCGAGGAAGGAGAAAGTTATTGGAAAGATCATCTTTTCCAATTTAAACGCGGTGACACAGCGAACTTACACGGTGATACTGTTGAGCACAATGAGGATCAGAAATGATAGACATATCAAGGGCAAGATTTGTGCATTTGCGATGGTTATTGCAATTAGAGAAGTTATTGCGACAAGAGAGCATTCCTCAACTGCAATCCCATAAGTCATGTGATCTGGGAATTTGGCTGTACCAGGATGGCATAAAAAGGTACGGGAGATTTCCTGAAATGTCATTCCTTGAGAAGCGCCACAAAAACTTCCACGAGACGGCTGACTTACTTGTCAGCCTTGTTCACGAGCGCAATTATGTGGAAGCAGAAGTGGCTCTTGATGAATTAAAACGCAATAGTCAAGACTTGATCTTCATGCTCACTATGATTGAGTATCGCATGGCGGAGAGCAGTAAGACGCAAGACGCATAGAAGTCGAGCAATGGGTGCCGTTCTAGATTAGTTATTCCAGACTATCGTTAGATTGGGGCATGAGGGGCATGACAAATGCCGTCTCGCGATCTGATTGCAACGACTACATAGGGGAAGAAGCTGTGGATGTAAATATGCAGCTTGATGTCAGTACCGCAAGAATCGCTCATTTAAACTGGACTCTAGCCATAGAATCAATGGTTTCTAATCCAGAGCGTGTGGTCGAGATAGACTCATCTAAGGAATGTGAGCTTGGCCGTTGGATCCAGACTACTGGCCTGTGTTCTTATGGACATTTCGATGCCGTCAACTTGTTGGTCAGAACGCATCAACACTTCCATGAAGTTGCGCATGAAATGGTGGATGACAGGTTTAAGGAAAAAAAGCTGCTTACGCAAGAACTGAATGACCTTTTAACATTGAGTCGGGACATCGTTTATTTCCTTACCGAGCTTGAGCTAGATATTCTAGAACTTAAACATCGACAACAGGTCATTAGTCACCCCATTACTAGTTTCATGCAACGTATTATTCATGGCCCTCATCACGCATCGCCAGATGATCATGGCCCGCTGAACGTAAGTTTTGCGAGATTGGTTCATCTAAACTGGGTGCGCAGCCTTGCAAAATCATTCCGTGGTTGGGGGCATGATGCACATCTAGAATCCGAAGAAGCGTGTATTCTAGGTCACTGGCTACGTGAGACGGACTCATCCTTACGGAAGAAGCATATTGAAATTAACTACCTGAAAGCTATCCACAAGAAGTTCCATATTCAATCAGAAGAAACTATTCTTTTCCTGAAACGTAAAAGTGAGAATGCTGCTCAGAAGAGTTATACTCGTGCGCTGAAGCTCAGTAGGGAAATTATTTATATATTATCCATTACTGAGCTTAAATTATTGGATTCTGGTATAGTGATGCGCGAGGATAGTTTAATCTAGTCTCTTGCGTAAGCAATTAGAAAACTTCAAATGAACACATAATCTGCCATCACGCCATTCGGTTTGATGTCTTTCCTGTGGCGTATTAGAAGCTTCTTAGGAGTAATCATGCGTATCGCAGTTACTAGTCAGAATTTTCGTACCGTTACTGGACATGCAGGTCATGCTCGTCGTTTTCTCATTTTTGAAGGAAATAAAGCCGAGCTACCTACCGAGATTGGCATACTCGATCTCGATGCCCAGATGGTCATTCATGGTTTTGATAAAAACGCAAGTCACCCGCTCGATACTATGGGTGTGTTGATTACTGGTAGTGCTGGTGCAGGATTCATCCGTCATCTGGCAGAGCGAGGTGTTCAGGTAGTAACGACCAGCGAAAGCAATCCTCGCGTAGCCGTTGCAGCTTTCTTGTGTGACCGAACAACACCTGCTACGGATGGATGTAATTATAAGCATGAACTAGGTCATAAATGTGAATAGCAATCAAGGATGTAATGCCTTAGAGAAGCGAAGAGCGTCTCAGATGATCAAGAAACAGTTCGTGCTCTGGAAGGTGATTATTTCACCATCGGTAGATAGAAAATATGGTTAGGATAAACACTGGGGCTACGCTTGCATTTAGTGCCGCGTTAGTTTTCCTTACGGTAGCAGCTATTATGCTTTCGATCAGCCTACTCTTTAACTCATCATCACCATCACCATCACCATCTGGGGAGCTGGTCACAACTGCCCAAGCCAGAGTAATGGTAGTTGGTGGTCGAGCCACGAGAGATTCTGCAATCAGCGCTCCTGGTTCTGTTCTTACGGAACACGAGATTTCTCATATGCGCTACATGCGTGAGGAGGAAAAACTTGCGCGTGATGTTTATTTGGTATTCGTCAGGGATTGGAACCTCCCAGTTTTCAGTACAATTGTGCAGGCAGAACAGCGGCATATGGATGCTGTTTTGATATTACTGCAGCGTTATGGGATTCCAGACCCGGTAAATAACGCGGAACCTGGGCAATTCCTGGATACAAACCTATCGTCACTCTTCACGGAACTAACGGCAAGAGGTTCGGTGTCCATAATAGAGGCCCTTAAGGTAGGCGGACTAATTGAAGAGGTCGATATCGCAGATCTACAATATGCTATTGGAGGTACAAGTAGAAACAACATTATTAGAGTCTATAAAAATATACACCGTGGGTCGAGAAACCATCTGCGCGCCTTCGCTGGGATGTTGGCTCAGTATGGTGTTTCCTACCAACCGCAAAAACTCAGCCCTAGCAGCCTGTCGGACTTTTCCATCCGCTGCGCAGTGATTTTGCCAGGAAGTCACGCATTAGCGTTCTGATATGTATGATATAATCCTGATATTCGCACGTTACGCAAATTGGAATTCTAGCAGCCTGTCGGACTTGTTTTGCAACCCCTTGATTTGTTGTGCTTTTGCTAACACCTATCGGTTTTA
>CAIRSR010000089.1 GCA_903881315.1 uncultured Thiotrichales bacterium | reverse complement strand
GTGACGGTTCCGGTGCCACCGACGACTACGGTGGGGGCAGCGCCAAAGGCGATGGTCTGGTTGCCGAGGCCCATGGTGATGTTCTGGGTGACTTGCGTCGCGGCAGTGTAGTTGGTGTTGCCGGTGTGGTTCGCAGCGATGGTGCAGGTACCTGCGGTGACTCCGGTTACGGTGCTGCCGATGATGGTACATACCGAGGTTGTCGTCGAGGTAAGGGTTACTGCGTTCCCGGATGCCCCGCCGGTTGCCGAGACCGTGCCGGTACCACCGACAACTATCGTGGGGGCAGTGCCAAAGTTGATGGTCTGGGTGCCTTTGCCGATGGTGATGTTCTGGGTGACCGGACTGGCTGCGTTGTAATTGGTGTTGCCTGCTTGGTTGGCGGCGATGGTGCAGGTGCCGACCGCAATTCCGGTTACGGTGCTGCCGTTGACAGTACAGACTGAGGTCGTAGTGGAACTGAAAGTAACCGCGTTCCCTGACCCCCCGCCGGTTGCCGAGACGCTGCCAGTGCCGCCGACGACTACGGTGGGTGCAGCGCCAAAGGCGATGGTCTGGCTGCCGATGCCGATCGGTACGGTTAGTGATGCTTGAGTACCATTCCAGTTGCCATTGCCGTTCTGGTAGGCCCAGATGATGCACTGGGTTGGGGTAACGCTTTGGCCGCTAACGGTGGCGGTGCCATTACCGTTGTCGGTGACGTTACAGAAGCCAGTCGCAGTGCTGTTAGGCGCAAAGGTCGTTGTCAGCCCTGAGGTTGCGGTGGCCGATACGATTCCGCTGCCGCCGACGACTACGGTGGGTGTGGTGCCGAAGGCGATGGTTTGAGAGCCTGAACTAATATAGAGGATCTGCTGTGCCTGAGGGGCGGCCAGGTAGTTGCTGTTGCCGGCCTGGTTGGCGTTGACGACGCAGCTACCCCTGGTGCCACCTACCGTTATCGTGGTGCCGGTGATGGTGCAGAGGGAGGTCGAAGAGGGGTCGATGGTGAAGGTCACCGCTAATCCCGAGCTTGCGGTAGCCGAGACGGTGCCGGTACTGCCGACGGCGAGGCTCGGTGCGGCACCAAAGGCAATGGTCTGGCTACCTGTGGCAACCGTAAGGCCGAGGGCGACCTGACCGGCGGCAGCGTAGGTGGAGTTGCCAGGCTGGTTGGCGGCAATACTGCAGATACCCGTTGCAACGCCAGTGACGGTGGAGCCGCTGACGGTGCAAACAGCAGGGAAGAGGGAACTGAAGGTAACGGCCAATCCCGAGCTTGCGGTGGCGCTGGCGGTGGTGGTGCCACCGACAGCAAGTGCATTCGGGGTGAAGGTGAAGCCGCTGATGGTCTGGGACTGGCCGACAACGGTGATGTTTTGGGTGACTTGGGTCGCTGCGTTGTAGTTGCTGTCGCTGGCCTGATTGGCTGCGATGGTGCAGGTACCTATCGCAACACCCGTGACGGTACTGCCACTGATGGTGCAGATGGAGGTCGTGGTGGAGCTAAAGGTCACGGCACTACTTGATGATCCACCGGTCGCCGAGACGGTGCCGGTGCTACCGGCGACTATGCTGGGTGCGGTGCCAAAGACGATGGTCTGGTTGGCTTTGCCAACGGTGATGTTTTGGGTGACCTGGGCGGCTGCGTTGTAATTGGTGTCGCTGGCCTGATTGGCTGCGATGGTGCAGGTGCCTGCCGTAACGCCCGTGACGGTACTGCCGCTGATAGTACAGACCGAGGTCGTGGCGGAGCTAAAGACTACGGCACTACTCGACGCCCCGCCGGTCGCCGAGACCGTCCCGGTACCACCAACGATGACAGTGGGGGCGGCACCAAAGGCGATGGTCTGGCTGCCCTTGCCAACGGTGATGTTTTGGGTAACCTGCGCGGCGGCAGTATAGTTGCTGTTGCCCGCCTGGTTGGCAGCGATGGTGCAACTACCCGCAGCGACGCCAGTGACGGTGGTGCCGCTGATGGTGCAGACCGATATCGTGGTGGAGCTAAAGACCACGGCACTACTTGATGCCCCGCCGGTCGCCGAGACGGTTCCGGTGCCATTAACGACAACAGTGGGTGCGGCCCCGAAGACAATGGTCTGGCTGGCTTGGCCAATGACGATGGTTTGGGTGACGTGGTTGGCCGCATGGTACATAGCGTTGCCATTCTGGTAGGCGTCGATGGTGCAGTTACCCGCAGTTACGCCAGTGACGGTGAAGCCGCTGATGGTGCAGACCGAGGTCGTGAGGGAGGTTAGTTTCAGCGCCAATCCCGAGGTAGAGGCAGCCGCGACGGTGCCGGTGCCACCGACGATGATGGTGGGTGCGGTGCCGAAGGCGATGGTTTGTGCCGTACTGCCGAAAACGACGGATTTCGAGACTGGGGTTGCGGCAGAGTAGGTGCCGTTGCCCGCTTGCTTGGCATAAATCACGCAGGTGCCCGCAGTCAAGGCCGTGAAGGTAACGGTGCCATCGCCGTTGTCGACGATGCTACAGGTGCTATTTGCGGTAACGGTGGTTGATGAACTCAGCGAGAAACTCACCGTTAGTCCGGAGGTCGCGGAGGCGGTGAAGGTGCCGGAGCCGCCAACGCCAGTGGGTGAGTCCGCGCCGTAGGTGATGGTCTGGCTGGACTTCGCGGACGCATCACTCGGGAGCAGAAAGAACCCGACGCACATCAATAGGGGTAGAACCCGCAGCCAATCGAGGAGCGCTGTTCTAAACTGTGTTGTCATTGCTGTTTTTGTGTTCATAGCCGCCAGAACCCCTTTTATTTGGCACGACTAGCCGCCGATGTCTCTCGCGAGCATTTGTACCTGAAACACAGCCTGGATAACCGCGACAGTATCCGCATTGCCGCCAGTAGCAGATACCGTGACCTGATACAGCGCTGTTAGTGGAACGGTGTTGGTGGAGGATACGTAGTAAATGTAATAGCTAGGATTTGTCGAGAAGGTATTTGCCATGCTTTGGCCAGAGGTTAGATCGGCCACAGTCTTTACCATGCCGCCGGTACTACCTGTTAGCGAATAGGTCGAGGAGAATGGCCATGTAGCCACCATCGTTGGGCTTGATGTTGAGCTAGATAGTGGGTTGTTGCAAACGACTGGCGTTGTAGCAGCGGCCCCAGTGCAATTGGTGCCGGTATTCCATCCGGCTGAGTAGACGTTGGCTGCCTTTCCTAACCAATTCTCGACGTAGAAAATCGGGGCCAGTGCTGCATCGAAGGCACGGTCTTTTTCGCGGAAAGACCCACTCATGGCTTCTTGCTGATTGACGCCGCTAAACATGGACGTCCCGAGCAATGACATAATGACCAGGAAGATGAGAACAACAAAGAGAACAAAGCCGTTTTGTTTCATGTTGCCGCCCAATGATGTTCTGTAGAGTTGTCGTTTACGTTGTCTATGCCAAGGTTGCTAAGACTGCACGGGCTATCCGCTACTGGGTGGTCGCTGTGTAGAGACCAATGGTGTACGGTATTGTTTGTGTCGCACAGAGGAGTGGTGGGCCATTGGGTAGCGGGTCGGTGAGTTGTAGCGTGACGAAGATTGTCTTGACGCGAGCCCAAAGATTCATGGTGGTGACGGTGTCAGCCGTCAGGTATTGTGTCACCGATCCTCTGCCTATCGTGTCCACACCATATAACAGGTTCATTCCCGTTACGCCAGAAATCAAGTTTACCGTAGTGGTGACCAATGCGCTTTGCTGCGTAGGGGTTCCCGTATCGGATTCGACACATTGCAGGACATTCACGGGGGTGTTGTTCACGGTGAGCGTGCTTATCTGAAAGGTGTCTACATAGACATGGCCCGAGATAAGTGCGGCTGAACACCCCTGGTTGGTGTTCGAGCCCGCCACGAATCGCACACTAAAGGTGTACGCCCCATTCGTTGTGGTGCATGCGCCGGCCAGCGTTCCAGTCAAGGCAGCGGCTACGCCGGTCAGAGCACCAGAACCGCCACCTGTTAAGGACTGGCCCTCGGCAAATGTCGCCGCAGTCGTTGCAACAGCCGGAAATTGGTTAATTGCTGTGGTCGGGACAGTAATGCCATTGATGATGGTGGTGGCGGACGCAGTGGTGGTGACGCTACCCACGACCGTGGTCGTGATGGTGGGATAGGCACCGGCGTTGCGAATGGCATTGTTTACGAACAGCGTCGCCATCCGCTGCGAATACTGTAGCGCGGCGAGGTTTTGTTGTGCCTTGAAGGTGGAACCCATCGAGCTAAAGAAATCCGCCACGCCAGCCAATATCACCAGCCCAATGGTGCCGGCCACCATGATCTCGACGAGACTAAAACCGTGTTGTGTTCTCATCTTATCTAGCCTTATAGTCCGGCCAGCGGTATCGTTACCAGGGTTTGGAAATTCTGCGACGTTGTTGTGGTCGCATTTTGCAAAAATGTTTGCTGATCCTGTGAATTGAGTGCAATGTTTGCGGTTGACCAGCTTAGGTTGATTGCGCAAACTACGGGTGTTGCTTCTTGACAGGTAATCGTTAAAGAAGCCCCGCTGGGAAATTGTTGCTGCACGGCATACCGCCAATTGTCTTCATCGTACTCTGCGATTTGCAGTCCAGAACAGGCGTTGGTAATACAATTCAATGAGCTGCCTGCCTGCGCGAGTGATTGTGTGGTACCGCTAATCGTTACCGTGCAGGCGGCGTTACCGCAGGTTACTGGTGCGGGCGCGGTGATGGCCAGGGGAGTAACTCCCCAATAGGCAACATTGGCCTGCATTTGTGCTGCTACGCTAGAGGCAAGCTGTGTTGCAAGGCCTTGGTATTTGTTGGCTGAGGTGCTATTTAGTGTAAACAATTGCAGGCCAGCAATCCCCAATACCCCGGCCATGACGACCAGCAAAGATATTAGCACCTCCAGCATAGAAAATCCGCGTTCTTTTTTCATGGGCAGTTCGCAGTAGTCTGCTGTGTTGCATACAATCCCGCTGTGAAATAAAGGCAGCGGGTCAGGCTTGCGGTATTATCAATGTCACGTAAGCTAACAATGGTGCCGTCGCAGGTAGTCCCATTGCATAATGGGTATCCCATCTTGGTGAACTGCACCGCGCCAATGTTGCTGGTTAAGATCTCGTTAGTATTAACCCCTGGCGAAATCGATAAGGTTATTGGTGTTGGCCAGGCGAGTATTGGGTCGGTTACACAAACTGCCCAACCATTGCTCCAACCTTGTGCTGCGCCTGTGGTACAATCGGCAGTGGTGGCGCAACAGGTAGAGTCGGTGCAATTGGCTGCCTTACAGACCGAAACGGTTCCGCCACGTTTGATTGCTTCGCTGCGTGCAAAGTTCATTGTCCCTAATATGCCATTGATCTCTCCGCTCATGCGGATCCCCGAGACGGTTGTCATGAAGGACGGAAGCCCAATCACGGCAATGATGGCGACGATGGCGATCACCACGAGCAGCTCTATCAAGCTGAACCCACTCACCAGGTGCTGCGGGTTGGCGGCGGCGGGGGGTTGGTCATCACCACCAAAAAAGCCAGTGATCATCATCGAGAGCCTCAGGCGATTGTTGGGCATATGCTTCTGTAAGGCTACGGCACGATAGTAGATAACTAATTCGCTCATCAGGTTTTCGTCTGTGAACACAATCCCAATAGAGAAATTTATCACCGAATTGTTGTGGATAAAACACGTGCACCCCAGAAACTTTTTCCGCTGCTTATGAAGCTTCTTGCCCTAGAGACCTCTACTGACGCCTGTTCCTGTGCCGTGTGGCTCTCGGGTGCGGTGTATGAGCGGTTCGAGGTCGCTCCCCGTCAGCATGGGGCACTGTTGCTGGCAATGGTCGAGTCACTCCTGCTTGAGGCCGCGCTCCGTCTTGGCCAACTGGATGGCCTTGCCTTTGGTTGCGGCCCCGGTACCTTTACCGGGCTGCGTATCGCTGCAGGGGTTGTGCAGGGGTTGGCGTTTTCTGCGCAATTGCCGGTTGTCAGGGTCTCTTCACTGGCGGCTTTGGCGCAAGGCACACCCCCGCCAGGGGGCTTGGCGGCAGAGCAGATACTCGTAACCCAGGATGCACGGATGAACGAAGTCTACCACGGTGCCTTTCTGCGTGGCCCGGATTTTATGGTTAAAGAGATAACCGTGGCCAGAGTCTGTCGGCCTGAACAGATCGTTATACCAACGACAGAAAATCCGGCGTGGATAGCGCTAGGCAGTGCCTGGCAGGCCCACAGTGCTGCTCTCACCCAAGTCCTGGCGGGGTATAACACGACGGTTCTAAAAGAGGTGTGTTACCCCCACGCCGGCGATGTTGCACGCCTTGGCGTGAAGGAGCTGTCTGCTGGGCGGGCGGTATCCGCTGAGTATGCCTTGCCGGTCTATCTGCGTGATGACGTGGCGGGGAAGCGGGTCGTTTCAGTGGGAGAGCGGTAGCGCTACGTACAGGAGGCCAAGGAGGATTGGTTGGTGGATCATATAGATGAGGAGGCTATGGCGACCCATCACGACGAGTGGGGTAAGGACAGCGGGCGGGTTGCTGGTGGTGGTCGTGGTGGGGCCGTAGATGCGCCGCCCGAGCCAGAGCCCGACAAGCACAACCCCAAACCAGGGCACTAGGGGTACGTAGTCCTCGGTGATGGGTTTGTAGGTCATCATCCCCACCCAATGGAGTGCTGGGTGGTCGAAAACAGAAGCTTGCGTGGTGTAGCCCAAGACAATCAATGCGAGCCCGAGACCACCATTGCCCCAATCTAGGCGCAAGAAAGGGATCGCTAGTACACTCGCCACTGCGACAAAATGCAGCACCCCAAAGTAGATAAAACTCTCGGGGAACAATAGGATGCTCCCCACCGTTACGAGGGCGGCACAGGCGCTGATGCTTATCAAGCGACGTAGATGGCGTCGTCTCCGTAGTCCATTGTGATGCGCAAGGTGTAGACTGACCCCCATGGTGCCGAGAAAGAGACTGAGGATGAACGCCCTGAGACCCAGCCAGAAAGGATCGCCGTTGAAGTGGAACGTCGTCTGTCCATAGAAATTGATATCGAAACAGAAGTGATACCCCGCCATCAGGAGGATGGCACCCCCACGGACAGCGTCCACAGCAAGAACCCGACTCTGGTGCGTGGGTGGTTGGTTTGCTGGGTGTTGTGGGGTTGGCATGGAGTGGGAACTTGCAGGAACACAGCGATGGAAGCGCCGACGTAAGGGTTTGCCGAGGCGGAGGATAGTGGTGCGACTACGTCCCGGCAAGTCCTTAATAAGCAGCGATTCTGCCATAAATACAGCCAAAGCCATAACCTTCTTGCGGTCTACCGCGCAACCTTGAAACAGCGCCAATCTATGCGCATTCACCTTCTCCCACCTGAACTTGTGAACCAGATCGCTGCCGGCGAGGTTGTCGAACGTCCGGCGTCGGTGGTGAAAGAGCTGCTAGAAAATAGCCTGGATGCTGGGGCACGCTCGGTTGAGATAGACATTGAGGAGGGCGGGTTACGCCTGATTCGGATTCGCGACGATGGGGTGGGTATCCACCCAGACGACCTGACACTCTCGCTGAAGAGCCACGCCACGAGCAAGATCAAACAATTCGCCGATCTCGAACGGGTTGTCAGCTTGGGGTTTCGGGGCGAGGCGTTGGCGAGTATTGCGTCGGTGTCGCGTCTTACCCTGAACTCGTGCTTGCGTGGCGGTTTAGAGGCTTGGAGTGTGTCGGGTGGTGTCGGGCAGATTGCACCGACGGCGCATCCCGAAGGCACGACGGTAGAGGTGCGCGACCTGTTCTATAACCTACCGGCGCGTCGAAAATTCTTAAAAAGTCCCCGCACCGAACTTGGCCATATCGAGGAGGTGGTGCGTCGGGCGGCGTTGTCACACATTGGGGTGGGGTTTGCCCTCCGCCAAAATCGTCGCCCCCTCCAGACCTTCCCAGCGGGGCATGGCCAGGATGGGGGGTTGCAGCGGGTGGCCGTGGTGCTGGGGGAGGGTTTTGCTAAGGGTGCGATTACGCTCGATTTTGAGGCCGGGGGCTTGCGGTTACAGGGGTTTGCCGGTTCGCCCTCTAGCGCACGCTCTCAGCCGGATCAGCAATATTTCTACGTCAATGGGCGGGTGATCCGCGATCGTTTGGTTACCCATGCCCTGCGCCAGGCCTATGAGGGTGTGCTCTATCATGGCCGTCACCCGGCCTATGTCTTGTACCTACACCTTGATCCGGAGCAGATTGACGTGAATGTACACCCGACCAAGCATGAGGTGCGCTTTCGTGATTCCCGTGGTGTTCATGAGTTTCTGGTGCGAACCCTGCGCCAAGCGATAGCGGGTACTCGTCCCTGGACGCTGAATACGCAGCCCACAGAGCCAGGGGCAGACCCCGCAGCAGAGGCGGATCAACGGCTCCCCACCTACTACCAGTCGAGTGTCTCGTTGCGGATTGGCGCTGATGCCTTGCCGTATGGCAATCCGCCGTCTCTCGTTTCGGCTGCACCCGATGAACCCTCGGGTTGGACAGAGGAAGACGGCCCTGCCCGTCCAACTGTGTTTGGCGAAACCTGGGCCGAGCCGTATCAAACCCGTATTTCTGACGCTTCGGTTGCGCCAGCGCCCCCGCTTGGGTATGCCTTGGCGCAGTTGCAGGGCATTTACATCCTGGCGGAGAATCCCCAAGGTCTGGTGCTGGTGGACATGCACGCCGCGCACGAGCGCGTTACCTTCGAGCGTCTGAAGGTGGCCTGGGCGGGGGAGGGGGTGCGCCGTCAGCCCTTGCTGGTGCCGGTCACGGTGGAGGTAGGAGAGCGCGCCGCCGATCTGGCCGAGGAGTACCGCGACGAGATACGTGCCTTTGGCCTAGATCTAGAGCGACTAGGTCGGGGAACCCTGGTGGTGCGGCAGGTTCCCACCCTGTTGGTGCAAGGGGATGCCGCTGCTTTGGTAAAGGATATCCTGGCAGACTTCGCCCTGCATGGGACGAGTACGCGCGTCGCGGAACGCTATGACCATTTCCTTGCCACCATGGCCTGTCATGGGTCGCTACGCGCCCACCGACGCCTCTCTTTGGCGGAGATGAATGCTTTATTGCGCGATGTGGAGGCGACCGAGCGTGGCGATCAGTGTAATCATGGTCGCCCGACCTGGGTGCAGATGCGCCTCACTGATCTCGATAGGCTGTTTCTGCGGGGTAGTTAGGTGGGCCTGCCAGCCGCGCCGCTCGCCCCGCCCAACCTAAGGGGGCTGCTCCGGCCAACCAGGGTTTTCTTGAGTGGATTGTTGGCGCGGTGGCTAATCCCGTTTTGAGCAGGGTGGTGCGGGCTGGGCGTAGCGCGTTTACTGTGGTGGTGGCGGCGGGTAAGAGGACGGTGGATAGTCCGCCGTGGGTGGCGGATAACCGCTATTGGGTGGCGGTGGCGGTGGATAGGCGGCAGACGCACGGGGTGCCGCCCTTGCGTAACCAGAACCGCCAGGTATTTGATTGCCCTTCGAGTACATGCACTGCTGGTAGGCAATGTCGTAGCGGCGCTGGGCGCTGTTGACGGTGTGACTCGCCTGGTCGGAGCCGGCTGCGCTACCGAAAAGGAGGCCGACACCCGCACCGGCTGCGGCCCCTCGGTTGCCCCCCATCAGGGCACCCGCGACAGCACCAACGGCGGTGCCTACTGCTGCGGAGCCAAGAAACGCATCTTGGGCGTGTGCTGCCGTGTTGCCGCCAGCCGATTGCTCGGCCCAAGCGCGGCACTCACGATCCTCGGCGGTGAATTGCTCGAAAGGTTTTCCTGGGGCAGGCATAACCGCTACTCGTGGGGCTGGTGGGGCAACCACGCAGCCGCCAAGGAAGGCGACAGCCACCAGGGACAGCGGGTATTTAGACACATTGCCTCCTGTTTTGCTTATTGTGGTGGGGTTGCTGGTACTGGCCGCCAAGCGTCGGGACATGTTTGAACGTAAGGATAGTACGCCCGGGCAGAGTCACAATAGTACCAGTACTGTGTTGTTTGCGCCTCCACTGTGGGCGCTGCTGGTGCGCTCGGCTGCACGACCACTACCTGAGCGGGGTAAGGGTCACGGTAGGCGTAAACGGGGGCTTGGTAGAGCGACCACAGCCCTACCCCTGCCGGAAGCCACCACCAGCCGTAATGGCCCCCATGCCCACCGTGGTGCCAGCCATCACCGTGGGCTGATGCGGCGGGTGCAGAGGCCGCCAGCACGAGGATGGTGATCAATGAAACAAAGGGGGGGAGATGTTTTGGAGTCATACAGATTACTCCTGCGTTTGTGGTAATAACAATCTCGTGTGGGCTAACAGTTAGAGGATCTTACGAAGGTGGCTAACTGGAACCTACATTGAGCATTACTTGTCTGCCCGAAGAGATCGAGCCGCTAACTAGATTTTGAAACGCTTGCGTGAGCGTGTCCAGTCCTGATCAGCGAAGTCCCGTTCCCGGCGGGTCAGAAAACAAAGATGGAGTCGGTGAGATGAGGTGTCGCAACTGCTCTGCCGCCTGTTCACGCCACTTTGGTTACCGTGTCGTCAGGTAGGTGGGACGGCTCACTCCGGGTGTTTGCTGGAAGGGGGTGACAATCCAGCGCAGCAACCTTGTAAGGAGACCCACCCCACCCACCTGACGACACGGCAACCATCAAGCACAGAAGATGCTACGGCAATCCCCTTGGGCACCTCTAAAAATTGGCAAAATCGCCAGTTCCTTGAATATAACTACTTGATTCCACTGATACCAGAAAATCAATTCTGCAATTTTTAGGGGTGCCCCCTTGCCATTGTGGATGGGCTATTTGTTGGCGTCACCTTCGTCAGCGGGGTGATGTCCCTGTTTGCCGTGCCAATTTTTAGCGAGCGTTGCCTGTTGCTCCTTGGTGAGGATCTGCGCCAGCGCGGCGCGGGTTTCGGCATGGAGCAGGATCATGGCGGTGAGATCCTGGCCTTGCTTTTCTGCAAGTGGCTTAAGCTGTTCAGGAGACGCCTTGTCGCGCATGGCGTCGTGCAGTGCGCGGCGGTCGAGACGCGCCTCGTCCATCCGTGCACGAACCTTGTCGCGCAGTGCATTGAGCTGTTTGCGTTGGTCTGGGCTTAGGTCTTGCAGATCGTAGATCCTTTCCAGGAAATGCTCCTCACCCATGCCACCCATGGGTCCTTCGTGGTGTCCACCCATGCCCATGTGCTTGCCCATGTCGCAGGCGATAGCGCCACCGGTGCCAGCCATGAGCAGGACACTGAGCGCACTTACAGTAAGAAAATTACGATGGTTTTTCATGGTTTTCCTCTAGTGGGGTAACTGCTCAGGAGGGGGTGCTGTTGCCACGCGCTGGTGAGGCTGGTGCATCAACCGAGGCGAGGTTGTGGAACGACCCCCTGGAAAGTTTGGACGGGAGCAAGGGAGGGATTTGTGTCCTGCTTGCTCATGGTATCAACGATAAATCTATTTGCCCACCCTACCTGGCTTGGCTAGAAGTGGTTGAATTTCCTATCCATCATCGGCCAATCCCTGATGACCTCATGCCTTCACATTGACGTTACTGCCGGGTTTTTGCGTCGACGTCTTGTTGTCCGAGGACGCCGTATCAGGATGCTTGAGTTCGTACAGCAATGCCTCCACTGATGAGACAGTACCGTCTTGATTAAGATCCTCTTTATCGTAGGTCTTTGTGCTGGTTGTTGTTGAGCCTCCCGCTTGCCCCGCGCCACCCGGAGCGCCCACGCCACCATGGCAGCCAGCGCCGCCAGAACCACCTCGCAAGCCGCCTGACGGTGGTTTCAGGTTGCCATTTTTAATGGCGGCTTCAATATCCGATTTGGTAATGCTACCGGTACTTTTGGTATCGATCGAGCCGTACACCTTGGTTGCGTCAGCCGACGAAACGCCCTTGGACTCCAGCGCCGACACGAATTGATCTTTGGTAACTTTGCCGGTGTTGTTGGGATCGATGTCACTCATCATCTTGGAGGCCATCATGGAGGCCATCTTGGATGTATCAAAACCGCCTGAACCACCGCTTCCGAGGTTATTAATCGAAATAGACATGCTGAACTCCTTGTGGATGGTTGGATGATGCCATCACGTAAACTTAAGTCTACGCCCATCTGATCTAAAGATGGGGTCTTGTTTTGCAAAGAATTGCAAGGAAATGTAAGGCGTTTCGTTGGCGCAAGGCATGGACTAGCGATACTCACGGTCGCGGATCTTTAGGTCAATCTGCTTATCGAAATAGTAGTTAATCCCGATCATGATGGCGCTTGCGGACGATGTCTGGTGACGTGTCGAATAACCAATGAGAAGACCGGCGCTTCTATTCTGCATTAGAAACGGTGGGATGTCATAGAATATATCCCTTGGAGGAAGATGCGGGTTCGCGCTAAATGTGCAGGTTTCACTAAGTCAGGCATCGTTCTATGTCCATCCCATTTTCTCTACCGTTCTTGCTCATCAGTGAGAGGGGATGGGCGCATGAATTGCAATCCCCCCTCTATGGATAACTGAGCCAGAGCAATCCCTAGCCAAAAGCGCTATTGATGCCTTGGCAGGCCGTGACGTGATTGCGATAAATCGGTGATAGGATGGCGTGTTACTTGCCGCCATATCCTACTGGGACACCAACACCGGTACATTGATCGTAGCCGCCTCCGGCGGTAATCCCGCCATAATCTCCGCACCATCCGCTGATGTCCGTGAAATTGGTGGATGCGCCCGCATAGATAGCGGCCAATTCGGCGGCGGATGATCGATAAAAACTCTGTGCTGTATTAATGATTCCGGCGAAGGTTGGCGTTGCCCAACTGGTGCCACCAGCGGATGTCCAGCCGCCAGGGGAGCCGTCTGAGGGCGTGTAGTAGATCCACCCGCCGCTATTGGGGTCAGCGGCTGCGGCCACGTCAGGCACTTGCCGTTTGGTGCCAGTGACGCCATTAGCCGATTGGTAGGCCGGAATGGGCTCGTAAAGGCTTGTGCCACCACCGGTGTTTACCCAGGCCACCTCTTGTAGGAGCATGTTGGTGGATGCGTTGTAGCGCAGGGTTGTCCCGCCAACGCAAACCACATTGGGTGAAGCGCAAGGGTAATTGGTCTCGGAGGAATCACCAGCGGGGGCGAGATATACCACGTTGGGGGTCGTGAAGTGAGAGTCATAGTTTGCCTCCCGAGAAAACTCTGGCGTTCCCCAGCTCATGGATACCTCGCCGCCGCCTGCTGCGGCGACAAGCGCACTTGCTTTGTCCACGGCGGCCATGAGATTCGGAAAGGAATCGGATGCGGCCTCGACAAGATATTGCTTAGCATTGGGTGCCATTGCGTGAGACCATTGCAGATCCAGAGCTGCTTCCATTTCCCAGGAGTACGAGCTACCCCTCGGCATCGATCCACTGGCATACACAACGGTGAGATTAGGCGCGCTGAGGCCAAATTGGATTGAAAATTTTTGCAGATCCTTGAGTGCGCGTAGATAATTGTAGGCCACCACAATAGCAATTGCTTTACTGCCTCCGTGTGGGAGTGCCGTTGTAGTATTTGGGTTGCAGCCAGCAATCGGCGTGGTGAGCTTATAAACACAAGCGAGAGAAGCGGGTGTCGAGTATGCTGTGCCACTGGAGGGGGGTGACCCGAATGGCATGGGATTCGACTCAATCCGTGCATTGAATGCCGTGATCCCGCCGGGTGGAAGCGCGTAATGGATCATGGTGCGGGCGCGTTGTCCGGCGTATTCTGGGTGTGCCTCGCTTGATGCGGGGGTGAATATCGTCACCGCGTCATGCGCACTGCTAGGGCCAACCCATAGGCTTGCCACCACTGCCAAAACAAAAAGTAGTCTATTCATTATCTTTCTCCTGCCGTGTTCCAATGCGGTTCTTTTGTCATGCCCTAGATCATAGAGAGTTCTATGTTCGTGGTAATCGTACGTTTGGAAATAGTCTTGCGCCATCATATTTCTATGATCATTACTAAGTCGTCGAAAGTCACGAAACTGTGTGTATCAGGAAGCCTTGTCGTACAAGAGGCGCGAGTTGTGTTCGGGACGCACCACTATCAATCCTGCGGGCAGTCTACTCCAGCGTTGCGCGTTGGGGGTTCGCGACCGGGTAAAGAAGTGCGAAGAATTGCGAATCCGAGGGGATTGCCCTTGCCGCAAGCACACCACTTCTCCAAAAAGGCTTAACATCTACGTCCGGAGGTGCCGGCCCGTGACCAACCGTGTCTTACTCGTTGACGATGATGTTGAGCTGTGTGAACTGCTCACCGAATACCTTGCTTCCGAAGATTTTCATGTCACCTCGGTGCATGATGGCCGTGCGGCCTTGGCGCGTGCGACCGAAGAGTTGTGGGACGCCGTGGTGTTGGACGTGATGCTGCCGGGGATGAGTGGCTTTGATGTGCTGCGACGGATCCGTCCTTTGCTGGTGGCACCGGTGTTGATGCTGACTGCTCGAGGTGAGGATACGGATACCGTGGTGGGGTTAGAGTTAGGCGCGGATGACTACGTAGCCAAGCCGTGTAGTGCGCGGGTGTTGGTGGCCCGCTTGCGGGCGTTGTTGCGTCGTCACGGCGGGGAAGCGACATTGTCCCAGCCCCTGCAGATCGGTGACCTGGCGCTGGATGTGGCGCGACGCCGGGTCTCGGTGGGGGGGCTCCCGATAGGATTAACCGGTGCGGAATTTAACCTCCTGGCGTTGTTGGTGCGGGAGGCTGGGCGTGTGGTGTCGCGGGAGGTTCTCGCCGAGGAAGGCCTGGGGCGGAGTCTCGGGGCCTTCGATCGACGGATTGAGACCCACATCACCCAGATTCGGCGCAAACTCGGCCAGCTACCGGATGGTTCGCCGCGTATCCAGACGGTGCGCGGGGCTGGCTATCAATACGTGGCGCGCTGATGGGTTCCCTATTTAGCAAGATATTCCTGTCTTTCTGGCTGGCGGCGCTGTTGCTCGGGGGGGCGATGTTTGCCGCCGAGCGACTGTCGGGTGCTGATGCCGTGGAGGTGGCCACTCACCAGCTAGAGGCCTACGCAGAGACAGCAGCAACCCTGTTAGCCAACGAGGGCCTACCCGCTGTGCAGCGCTGGCTCGGGGCGCGGGATGAACGGATGCCGTTGTTGCTGCTTGGCGCGGATTACCTGCCTCTGCCAAATCAGATCATCCCCCCGCGCCTGCGGGAGCAGTGCGCCCAGGGATTAACCCCGGGTGCGCATCAATTGCACCCGCATCTGTTTGCGGTGGTTCGTGTAATCCCGAACAGTAATCCTAACACCTATCTTGCGGCATTTGTTCACGTCCACCCCGATCATGTGCTGTCTCCGGCCATCCTGCTCGTCATTGCGATTGGGGTGAGCGGGCTGGTCTGCCTAGCGCTTGCAGCACTACTCACGCGCCCAGTGCGTCGTTTGCGAAGGGCGGCCCAGGCATTGGCGGCAGGTGATCTGACCGTGCGGGTAGGTGGGCGCGGCCACGACGAGGTGGCGGCCTTGGGGCGCGACTTCGACACCATGGCGGCGCGGGTGCGCGACCTGCTCGAGGCGCAGCGCCGCTTGTTGCAGGATGTCTCCCACGAATTGCGCTCGCCCTTGGCGCGGTTGCGCGTGGCGTTGGAGCTCGCGCAGCGCAAGCTTGACCCCGTGGCTGCCCTGGCGCGTATTGCCCAGGAGGCCGACCGCTTGGAGTCATTGGTTGGTAGTGTCTTAACCCTAGCCCGCCTAGAAGAAGGGCGGACGCACCGCCAACGACAGGCGGTGTCCCTCACCGAACTCCTGCAAACGATCGCGGAAGATGCTCTCTTCGAGGCGGAGACCAAAGGAAAGGGGGTGACGCTCGCCATACATCAGTCGGTTACTGTGCAGGGCGATCCGGCTTTATTGCGGGCTGCGGTTGAGAATGTGGTGCGCAACGGGGTGCGTCACACGGCCATGGGAACGTCTGTGGAGATGACATTGGCTGCAGACTCGGCCACCGGCATGGCTTTGCTAGAGGTGCGTGATTATGGCCCGGGGGTGCCCGAGGAGGAGTTGGCGCGTCTGTTCCAGCCTTTCATGCGGGTTGGCGAGGCGCGCGATCGCAGCAGCGGTGGCTATGGTTTGGGTCTTGCGATTAGCGCTCGGGCGGTGGAGGCGCACGGCGGCGCTATTGCTGCTAGCAATGCGGATGGTGGTGGTCTGCGGGTGATGTTGCGCCTACCCGTTCTTGGTGCTGACGCTGGCTGAGGACGAGAGACCAGGCGATCACGACCTTGGGTGATCGGCGCGTAGCGACTTGAGGGGCAAGGATAGTGAGGCGACGAGTTCCGCTGCTGACGAGTGCGTGGGTTTGTTGTAATTTGGTTTGGCGTGGGCAGTTCTGCGTTCCCCTAATTAGCCTCATAGAGGAGGGGCTTATGTAATAAGAAATTAGGGAGTTTTATAGAACTCATGATTGTCATTACGCTCGCTGGTCGTTGTCCTATTTTTTTGTGGTGTAGTGTGTCTGTCTTTCTAGTTTGTCATCATTTTGTAACACATCCAATCGTCTTCGTGTAAAATGCCTCTACATGTCCAATAGTGGGTAGTGGTTCGTACTATCTCTTTGTGCGGGTGGGGGTGAGTATGCTTTCTTCGGTTCGTAAGCCGTTAGATGTACTGCGTGGTATTACCAAGGCAATCTTGTCGGCTACTACGGAGGAAGAGCTTCTTGAGGAGGTTTGTCGGATATTTGTGGTGACGGGTGGGTACCGGATGTGCTGGATTGGCCGGGCGGAATACGATGCGAAGAAGTCGGTGCTGCCGATTGCGCAGTATGGCGCGGAGGATGGTTATCTCGAAACGGTTGCGGTTACCTGGGATGATGTAGAAAGGGGGCATGGGCCATCTGGCACGGCTATCCGCGATAGGAAACCCGCAGTCTGCCAAAACATAGAAACATCGGATGCGTTTTTACCGTGGCGGGCCGAGGCATTGCTTCGTTCCTATGCTTCGTCGATTGCCATCCCAATTATCATTGGGACACGGGTGTTTGGTGCGATTAGTCTTTATTCGGTAAATGCGGGCGATTTTGGTACGGAGCAGGTAGACATCCTGGCAGATCTCGTTCGAGATCTCGGTGACGGGATCAAAAATATTCATTTGCGAGTAGAGCAAGAGCGCGTTAGAACCGATACGGAACTGCGTGAATTGCGTGCCACCCAGTCGCGTATTGCGATCAATGCGCTGTTGAAAAGCGCGGTAACCAAGATGTCTATGGAAAGGCAATTGGAGTTTGCCCTTAACGTCCTTCTCAAATTGCCGTGGATTGCTGTGGAGCAAAAGGGGGTTGTTTTCCTGTTCAATCAGGAAGATAAGACCCTGGATATGATCTCTCACCAGAATATCCACACGAGCCTGCAGACGCAATGTAAAAAGGTTGCCCTCGGTCAATGCCTGTGTGGGCGTGCTGCTGAGGCGCGAACCATGCTGTTCTTCCCGCATTTTGACGAGCGGCACGAGATTACCTACAACGGGATCCATGCGCATGGTCACTATTGCATCCCCATTATGTCTAAGGACGAATTATTGGGGCTCATTACGCTGTATGTAAAGGATGGGTATGTCCCAGATAAGGACGAAGAAGCGTTCTTTGTTATCATCGCCAACACGCTAGCCAACCTGATTGAATTTAGAAGGATCGAATATATTCTGCAGGACGAGAAGGATTTCTCGAAGATTATCCTTGATGTTACTAAGACATTGATCCTTGTGGTTGATACCCATGGGCGGGTAGTCATCTTCAATAAAACCTGTCAGGCGACTACTGGCTATACCGAAGAAGAAGTGATTGGTAATCAACTGTGGGATTTTCTGCTGGTTCCAGAAGAAAGGCAGGACGTACAGGGGGCGCTTGAGGGATTATCTGCCCAGCACCTGGAGAACCATCACGAAAGCTTCTTGGTGACCAAGCAAGGTGCCACGCGCTTGATTGAATGGCATAATAGATTTGTCGAATGGAATCGATTGTCAACGCACGAGAGGTTTAAATCAAAATTTATCATCTGTACGGGCGTTGATATTACCGAGAGGAAGGTTGCGGATGAAAAATTAAAACATATCGCAACCCATGATCCGCTCACGGGGCTTTTGAACCGTTCATCGTTTATGGAGTTTCTAAACCAGAAGGCGAGCCTGTTGCGCGATAACCAGCAGGTCGAGTTTTCGTTAATGTTCATCGATCTAGATGGTTTTAGTGAAGTGAACGACACGTTTGGTCATGCGGCTGGTGATTTTCTGTTGGTTGAGATTGGGCGGCGTATCCAATCTCATCTCAGGAAGGGCAGCGATGTTGTGGCGAGGATTGGCGGTGATGAATTTGCGATAGTCTTTGATGGTGTCACCGGCAATAACATCCGCATCGTTGCGGATAGACTAATCAAATCAATCGCGGCCCCGGTTGTCTCGGGGGAAAATAGTTATCATGTTAGCGCCAGCGTCGGTATCAGTTTCTTTCCGCTGCACAGTAGCGAACCAGAGACGCTAATGATCTTGGCAGATAATGCCATGTATGATGTCAAGAAAGCCCATAAGAATGGCTTTAGTGTCTATGAAGGGCCGCCTGATATAAATATCTCTCTTTGAGAGCGTTACGGCCATTCTGAAATAGCAACGCAGTTCCGACCGTTATTCTTGGCGAGGTAGACGCCCTGGTCTGCTAGCTTCACTA
The DNA here is from genome assembly GCA_903881315.1 of uncultured Thiotrichales bacterium. GTDB lineage: Bacteria > Pseudomonadota > Gammaproteobacteria > CAIRSR01 > CAIRSR01 > CAIRSR01. Next base: position 4,842 of record CAIRSR010000089.1, on the reverse strand, counting down.
GGTCTTCGTGGGTGTTTGTTGTTGCGTTTCGTGACGCCACGCCAATACTGATGCTGCCCTTCCAGCCGCCGCCGCTTACGGGGACATAGAGGGTTGCGACTGCGTTTCTTATAATCTCTGCAATATGGCTTGCTCCTCTTCGATCCGTATTGGGAAGAATAATAAAAAATTCATCGCCACCTAATCTTCCGACCAAATCATCGGTTCTAACAGAGTGTACTAGCCTTTGTGCCAATTGTTTAATAACGATGTCTCCGGCATCGTGTCCGTAGGTGTCGTTGATCTTCTTGAAACCATCGGCGTCAATCAGCAGACACGAGAGAGGGGCGTTGTTCGTAACCGAGACGGCGAATTCTTTGGCGAGTCGCGCCATAATATGGCGGCGGTTCGATATGCCGGTGAGTGCATCGGTGAACGCCATGTGTTCTAATCGCTCGTTGGCGTTACGTAAGGCGATTGTCCGTTCAGAGACCTTGGATTCGAGCGACTTGTTAAGCTCGGATAGTTCTTGGTTGCGCCGACATACCTCACGGAAGAGGCCATCTAGCGCCCGCAGGAACGGATCAACCATGTGCCGTTCTGTCACGCTCTGCATACTAGAGAGATAGGCCTGTTCTGGGGTAACGCCAGATTCTATCAATTTGATCTGTTTTACGAGGGCATGATCAACGCCCAGTATGTGATACGCCAACCAGTCGATGAGATAGGTGAGGAGACGCTGATAATTCATATTGCCGCTGTGTACGGATCGATTATAGAGGTCTATCTCTGCAATAAAACTGGCGTGCTGCGCCTTATGGTGCTCGGCAAAAGGGGGATATACGCCGGCGAGTTCCATGAGCGTTTCTTCTTCGCCAAAATGAAATTTGGTATATTCGACCAGGGTAGGGAGTGTCTTGGCAAGGATCTCCGTGTGGACATCCTGCGCGTCTGAGAGCAGTATGGCGATATTATTGATCTGTTCTACCAAGACGAGATGCTGACTATCAATCGTCTCTAGTCCGGTCTCGTATTGTGTGCTCCAGACGAACGGTTTCATGTCACGATGTCCAGTGGTAGACGTAATATCGATGAGATTGGTTAGTTTTTGTCGAGAGGTGTACTGATAAAAAAGCCCCGACCTACTGCTCCGGTCGAGGCTTTTCTGAAGATGCTCTGCGGCTAGTATTCCCTATCCGGCAAGTTCATCGAGCTGCTTGGCCCGAATTACCTGGCCATCTAGCCCCGCCTCCCGACCAGATTTACCGTAGGCAACTGCCATCAGGCTTGAATAATAAACCACCGGCATGTTGAACTTTGTTCCATACTGCTTATTGATTAGGCCCTGATATACCTCTACGTTCATCTGACACACAGGGCAGGGGGTGACAATCATGTCGGCACCACCATCGTAAGCCGCCTCAATGATGTCCTTGATGAGCGCGTAACTCTTTTCAGGCTCCGAGAAGGCAAGCGCCCCGCCGCAACAAGAAACCTTCTTCTCGTAATTCTCAACCGGCGTTGCACCCATTGCCTCGGTGATTTTGTCGAGATAGATGGGATTCTCGAAGGACTCCCCATTGATACCAAAGGGACGATTGGTCTGGCAGCCAACATAACCGGCAATCTTAATACCAGTGAGCGGTTTCTTGACGTGGGCTTTCAGCGCGTCGTAACCAAAATCCTCGATCAGCACCTCGACCATGTGCCGCACTGGGGTCTTGTTTTCGAGGGTGAGTCCGGCTTCCTTTAATGCCGTATTGGCCTCGGCAAAGAGCTGTTTGTCATGCGCCAAACGATCCTTGGTTTCGCGGGTGGACAGCCAGCAGGCGGCGCAAGTGGCGACGATATCCTGCCCTGGATTGTGCCGCTCGGACAGTGCCAGGTTGCGTGCCGATAAGGCAAGCCGTGGCAGTTCTCCACCACCGGCATAGCCAATCGATGCCGAGCAACAATTCCAATCGGGGATCTCGTTCAACTGGATCTTTAATACGTCACAGATCGCGTTGATCGAGGTCGTACAATTGGATGCCGATGCGCCTTTCTGAGAGGAGCATCCAGGATAAAAGGAATAATCTTTCTTGGTCATTATCAGACCCCCGCCGCTTTGTTTTTGGCAATCTTCGCCAACTCGATTTCCTCGGCCTTTTTCAGCATGGCGTGGAACCCTGCCCGATCCTTGACCCCATGCCCCCCTAGAATCTCGAAGGGGCTCATGCGTTTCGTTTTCAGCATCCCAAGACCGATGTCTTGCATCTTCATCGATGTCTGGACGCCTTCAGCGACGCCATTGATAAAGTACAGCGCGAGCCCAAGCTTCAGTTCATTGACGCGCCCGGTGGCAGTGAGGTTATCCCAGAACTTTTGGGCGAAACGGGGCGTCATCGGGGCCTGCTTCGGTTCCATCCCCAGGCGTTTTGCATAGGTGGCAAGCCCGTGCATGATGTGGGTGATGGGCAACTCGCGGGGGCAGCGCACCAGGCAGTTGTAACAAGAGGTGCACATCCACATGGAAGAGGACGAAAGCACCTCTTCGCGCTTGCCCGCACGGATCATCATGAAGATCTCCTGGGGCGGGTGCTCCCAATACGGGCCGAGCGGGCACGAACCCGCGCATACCCCGCACTGCATACACATCTTGACCCACTCGCCTTCCTCGACGTTGGCCTCGACCTCCCTCAGAAAATTGCCACGGTACGTTCCCGGTGCCGTTTGATTCGGTTCGTTCATGCGCTTCTCCTAGAAGCCCTTGAAGGGGCTTGGGCCGATCTTTTCGATCATGGCAAGGTAGTCGTTAATGAGCTTGGGAACCCGATGGATGTCGGTGATAGCAACCTCGTAGGTGGCCACCCGCTCGGTATCGAGGTTCATGCCCTTCAGGGTGTCGCCAATCTTGCTCACGCGATAGTGCGCCATCTCGGAACCCTTCACAAAGTGGCACTGGTAATTCTCCCCTTTCTGGCACCCCATCAACATCACGCCGTCATAGCCGTTATTGAGTGCGTCATTGAGCCAGATGGTGTTTACCGAGCCTAAGCAGCGCACTGGTACGACGCGAACGTACGGGCTATATTCGATGCGGTTCTGCGCGGCCATGTCCATGGCGGGATAGGCGTCATTCTCACAGGCAAGAACCAAGACACGCGGCTTACCAGAAAACTCGTCTGGTATTTCCAGGGACTTGACCTGTTGCCCCACCGTCTCGACCGAATAATTCTCGAAGGAGATGACGCGCACCGGACAAGCACCCATGCAGGTTCCGCAACGGCGACAACGGGCCTCGTTGAACTGCGGATAACGCTGCTCGTCCTCGTCGATGGCACCAAACGGACACTCTACGGTACAACGCTTGCATTGCGTACAACCTTCGCGGCGGAAGGTTGGGAAGGAAAGATCGCCGACACGCGGGTGCGCGGCGCGTCCGAGCCCGGCGTTTTCGATGGTCTGGATCGCCTTGAGGGTGGCACCGGTTGCGTCTTCCATGGCCTGGGCAATATCCATCGGGCGGCGTACTGGGCCCGCCATGTAGATGCCGGTGCGACGGGTCTCGTAGGGGAAGCAGATGAAGTGAGAATCGGCAAACCCGTGACGAAGCTGAGGGACATCCGCGCCTTGGCGATAGGTCAGGTTTAGGATCGAGACCTTTTGGCCCGCATCGGTAGCCTGTTCCGCAGCCTCTGGTACGGCGTCGATGTTGATGCCAGCGTTGGCAACCTGACCCGTGGCGAGAACCACGAGATCGACCGGCATACTCACCTGGTCATTCAGGATCTCGTCTTGGAACTGCACCACCGGGCCAGAAGCGCCCTGCGTCACGGTGCTTACCGTGCCTTTGGCGAAGGTGACCCCCTTGCGCTGACCGGATCGGTAGAAATCCTCACCAGCAGCGCCCGGGGTGCGCAGGTCGGAGAAGAGCACTACCGTGTCAATCTCGGGGTTGCGATCCTTGAAGTACATCGCCTGTTTAATCGAGGTCGTGCAGCAGAAGCCCGAGCAGTAGGGGAGATGCCCTGTCTTGTCGGAGCGCTGTCCGGCGCATTGGACGAAGGCAACGCTACGGACTTCCTTGTTGTCGGAGGGGCGCTTGATGGGGCCGCCTGCCGCTGCAATCGCGAGTTCTTCGAGGCCTGCTTGGTCGACCACATCCTTCAGTGACCCACCGCCCAACTCGGGCAGGTTGGCAAGAGGGTAGCGCATAAAACCAGAGGCTTGGATGATGGCACCAAAGGTCTCGGTCGTTGTCTTGCCGTCAGCGGTGATCTCAACCTCGAACCGCCCTGGGGCACCGCTGGTGCGGGTCACGGTGGCGTTTAGGTGAACGGTGATCTTGGCATTGGCCTCGATCGCCTTGCTCATCGCGGCAACACCGGTGTCAGCAGGATCGGTGAACGGGTGGCGATCCGCGACGCGTTTGTAGAGACGACCCGCCCAGCCACCGAGGCGATCGGTCTTCTCGACGATGGTGACTGCGTAGCCGGTTTGGGCTGCCTCAAGTGCGGCGGTCATGCCGCTGACACCACCACCAACCACCAGGATCTGCCGGTTGAGGACGGCCTTCGGGTTTGCGGTGGGGAGCGTCATCCGCCGGACTTCGGCGCATGCCATGCGCAGGTAATCCTCGGCCATCTCTTGCGTCGTTTCTTTGGCGTCTTTGGTGTCTGGGCGCACCCAGATTACCCCTTCGCGGAGGTTGGCGCGGGAAACGGCGACGGTATCGAAGCGAAACGCCTCGGTCTTGGCGCGTCGCGAGCACGCGGCGATCACGACACGGGTGACGCCTTCTTTTTCGATATCGGCCTGGATCATATCCACGCCTTCCTGGTTACACAGGAAGGGATGGGTGCGGACGATAGCGGCCTTACC
>CAIRSR010000088.1 GCA_903881315.1 uncultured Thiotrichales bacterium | reverse complement strand
TGCTGACCAAATACTCCTTCACTGCAACCGCTCGGTTGGCAGACAACACCTCATTGGTCGCCTCTCGTCCGGTAATATCAGTATGGCCACTGATGTGGATGGTCATGTTCGGTTTTTGCTGCAAAGCAGCAACCATCGTGTCCAGGTAACGCTCCGAGGCAGCCGTCAGGGCGCTCGACCCCTTCTTGAAGGTCAACGGGAAAGCGACCTTGTATTTCTTGCTCGCGGCTTGGTGGCGAGGTCTCGGCGCTGGAGCCTCGGATGCCTCTTCGGACGCTTGTGGGGCAGAGGCGGCTGAGCCGTTAGAATCCCCCGACTCAGCAGGTTCGGAGATCTCTATGGAGCGTGTCTTTTTCTCGGGCAACCCAAAAATAGAGCGTGTCTTTAAGGGTTTCTCTCCCAGAGCCTCTAGCACCTCGGAGGGGCTCGGCGCATCTTGATAAAGCGTGGTACCGCCAGCCCAGGCATCTGGCAACGGCCCTCCAAGGAAAAAGGTTACTAACGACAGCGATACAACACGCAACAAGACATTCATTGGCGTCCCCCTATAAAGAAAAAGCGACTGATGGAAAAGAAATCGGCATTGCTCTCATCTACTGTATCTTACAAGAAACACCGCCCTCAACCTACCAGGTGCGCGGCTTCGGATCACCGGGCGGCTGCATTTCGATGTTCGAGGAGTGGGGTGGCTCAGGATCGCTTGGCCCATACACACGGGTTCTTTCTTCTTTCTTTTGCATCGTGAGGAGAATCTCCTCCATCCTGTCGGCAAAGTATTTGCCAAGCTTTGAGTCTCCGGCCTCAATCTTTGAGGCGCTCCTATCGACGAATTCCTGCGAGGCGCTCCTGTTCGACCCCGTGCGCAGGAGCTTTAACGCGGAGGCGTAGGTCGCTCGAGCCTCTTTGTAGTGCCCTTCTTTCTCATACACCTCGGCCAATTTGTCCAAGGCAACAACCTTTTCCATGGTAGTGCTCTCCGCAGACGAGGCGGCAGCCTTGTAGAGGGCTTCCGCCTTGGAGAGGTCGCCGGCCTGCTCGAAGACCTGTCCCGTTCGCACGATCTTCGATACGTTTTCAGGACAGGCGTCTACGTTAGACGATGACAACCGGTTCTGACGTCCTACAGAAGAATTCGCACCCCCACCACCAATCACAAGCGAACCAGAACCATCGGAACACACGTCTGCTAAGGCAACCGCCCCCCCCAACAGTACCGCTGTTCCCACGATCAACACGAGTGACGCCATAGGTCTTCTAGCGAAAAGTCTCATGCGCACACCCTCCGGTTGATACTACCGGGAACCTCCAGTGTCGTGGAGGTTCCCAAACGTACACATACCGTACCGCTAGCGAACAGTGACCGAACGAACCTGTGATTGGATCGCCGGGTCAAGCCGTCTCATCTGGGCATCAATGTCACCCATCTTGACCCCACGCATATCTTCTAGGTCGTGCGCCAGGTTCGGGGGCAATTTAGACTGCAGATCCGCAGCCGAAAGGAAACAGCCAACCTTCTCTGTGGTATGAGCGGTATCGAATTTCATGCGAAACGGCATTGATGAGTCTGGGATCGTCACCGTATCACCACCCTTCACGAGGGCGCGGGGTTTAAACCGGTTAGGGAAGACCCTGATACTTGTCCCACTCCCTTGCTCCCAGAAACAATACAGATAACCATCAGAGGAAGGCGCGACCGTAACCTCCATGTTGCCACGAACATTGTACTCGCTGCTGTCGGTAGTGACCGCCAGGCCACCTGCTTGCGTCTGTTTCGCCGCGATAACCGTATTGTTCTTTTTCATCTCCAAATACTGTGACCGAGCGAACCCAAACGGGGTGTCATAGTAGATGGACAGCAGCGTGTCGTCCGGTATGGAATCAAGAGAGGCGAAGTTATAATTTTTTCCACTCTCGGCCCCAACCTGACGCAGTTGCTCCAGGACGCCCTGCTCCGTATTCGGGTAGGTTTCGGGGTATTTACCATAACGGATCAACCAACCCTGAAGTTTCTTCAGACGTCCCTCGCTTGCGACCTGCGCCAAGGTTTCGTCAGACATGCGCTTGTCAACCTGACCACCGGGGAACACCCGCCAGTACGGGACACCGTAATACTTACCCAACACCTGAACGATGCTGACGTTCACCAGTTGTCGCAGAGCAGCGTGTACCCCCTGGTTTTGGGTAACCGCGCCATTCACGCCTAGACTGACGCCAAATATCGAAAAGGCAATGCTCTTGTCCTGGGTATTTTTCGTAATCGTAATCGTATTAGAGACCGGCGGCCCTAGCGCCGTTTGGGTTCGGTAGTCGAGCACCGAGAAATCGAGGGTCAGCCGCGAGACACCACTTGTCTTGCTGTTACTGTAATCAGCATTTGGCTGTACCTTACCACCCATAGGGGGCGCGATACCGACGTTTGTCCCCTGGCTAGTAGAGGTCGTATCTTGATCGTATTCCGTAATGGCTCCACTCAAGACAACCTCAGGGTCTATCCGGCTGAAGCTTCTGTGCCCGGTATTCTTCTCGTTGAGCTCATAAGACGGGTCGTAGGGGACATAGACCAATGGCGCACCAACCTGACCGATCGCAGTCGAGACCATCTGCGTAAGATCACCGGGAAGTCCGGTCTGGCTGCCGGTGCTATTGCTGATCGACTTGCTCTGGATGTATATCGGCTTAAAATTCGCCGTGCTCCCAGTATAGGTGATCAACAGCTTGCCGAAATCGTACATTACGTTATCGAATGCCGTCGTCCGCGTCGCCGGGATGGCAGCCTCTTTAAAGTTCTCATCCGGCTTTGGCATATCCGTGACACAGGCTGAAACAGCAAGCGCAGTCGCCAGACTCATTGCCCACTTCGCGGTGGAAGTCCTCTCGGTCATTTGCAAGTCCTCAAGTGTATTCTTCTTTATCTTAGGATCAGGCCACCCTGAATCGAAGCGGCTGGCCACAAAAAACCAACTACCAACCCCCACGAGTATTGACGCTGCCCGAATCATCGACAATCGACTGGACGTGCCTACCTGTTGACTTACCCTCCACATCAACCGTACCAATACCTAGCTTTTTGGCATGAAGGTCGATGTTTTGATGCGTTTTTACCACGACCTCGGCATCTTTTACGTTCGCCCCGACGGTTGTATGCCCTATCTCCACATTATCTTTGTGGCTTCTCTTCGCCTCATCAATCTGCTTCTTTACTTCCTTGTCATCAATGTAGGTGTATTGCTTGTTTGTGCTGTAACCCTTGTTTTGCCCCTGGATTGCGGCACGATTCATCACCTTGGATTCTTCATATTTATTATCAGCAATCGCAATGGGCACCGCGCCAATGACACCGACAACGCCGACGGCACAGAGGGCTACTGAGACAAATCGTTTCTTCATGGAGCCTCCTAGAAAACAGGACAGATCACGAACAGCCACCCACCAAAGATCATGCCCTCCTCTCGCAGAGGAGAAGAGGGCACCACATCTGGTACTAACACGAGTACCTAATTAATGGAGCTTGACCCCACCCGCCTCAACCTCGGCGTGGTCACTGGTCTTGACCTTGCCCAGCTTGACGTCGGTGCTGATCCGGCTGTTCTCAACCTTGGTGCCACGGCCCACTTCAATCTCGCCCGCCTCTACCTTGGAATGACCGCTGGCCTTGATCTCATCTGCCTTGACGTGGGTATCGAGCACACTATTCTCGATCTTGGTCGCCGGACCACCGGCTGAAGAATCACGCTCCGCGAAGGCAGCAGAGGTCATGGCAAGTGATACAATGGCAGCTACTGCAAGAATTTTCTTCATCGTAGTAAATCTCCTCGGATTTTCAGGTTGTTAGGCCACACGCAGACCACCTTAATGATAGGGTGGCCGATTGACATGGGCCTCTGAACGGCATCGTGGGACAACTGCGGAGGCGCTTTGCGAGCCGCATCCGTAGATCGCTCATCCTGTGGCAGGTGCTAACCAAAACACCACAGACTAGGCGCTTGACTGCCCATACCCAAAACTTTTAGGGCTCCGCGCGCCACGTACACCCAGAATACCACTATGCACCATGCGGGTCTACCCGTGCGTGAATATTCACAAGAGAATAATCTCTGGTTACAACATTAGCTTGCAGCCCGTGGTCAACACCTACCCCCTTCGCGCAAACTGACAGCGTGAACACCGTGCGCGCCCTCACTATCGTTTATGGCGTCTGGTCGTGCTTTGCGAATAGATAATCCCCACCTTCCTTATGGCCAGCCGTTAATACCGCGCCATACTGCGGAGATTGCGGATAGCTGGCTTTGACGCCGGTGTAGACAATTTGATAAATGTCATAGCCATGCGTTGTGGCAGTAATCTTTTTTAACGCCTGGATCAGATTCCATGCAAAGATAGAATGATTTTCCTTGCCTTCGTCAGAAACTGGTTCTTCGTCGCCAGAGGAAAACGCCAAAACCGAACGATGATTGATGATGTCTTCGATATTTTCTGTAGTCTTACTGGTAACCTTCTCTTCCCGGGTTAATGACCCAGAAAAACAACTATCAGAAACCAAAATCAATTGGTACGCCGGGATGGCACTTAGCAATTTTGCCACATCATTGTTGGATACCCAGCCTTTGGCGCTGGATGCGCTAGCATCAACCGGGATCCAGTAACCGGTCTTGGTGGTGTCATCCAGATAACCATGGCCCGCATAAAGCAATAATACGCTGTCCTCTGGTTTTGTTTCTGCAGCAATCTTATTGATTTCCTCGATAATCTTCGCCTTGCTTGCATCGTGAACAACCCTTGGTTCGTACCCAAGATTCGCCTGCAGGATCTCGGCAATTCCATCCACATCACCAATCGGCGTATCCAGCGCAGGAATAGGGGCCTTGTAGGCATTATCACCAAACAAAAGAGCACGGTAGTGGCGTGTCTTTTTGGTGGTCGCTGCCTCCGCTTGGGTTTGTGGGCTTGACGACTCTTCTGGTGCGGTTGGTTTAGGCGTTTCTATTCTGGCCTCAGTACTTGCAATCTCCTCGTGCACGGTTGGTTTAGGCGTTTCGATTTTCGCCTCGGGACGCACAGCCTCTTCTTGGGCCTCTGGATCTTGTGAGTCTGCTCGGGCGGCTGCTTGCGGTTTTTCTTTTGGCGCTGTAGGACGTGACGCAGCAGACTTCGCTTGTAGTGCCTTTGGTTTGGCCTTTGGGGGTGGCGCTTCCTCTTCCTCAGGCGCTGGCGTTTCCGCTTTGGTCACTGGCGGTGGTGTTGCTACGGCAACCTTTTCTCGGGGCGTTGCGGTTGCCGCCTCTGGGCGACGCAGACAAAACGATTCAGGAGGTGCGCCAGGCGGACATTCCGGCACATCAGCAGCGGCGGGGTTATTATGCAGCTCTTCCAATGCCTCGCGATATAACAGGGTACGGGCCTGGTGGCGTTGTAGGATGATGGACTGCATCTGGGCCATACCCGGAACCCCGCCAACAAAAGAGGGGGGACGCATCACGGGTGGGCCCATCGCCACACTGCTAAACGTAAGCCCCGCAAAGACAAGCAGCACAAGGAATCGAATCTTCTTCATTTCATACGTTCCTCAGAATAGATTTCTGCAATGATACTCGCCCAATGTTCAGACCAGCAACATTCGTGATCAAAGCCTGGCGCGATGTTCCTGCGCCCACCGTGCCGCGCAATAAAATGTTCAATAATGCTGCTCGGGACAACTCGGTCATGATCACCAACCCAATGTACGCTTGGCGGCAATCCGGCGCTGATCGTATCCGGGTCTAGCGATCCGGTGAGGGGGGATAATCCATGCACTCTAACCCATTCCGCCACCGCCAAAGGGGCTGCCACCGTGACCAGTAATACCACGTCGCGCCGATGTGCCGCCAGCATTGTCGCAATAACGCCGCCCCCAGAATAACCCACCAGTCGTAACCGTTCTGTACCACTTGCTTTTTTTAGTTCATCAATGGCATTGTCGTAGGCGGCGATTACCTCTGGCGCAAAACGTCGCGTACTCCAGTACGCTCGCGAACACGCGGACAAGGCTTCTCTGCTAAGATATTGGCACGGTCGGCCAAAGTATGCCAGCGCCGCAGTCGGGTCAGCAGCGGCAAGCGCCAAGGCAATCGGCTTGATCGGCGTCGGATCGTGCGGCGGATACCACGGTGACGGCCAGGGTGCGCCATCACCCTCAATGTATATCGTGATTATCCCCGCATTTCTTGCCACAATGCGCGTGGCCCGCAATAACGCAAATGGCTGAGCCAGAACCTCCTCGACCACAAAACCTTTTGCCTCCGCCCAAGCACTAACGGCTGCCCGCGTTCCACCAAAAGAATCAGGCCCTGCGCACCCCCCCAGCAAAAGGATAAAAACGCCTCCGCACAACAGGACAAATCGCACGAGCACCCTATCCCGTAACCACAGCATGATTCACTCCGCCACCTTGTCTTACTCGAGAACCACATCCTACCAATTCTCATGGTCAAAAAGAAATCACACAGAAATATAAAAAAGCACGGTCACGCTGAACAAACCAATGCGCTAGGTCAGCGCTTTGCTGCGGCGCTTCGTCTGCACGAACAGGGGAAACTGAGTGAGGCAGAATCTCGGTATCGCGAGATATTACAGGCGCACTCGAGGCATTTTGATACCTTGTTGTGCCTAGGACATCTCTACCTACATTCTGGTCGCACCGAACTGGCCATTGAGATAACCACCCGTGCGATTGGCGAGAATCAAGATCATCCGGTCGCCCATTTTAATCTTGGCCTCGCCTATATTAACCTCGGGAAATCGGAACTTGCCATCAAAAGCTTTGACCGCGCCATTGCCCTTATGCCTGGTTATGCGGATGCCCATTGTAATCGCGGTATTGCCCTACAGAATCTTGGGCAACATCGCGAGGCAATCACGAGCTTCGATCGGGCGATTGAGGCGGCGCATAACAATGGCCTTGCCTACAACAATCGCGGCATCTCTCTACAAAAACTAGGTCAACATCAGGAAGCCATCGCGAACTTTGACCAGGCCATTACCCTCCTGCCCAACCATGGGGCTATCTATAATAATCGTGGCATTTCGTTCTTGGTTCTTAGGAAATACCCAGAGGCATTGGCGAGTTTCGAGCGGGCGATTGCCCTCAAGCCAGATTATGCCGAGGCCTATAATAATTATGGATTGGCCCTGCAACACCTAGGGCGCAACCTGGAGGCCATTCAGAGCATCGACAAGGCATTGGCTCTGAGTTCCGATAGCGGAATGGCGCACAGCAACCGAGGCGTAGCGTTGCTGAAATTAGGACGCATGGATGAAGCACTGGCAAACCTTGATGAGGCGCTTGGAGAGTCTCCGGATTCCGCCGAGATCTTTAATCATCGTGGGATGGCCTTGCAAAAGGCCGAGCGCTTTGAAGAAGCGCTAATATGTTTTAATCAGGCCTTAGCGCTCCACCAAACCCATGCCGGTGCGCTCAATAATCGCGGTAATCTGCTGCGCAGTCTCAACCGGAATATAGAGGCATTGGCCAGTTATGAAGAAGCGCTCCGCGTCGCACCGGACGATGCCAGTACCCACCTCAATGTCAGTTTATCGCGGCTCTTGTTGGGAGATTTTGCGCGGGGCTGGGAAGAATTTGAATGGCGCTGGCAGACAAGCCAATACCGCGATGCACAAAAGATCTTTCCCGAGCCACTCTGGTTAGGAAAGGAATCATTACTCGGAAAAACAATTCTGCTCCATGCCGAGCAGGGTATTGGCGATACCATCCAATTCTGTCGTTACGGAAGTCAAGTGGCCGCCTTGGGCGCGACAGTCATCATAGAGGTTCAACCCGAGCTAAAGCCAGCCCTACTTGGTTTGGGGTGTGTTGTATTGGCTCGCGGCGAGGCGCTGCCCCCCTTTGATTATCATTGCCCTATCATGAGTCTACCGCTTGCGTTGCATACCGATCTCGCGCACATTCCGGCAATGTGGACGGGTTCGCGTTATCTGGAATGTGATACCGAGCGTGTATCTCACTGGAGAAACATCCTCGGCGCAACAACTCTGCCCCGCATCGGCCTTGCCTGGTCTGGTAATGCCGATTTCGCAAATGATCGCAATCGCTCCATCCCCCTCGCAACCTTTGCGAATCTGCAGAGCGACCGAGCACAATTTATCAGCCTTCAAAGAGACATTCGCCCGACTGACCAAACCGCCCTAGAGAGTCACCAAGAGATTCGCCACTTCGGCAATCAATTGCGCGATTTCTCAGATACCGCAGCACTGATCGAGAATATGGATCTCGTCATCTCGGTGGATACTGCCGTCGCGCACCTGGCGGGCGCTCTCGGCAAACCGGTCTGGATAGTATTGCCGGTCAACTCGGATTGGCGGTGGCTATTAGACCGAGAGGATACCCCGTGGTATCCTTCTGCACGACTATTTCGCCAATCTCGCTTAGGCGATTGGGGGCCAGTCATTGCCAGCATCGCAGCAGACATCGGGCCACATCTGAAGCACCCCAATACCTAAAACCAGATCGGATAGGCAGTTGAATCATCCCAGCCGCCCGGTGGGGCAGGGGGAGGGTGCATAAAGGTTCCGCAACCGAGTATATTGAGTCCTTCCTTGCGAAAGATATAGACGTCGGTCGGCACATCCGTAATATTACAAAATAGATGTAACAAGGATTGAAAGGTCGAACCCGCCGGGTTCTGTAGGGTGTCCTCGTTGGTTTCTAAACGATAGCGACCCTCTTTGTCTGGGCCCACCAAGGCATCGATCACCAATCTCGAGGTTAGCATATAAAATTGCGTTACCAATTGGGCGCGCTGCTGTGCGCGACCCGACAGATTATTCTCTACCCCAAGAAAACGCCTCCCCCCGGTATCCGCCACATCATCATACGGCCTGCAATCCGAGATACAGTAACCATGCGCTAGCACACCCTGCTGGATGCGCTCTTCAAATCGTGCATGGCTCTCGTCAGCAATGGCATAACGAAAACGCATACTGCGATGGGAAGCAACGTCCTCACCCTGGATAGGTGCCTTATACTCGGGGGGGATGCGGCCAATATCACAATCACCAGACTCTACAGCAGGTAAACGATAACGCGAGAACCAAAACCACGCGAGATCAGCAGAGAATTCCTCTGTCAACGGACGAAACAACCTGCCGATGAGCGTTTCTGCCCAATCATCCGGCTCGTTGGAATGTACGAACACCCTGGTTTGTCGGATCGCCATCGTCGTCACAGACACGGTTTACAATAAAAAGAGCCGCGATACGCTGCGGCTCTTGATTTCCGGAAGATACTATCAGCAATTAGAAACGATAACTGATGTTCGCCATCAGATTATCATTCTTGCTGTTGGAGCGCCCACTTTCCTTGTTATAGACAATACCACCGGTCAGGTTATTGCCGACAGCCATGAAATTGACGCCAACAGACCAGACCCAGGCATCTTTTCCGAGGTTGTCTGGTGTGGCAAATGTGGTGGTTGTCGAACGGCCAGTATCGGTGGAGTAGGCGACGCCCGCATAAGGCATTACGCCATCCATCCAATAAGCAGCCTGCACACCAAGACGCCATTGGTCAATCTTGTTTTTGGGGTTCGTGCCGAGCACGGCAACGCCACCAATATTCGCACCCTTATACTTTTCCTCGCCGTGGAGAAAACTCCCTCGCGCCGTGAGCTGGATATTACTGTACCACTGGACATAATTGATGTTGGTGCCGTAAAAGAATCGGTCGCTCTTGTCATCCGAATAACCGGTCTGCTTGTACTTCCCTTGGCCCCAACCCATGCTCGCGTCCCAAGACCAATCCTTGTCGATCTGCCAAGAGATATAGGGTGCGAGGGTAAAGCCCGAAGAATCATATCCGGTCGTACCACCTGGGATACCGGTATCGCCATCACCGTTATCGACTGCCGCTGACGCACCAACCGTAAGGGTAGGATTCAGCGCGTAATCGCCACCCAATATCGTATTAGTGGTCTTGGCGCTGAGGTAGCTCAGGCCATCATTGAAGGTATTCTTGTTGCCGGAGATATTGCCCCAGATATTCCACTGGGCAGCAGCCCCCCCCGCAGCCATACTAAAGGTCTGGCCAGAATCAGACACCTGATTCGGTAGGGTCGGCGGTGGCCCCATGCGCATGATAGACCGCGCCGTCAACGCATTCGAGATCGCCAACATCTGCGACAATGTCGTGGTGCTAATGAGCTGTGTTGCAGCGGTGGTATCGAGCTGTGCGCTGCTGGACGAGCCGCCACTGGTCGTAGACGTCGCCGCTACTGCTAGGTCACTGAGGGCAACAATGACAACTCCAGCCGCTGCAGCAATATAGGGTTGTTTGCTTCGTGAAGCCATGTACTATCTCCGTTAGGGGGCACCTATCGCCCGCTTTGCTTTCGGCGGTCGCCACACCGCCCAGGTGGAAGTGTTAAGTGGCGATAAATACACCCATAGCCCACACGTGCAAACCATACCATCGGCACAAAGGACTACGACCTTGCTCAGTTATACACAACTGTCCCTCGATCTAGTAGTAGGGAAAATACCTAGGCCTTTAGGCAAAGGCCCGCCGACTTTGTGCGCACTCAATGACTCAATGCGCTGCAAGCAACGGGGAAATACCGACCAAACAAGTGGAGGGGTGCGGTGGTTCTGGTTTTTTGGACAGTTGGCCAAACCACACTTGACCACACGATCGAGAACCATGGGAGTAAAATGCCGACAACCCGAGGTGCAGATCAAAGCGTAAGCCGCGACGGCGACGCTGGCAGTGGATTCCTAGATCCACCACAAGACAAACCACAAGACAACAGCGGCTTAAAGAGCAGGGGAAAATCAAAACCACACCCCAACCACGGGCCTTTGCGTATTTTAGCCCCTGGGCTGCCTAAACGACCGGGGCCACGCCGATGGGGGTAACCCATGAGCATGGGGCGCGGCAAAATACTCCGCTCAACAACCCCTTAAGGACGCCAACCGCAAACCAATGCTCAGTGTGCGGGACTGCTCGACGTACCCGTGGCGCTGTTACCGGTGATGGATGTCCCAGAACTGATGATCGAGGACAGATCATTGGGTAGCCGATCGGTCACGGAGGTGTACGCCATCATCGCAACCGGTGCGAGGGCCGCGCCAACGTAGCAAGCACTGGAGAAGATAAAGGCGGCGGCGGCAGTCCCCTCCATGACCCGAGCGGGCGGTAGGGGGCCGTGCATACCCAGCAAGGCGCGACGGAAACCACCCATCAGGTAGACCAGCGTCCCAGCCGTCACGGTCGTGGCCGTCAGGCAACCGAGCCCACCGAGTTCGGAGTCGGTAAACGGTGAAGAAAGCTGATCGATTACCGGAGGGGGCGGTTGCGCCTGCACGGTTGCGGGCCCGGCCAACATCAGAGCTACCATCGGGAGTGCTAGAAACCGCATGGTTTTATCGGCAACACAGGTGAGTGGGTGGAGTGGAGCGGGTGATGGGAATCGAACCCACGCTATCAGCTTGGGAAGCTGAAGTTCTACCATTGAACTACACCCGCAACGCCCTGTCATTGTAACGATTTGTCAGAATTGGTCAAGATCATCCGCAAAATCATTATGCGGGAGTAAATAGAACTGTCCGGTTTTGTAGCAAATCGATTGTCCGCTTTTCATTAGTTACTATGTGGGCACTGCTTCGGACTGCTGCCCCGGGGGGCGGGGCCCACACGATCGCAAGCGAAGCGGGTTACGCTGTGACCTAAAAGGTATTTTTGCCAATAACCTGCCGTTATCATCATGGTCGGCTACCCGCTGAGGGCCGCAGAACATGGCAAGAGTACCACCCACATAGCGATGGATGCGCACCTTACGCTGGCCACCCTGCGTACGCCTCTTTGGGCCCATCCTCACGATCTCCTGTAGCCATTCCGCACGGCTCACCATTCCCCTCCTCAGGGTTGAGTAAGCCGGATAGATTACGTGCTACAAAACCGGACAGATTACGCACTCGTAACAGGGGTAAATTGGTGCCATCTGTCCCCTAAGCGGTAGTCCTAAATGAGTAGGTGGTATTGTCTTGTTGCAGCGTGTGCATCAAATGCTGGCCTATTATTTCTGCAAGCAGGACAGGTACCGCATTACCTATCTGTCGCATTGCTTCTCCCCACGCTCCCGAGATCACAAAATTAGGCGGGAAGGTTTGTAAAATCTTTGCCTCGTATACAGTCATATACCGCACACGCCCATCCTCGTATCGCAGCATATTCTCCCCACAGGGCACACCATGACCTCCCGCTTTGATGGTCTTCACTGGCCAATCTAGGATGCTACCAGTGTGGCCATGATATGTCCTTGCACCACCACGAAAAATGTGGTCTGGGATGTTGTGCCTTGTAGTAGGGTCAGGAATACCACAAAGAGCGTCTCTTACTGTTCTCCAGGGAAGAAGTTCTGGAGCGAAGAAGTCGTTACTAATCACATTAGTCGAACACAATTTTTCACAGGGCCTAATACCGTGTCTTTCCCAGTACTCTCCAGAAATGCTTTGCTCCCACATAAGCCTCCTTTCTGAATGTGTCGGATTGGGGAAGCGCCAATGACAATCCAGGTCTGAACGAATACCGACAATGACGACTCGTTCACGAGTCTGTGGAACCCCGTAATCGGCTGCATTGAGGAGTCTATAGCTGACGTTATATCTACTCCCAGTGTAAGTATTGGTAGAAATCATTTTTAGACGCTGAAAGTGATCTTCCCAATGATACTCGCTTTCTGCTACACAGTTTGGAAATGTCAGTTGTAGAATGATATATTCGAAATAATCTCTAAACGACGGTCTCAGAAGACCTTTAACATTCTCGAAAATAAATGCCTTTGGTGACAGGGCAGAAATTGCGCGTAGTGCATAGGGAAACATATCGCGGCTATCAAGATGGGCTTTATGTTTCCCCCCAAGGAGAATGGTTGACATGGTGGGCCACCAGCAACTAGATCAATATGAGAAACCTTATGGAAATCATAGTCTCGTATGTCACCAGGGATGATTTTTGTGTTGTCAAAATTTTCTGACAAAGAGCGGCATGCGTGGCTATTAGATTCGATAAACGCCACATGCTCGAACCCAGAAAGTTCGAGCCCCTTAGCCAATCCACCTGCACCTGAGAAAAGTTCAATCGATCTCATTCGGATAGCTGTATGAAAGTCTGTTTAGTTCTGCATACCGTGAGTACAGATCATGTGCGCCGGTGTAGTACAGGGCATAAACACCAGTCCCAATAAAGCGCACTGGGGGCGGCATGATATGTACTGGTGTACCGTTAAAGAACCGTACGGCGTCTTTAACCAATTCAACAAAAGCATCGTTTCTATAAACGTGCTCCGTTCTGTCGAACCTTTTGTTTTTCAGGAGGATTTTATACCTGATGAGGCACGCCATAAGAAAACAGCGCCTTCCCAATAGCGCGACGCAGATGTGGAAATTGTACCGCCATGCACGGAGCGGTACCGAAGGCCGCTCAATCCCTTGAAAGCGGCCTTTGGGTGCCTGAGGAGGATCGTTTCCTAGCTATCCCGATCGTCGTCAGCGATCGCTCAACCGTGTGACAGCTCTGCGTTGTTTACCCCCTACTCGAAATGGTATTCCTTTTCCTTTAGCTTGGCCTGTGCCGCCGCCAAACGCGCTATTGGCACCCGTGGCCCCGAGCACGAGACATAATTCAATCCCACGTACTGGCAGAAACGGATCGAGGATGGATGCCCGCCTTGTTCTCCACAGATACCGACCTTGAGATCTGGGTTCGTGCCACGTCCCCACTCGACCGCCAATTTCATGAGCCGCCCAACGCCATGGATATCCAACACCTCAAAGGGATTGTCTTGGAGGATCCCGTTGTTGTTATAGAAGGGAAGGAACTTATTCTCAGCATCCTCGCGCGAGAAGGAGAAGGTGGCCTGTGTTAGATCGTTTGTGCCAAAGGAGAAGAATTCTGCCGAGGCAGCCAGGCGATTAGCGCGCATACAGGCGCGGACGACCTCGATCATGGTGCCAAACTTGACCGGCACCTTAAAGCCATAGGCCGCCTCGACCTCGGTACGCACCGCATCGACGATGGCGCTCACCACCTCCAATTCCTTAGCGGTACACACCTGCGGCACCATGATCTCAGGGTTGACCTTTACGCCCGCCTTGATGCACTCCGCCGTCGCCTCGAGCACAGCGCGGATCTGCATCCGGTAGATCTCGGGGTAGGTAATACCGAGCCGTACCCCGCGATGGCCAAGCATCGGGTTGACCTCTTGGATCTCACGCACCTTGCGCAGCATCCGCTGCTTTTCATTCAATGCCCGCTCACCCGCCCGATTGTTACAGATGCGGTGGAGACCAGCGGCGAGCACGCTCACCACCTCCTGCGCAGAATCGGCAACCCCCTGATCGAGTAGGCGGAGCGTGTCAACCAACTGCTCCATGCCCTGTGCCGTGGAACGCAGATTACGCAGGTTATCGATGTCGTTGCGGAGCTGGATCTCAGAGGGCAAGAATTCGTGGATGGGCGGGTCGAGCAGCCGCACCGTAACCGGGCGCGGTGCCATGACCGTGAATAGCTCGATAAAATCCTGGCGCTGGATGGGAATCAGCCGTTCAAGGGCAGCGGCCCGATCCGCAGTGGACTCGGCCATGATCATATCCACCATCAGCGGTAGTCGATCGACTGCGTTAAACATGCGCTCGGTGCGACATAGACCGATACCCATTGCGCCATAATTCAACGCCCGTTTGGCATCCTGGGGGGTGTCGGCATTGGCCATAACCTTGAGGGTCGCTATCGCATCGGCCCAAGAAAGGAGAGTCACCAATTCATCAGTGAATTCACCCTCTACTAATGGGGCCTCGCCAAGATAGACATTGCCGGTGCCACCATCAATCGAGATCAGATCACCTTCTGAGAGCACCCGCCCACCGATGATGGCCTTGCGGAGCTGCATATCGATGTGGATATCGTTGGCACCGGTCACGCAGGGTTTACCCATGCCACGGGCTACCACCGCAGCGTGCGAGGTCTTACCACCACGCGAGGTGAGGATACCCTGGGCCGCGAAGAAACCATGAATATCCTCCGGTTTGGTCTCCTCACGGAGCAGGATGATCTTAGCGCCAAGCCGACCTTGGGCCTCGGCGCGATCGGCGTCGAATACGATAGTGCCGCAGGCAGCCCCCGGGGAGGCGGGCAGACCCTGGGCGATGGCCGTCACCTTGGCCTTTGGGTCGATGCGCGGGAAGAGGAGTTGCTCTAGGTCTTCGGGGCGGATGCGCAGTAGGGCCTGTTCGCGGGTCAGGATCCCCTCTTTTACCATTTCTACCGAGGTACGCACCATGGACTGGGCATTCATCTTGCCATTGCGCGTCTGGAGGCAGTAGAGGATCCCTTTCTCGATGGTAAATTCAAAGTCTTGCACCTCACGATAGTGTTTTTCGAGGCGCTCTCTTAGCTCCAGAAGCTGCTCGTGGATAGCAGGCATCTCGAGTTTCATCTCCGCGACCGGTTTCGGGGTGCGGATACCGGCCACTACGTCCTCGCCTTGGGCATTAACGAGGTACTCGCCGAAGAATTCGTTTTCACCCGTGCCTGGGTTGCGCGTAAAGGCAACGCCAGTGGCAGAATCATTCCCCATATTGCCAAAGACCATGACGCAGATATTGACCGCTGTACCGTTGGCCATATCCTTGGTGATCTTGAACTGATGGCGGTAGTCAACAGCACGTTTACCCATCCAGGAGTTGAATACCGCCTGGATGGCGATGAGCAACTGCTCGTAAGGGTCTTCGGGGAAATCACGCCCAGTGTGCTCTTTGACGATGGTGAGATACCGCAGGGTGAGCATTGCGAGATCGGTCTTGGTGAGCTCTACGTCGGATACGACCCCGGCGTTTGTCTTCGCGTCTTTTAGCAACTCCTCGAAAGGCTCCTTCGGGATGCCGAGGGCGATCTGGCCAAAGAGCTGGATGAAACGGCGGTAGGCATCGTAGCTAAACCGTTCGTCCTTGGTCTCGGCAATCAGACCACGCAGGGTGGTGGGGTTGAGACCAAGATTGAGGATAGTGTCCATCATCCCCGGCATGGACATGGCGGAACCCGACCTAACCGATACCAACAGCGGATTTGTCGCCGATCCAAACCCCTTACCGGTCATCTGCTCAAGCTGCAGCATGTGGGTGCGGATCTGCTCTAGGGCCTTGGCAGGCAATCCGGCGCTTGGGTTGGCGAGGAAATCCAGGCACACCTCAGTGGTGATGACGAAACCCGGTGGAACGCGCAGACCGATCTGGGTCATCTCGCAGAGATTGGCACCCTTACCGCCAAGGAGCTGCTTGTTTTTGCCATCACCCGCAGTGAATGCGTAGACGTAGTGTTTGTTCTCGCTCATGGTCTCGGTTTTCCTAAAGTACTCACAAGGTGTGGATTGTCGCACAACCACACCTAAACGGCGGTTGTGCGAGCCCCAAAGGGACAAGGGGGGAGGGGGCGCGTCGCCTACCCAGGGAGGGATAGACGCACAGGCAGGGGCCCTCTACCCCTGGGGGCTAATTTTGACATACCTTGCCTACAAATGTACTACCTCATCGACAACGGATTCTGCGCCAAGATGCACATTACGGTGTGCGAGCGGCTAAAACGGCCACTAAACGGTTAGGTTCTTTGGCACACGGACGCAGCGAAGCGAACGATAGCCAATCGATCCGGTGAGTCGTTATTTTCCGCGAAACCCGACGAGGCTTCCCATCCGCCCTGTTGCGAGTGGGTCTGTTGCGAGTGGGTCTTGCGTGAGATGGGTTTTACCCCCATAATACTCACCCCGCTTGTCCTTCTCCTTGCCGGAGTGGCGAAATCGGTAGACGCGCCAGACTCAAAATCTGGTAGTGGCAACGCTGTGCCGGTTCGAGTCCGGCCTCCGGCACCAAACAATGAAACGGTTGATGCATCCACGGCGTCAATCGTTTCAAATTAGGGAACTTACCGAAAAGGATGAAACAAGAGTAGTCCCCGAACCTAAAAAAATGTCGCGTGGATTCCCCAGAAACTCCCCACGATAGTTTCAGTCACAAAGTACCCGAAGAGCTACCGCGCCCATGCCTGCGTTTCTAAACGGCAGGATGCCGGTTGACCCGACAAGCGTGAAGCCGCATCTTCAGCTTCGCGCGGTTAGCTGACGTACCAGATCCGACGGTAGCTCGCCTGGTTTCGTGAATAGCAAGATGTCGCATAATGTATATTATGTAAAGTCGGACAGTCGATAACAACCCTGTGGCCCCGTCACAGCTACTGCTTGATACTCTACGCAGTTTACGCACATCATGTACCAACAACGCCGAGTCACCGCAGAAGCAGTCCCCATGACCACCGACGATCGCAAACCCAGCCTTACGCAAACCGACGCTCCGCTGCATCTTCACCACCTGGACGCAGCGAGTCACATCCACCCGTTTCTTTGGTTCATCCGGCAGCACTACCTCGCCTTTGGTGGTTCACTGTTGCTGCTGGTCGTGTGTGGCGCTTTGTTGTATCGGCAATTTAATCCGTTGGTCTATCACTTGACGATGACCACTGGCAGCTTCTCGGGGGCCAATTATAATCTCGTCACGCGCTACCTGCGTCCCGCCGCCGCACGGCAACACGTCGAGCTTACCCTGGTGCAAACCGAAGGTTCAGAGAACGGGCTGGATGCGGTACAACAGGGCCGAGTGCAGTTCGCGCTCATCGACGGGGGCTTAAGTCACGTTGGTCGCGAGGATGTGCGCGAGGTGGCACCCCTATACCTAACGGCGCTGCATCTCTTGATGCGCCGCGACCTCTACGATACGGCGATCGAAACCCACGACCTGCACGCCGCGCTGCGCGGCAAGAGCGTGAGCCTAAGCACCAAGGGAAGCGGAACCCACACCTTCGCCATGAGCCTGCTCGCAAGATTGGGCATAGCAACGACTGAATTCACAGAAATGCCGCGTAGTATCAATGATCTAACCGATAAGGCCAGGAAAGCAGCAGAGATACCAGACGTTGTTTTCACCACCTCGTCACTACCCTCACCGGCTGCGACCCGTCTTGTCCGTGACTTTGGTTATCGGCTCTATCCTTTGGAGTTCGTTGACGCGGTTCGCCTGAATGACAAGGCCGCCTATCCGGTGACGATCCCGTCCGGCACCTACAGTCTTTCGCCCAACATTCCTGATCGGACGGTGACAACCATTGGACGACGCACCATCTTCGTTGCCCACAAGGATGTCCCGAACGAAGCGGTCACCGTGTTGGTACGAGCGGCGTTCGAGAGCGACTTTGCCAAGGCCTACGACCCGCCACTTACGCTTGAGCAGTTCAACCTTCTGGCCGAGTTTCCCCGCCACCCGGGTGCGCAAGCGTATGTTGACTCCACGTCACCTCTTACCCAAGAGGTTCTACAAAATCTCTCCCAATACATTGGCCTGATCGGTGCAATCGCCTGTATACCACCCTGCATCATCATGATGCGGCCCTATTTGCGCCGTCTACGGAGGGGGGTGGTGCGCTCCGTTCGCTACTATCTGGTACAGGTTAGTGAACTGGAGGCCCGTGCCTTTGCGATTACTGAAACATCCACGGCAGCGCAAGAGGCCCTTCTCGAGATTCGCCACCACCTGAACATGCTCAAACTAGAAGCGATGGAGTCCTATCACCATGACCGTCTTGATGATATGGATCTGATGGAGAGCTTTTTAGCCCATGTGAGCGATTTGCGGAGCCATCTGAACGGAGTTATCGCGGAATCATACCGCCAACCAACGGCTTAGAGCGAGGCGCGAGTCACCGCAAGTAGCGGAGTCATTTGGCGGGTAACGCTTGCCGAGCACTACTTTTTGCCCAAAATACCTTGAGCTTCTTATTGGTGGCACGTATGGCGCGATAAACCTCTTCGCGAACCTGCGCACGGGTCTGGCCCTTCTCGTTGACCTTGCGCACACAACAAAGAACCGATGGGAATGAAAACACAAGGCCCTCACCTATCCCGGGAGACTACAAGACTAAGGAAACAAATCCCATAGTCCTTTGGGGAGTTA
>CAIRSR010000087.1 GCA_903881315.1 uncultured Thiotrichales bacterium | reverse complement strand
TGCTCAACATAGATTTACCTCACAAAAATTACCAAGAATATCTGATATTCATGTATTTAGAGAATAGTATAGCATATTCATGCGGTTGAAGCAGGAATCAAACTAGACCAGTACCGCGGACTGAACGACGCAGAATATTAAACAGCGTTGCCCTCGGTATTTTCTGTGAATGTGTTTGCGCTATTTTCTTGTTCGGTATCTCGCCGATGTTCGACGAAGTTCTTGATGGCAACCGCGAGCGGCGTGTAATCTAGCTGCGAAGAGGCGGTGGCGAGGCGGGCGGCGTGTGCGGGCCTCCCCGTAGCCAGTGCAGATACCGCTTTTTGCAATAACCGACGTGCCTCGGTTTGTGCTTGGATGGCGCTCGCCAATTCAGAACCACAGCGCCGACAGGTGGTGCTGTCGGCTAGGGTGGCGCGACAAACTGGGCAGCGCTCCATTTATTGTTCCAGATAGTAGAGGATGTCGGAGAGTTGTTCGACATATTCCTTTAGGTCGTCAAACCTTTCGGCGACGATGGCGTCATGGATGGCCTCGGTGAGATTAATAATTTCGTCACGGTCTTCTGGGGAAACGCCCTCAATAGATCGCCCGGCTTTTTCTACGAGGGCGCTTGCCTGGATCACCGCATGGTGGTTTTTCTCGGCTGGTGGCGGTGCTGAGTCTATTGATTGCTCGGCTTTGGCGTCGCCAAACAGGGAATCGATTCGATCGCGGGCGGTCGCGAGATTCGTGCCTTCTAATCGGGAGAGTGCGCCATGGATGGTGACCGACTTTTCGAGTCCAGTTTCCTTTTCTACGGCGGTAACCTGGAGGATGCCGTTTGCATCCAGGGACAAGCGGACTATCACGATATTTCCGGCGGGAAGTGCTGCCAATCCCGATACGGTAAATTTACCGATGAGGGTATTGCGGGTGGCATCTGCCATTTCCCCCTGGAAGATTTGTACCTCAACCTCCTCTTGTTTATCCTGTAAGGTGCCGAAGGCATCTGCTTTGGTAATGGGGATCGGGCTGTTTTTGCGAATGATCGGGACAAAAAGATTGGGGCTATATTCGTCATCCAACATTCCGACCGCGCTTGTGCCAAAGGTATAAGGGGTAACATCCACCAAGACCGCGCTGACATCTTCTCCGGCAATCATCCCCCCCTGGATGGAGGCACCCATGGCCACGCACAGATCCGGATCTACTTCGGCGCGCGGGGTCTTTCCTAATACCTTTTGCAATTGCTTCGAGATAAGCGGGGTGCGCGTTGCACCTCCGACCAATAGGATCTCGTCAATTGCCGAGACGGTGAGGCCAGAGCCTTTTAGGGCGATATGGGTTGCTGCCAGCGTTTCATCAATGAACGGGGCAATCATGGCCTCGAATTCCTCGCGGGACAATTCTACCGAGAGGTGACTGGAATGCCGTCCTTTTCTAGTAAATACTCCTCTTCGATGCGCACAAAGGGGGCGTCGGAAAGGGCGATCTTGGCATTCTCTGCCGATCGGCGAATACGTGCCATGACGCGATCCTGATTGCGCACATCGACGTCATGCTGGGCTTGCAGGTGAGAAATCAAGAAGTCAACCACCTTCTCGTCGAAATCATCGCCGCCCAAGAAGTTATTGCCGTGGCTGGCTAATACCTCGACCACAGCGTCTTCCATGTTGACTACTGAAACGTCGAAGGTGCCGCCGCCGAGATCATAGACGAGGATCTTGCGTTGTCCCTGGTGGCCCGCTTCATAGGTTAAGGCGGCTGCGGTGGGCTCGTTGATCATGCGCACCACCGTGAGACCAGCAATCTCTCCGGCCTCGCGGGTGGCTTGGCGCTGGGCGTCAGAAAAATAGGCAGGAACCGTGATTACCGCCTTCTTGATGGGGTGGCCGAGGTCGGCCTCGGCAATGGCCTTGAGACGTTTTAGGATGATGGCGGAGATCTCCTGCGGGGTATATTGTTGCCCGGCAAGAGTGACCTTCTCATCGCTGCCCATAATGCGTTTGATCGAGCGTACCGTTCGTTCTGGATACAGGGCGTATTGGTTGCGGGCGGGTTCTCCCACCAGCAAGGTTCCGTCCTCAGCAATTCCCACCATCGAGGGCAGGATGCGCCGCCCCGCATGATCGGCGATGATGCGCGCCTGGCCATTCTCAATAATCGACACCTCCGAGTTGGTGGTGCCGAGATCAATACCAATAATCTTTTCACTCATTGGACGGTTACTCTATGGCAGATTGGGTTGCCGAAATCCGAGAAGACTCGACGCTATAGCAGAAGCAACATAACCTGATGCGCAGTAAAAAATAGAACCCCCTACGGCCCACCGACTCATCAAGGAAAGATTTTATCAGGCAACCGGACAATCATTTTATAGTGTCTTGGCTTTGGAATGATGCACTACCCCGATTTACCTTTACCTCGGCGGGGCGGAGCAGATCGGTGCCCCACAGATATCCTCGGCGGATTTCCTCGGTGACAATCCCTGGCCCTAGATCGGTGCGATTATCCGTTTCTATGACGGTCATGGTAAATGGGTCGTGGGGTTGCCCCTCGGTTGCGATGGGGTGGATTTGGTAGGATGCGATGAGTTTGTCTAAACGCCGCAGGTTCATCTCTTGGCCGGCCCGTAGGCTTTCTGCGAGGCGATTGTCGTGGTGACACCAGCGACCCCACCACTTTTTAGCCGGGAGCGCGGTCGCTACGGGTAGGCTATTCACCATCCGGTCGCGCACCTCTAGGATCTGGAGCAATAATGGGCGCAAGATCTCGCGGCGCAGGGCCTCTTGATCGGTGACTCGTTGTGCCGCTTGTCTCTCGAGGGTTGTGTAGCCGCCCCGCAGGGTCGCGAAGACCTCGCGAAACTGATCCAGGCTGCCTTTAAACTGACGCGCCTCGGTACGCACCTCGGTGCGCAAGGCGGCGAGTTCAGAGAGTAAGGTCTGGAGCGAGACACGACCCGTTCCACCCAATAGCGGCGGTTCGTTTTCTGCGGGATAGGCATCGACCGCATCTAGATAGGTGCGAAATTCTCGGAGGAGCGCCTCTTTTTGGGGTTCGTCCATTGGGGTCTGCTTACGGCGGGGGGGCGCTGTTAATTGGCGGCAGCGTCTTGAGGGTTGCCGCTAGTACCTTGTGTACCAAGGACAGATCGGGACGCTTGGGTTGTGCCTGGGCAAGCCATCCCTGCAAAAGGAGGGATGGATCGGGTACATCACGATTGAATAGGTGCCAGGCCATGCGATCACGGGAATCACGCACGGTCTCGTAGGCAGAGCGAATGACTTGGAAGCGTTCTGGGTTGCGCTCAGGTGGAAATTCGCGAACCCGCGCGAGATAGGCCTTCTTGATGGTGGCGTCGTCGGCATCCGTCGGGACTTTTAGGATCTCAAAGGGTGTGGTCATTACGGCTTGCTCCGCCTTTGCGGCGCGAATGGGTCTTTTCCGCCTAACTCGTTCATGATTTGCTCGCGGAGGATGTCGAGTATATCAAGTGGCACAGCGAACGTATGCCCTAAGGCGTCGTCGATGAGCTTTGCGGTACGCGCATCGCCGGCGGCCTCGGCTGCTTCTAGTGCGGCGATCATGCGCTTTCGATCCTTTTTTGCGAGATCGATAACCCGACCGCGACACTTCGCGAGGCACTGGTAGTACACGAAGAGTGGCGCGTCTGGTGTATCTTTCAGGGCGGCTGCGGCATAGGCTGCGAGCAGGGGCCACTGGTTTGCGGTGTACAGCATCTCGAGCAGGCGTGCGTATTGCGCATTGCTGTGAGGGAGAACAATGGCCGCTTTGAGCGGTGTTGTCAGGACATACTTAAATAGTTGGGGGATGCGGTGGCTCTCTCTTTTTTGTACCAGCGCCAATAGTTCAACCAACTCCATGACCTCGGTAATGCTCGGCAAGGGCACTAGCAGCGGCCCTAGCAATGCGCTGAGTTCGACTTGCTTGATTCCGGTGAGTGGCCCGGCGATCTGCAATAATACGGCGGTTCCGAGCCCCCCGGCGAACCCGTTCGTTGCCTGGGCGACCAATGCGCCTGCCGCTTCTGTGTCTCCTAGAATGCAGGTAAGGAGCGCCTCGTGTACTGCCACCATACGCTTGTCGTCGCCAATTGCCGAGTGTCTTCTAATTCACGAGCGGCGAGGGTGTATTTCTTGATCCGGAGGGTAGCGCAGAACTGCCGAAGACGCGCTATGAGGAGTAGGCTGTGTACCTCGTGATTGATGGGGTCAAGTCGGAGCAGGGTGGTCGCGTAGTTGCATGCGGCCTGGAAAGAGTTGTCTGCGATGGCCTCTTCGGTCGCGATGCGCAGTAGCTCTGGGTCTTCGCCGAAGGTCGCTAGCGCCTGCTTCAATAGGGGGTGCTTGATGGATGGCAGTGCCTTGCGTTGGAGGTTGATGAGCTTTAACCAGGTGTTACGATCGAGGGGGTCTAGCTCTAGGCTTCTGTTAAGCCATTGGATGGTGGCTGGGTCGTTTTCTTGATGCGTGTATGTCCGAATCTTGGCCTGATGGCGGAGAACCGTCGCGGCCATCAGTGCGCCGGTTGCGTCCTTTTGGTCATAGGTATCGTACACCACCGTCCAATGGGTCGCTGCCTGTTCAAAATCATCCTCCTGTTCGGCAATCAAGGCGTTCAAACGAGCCTTTTCCAACGGGGTGAGGGCACCGAATCGGTTGCGAAAGGGTTTTGTGAGCTCTGGCTGATGGGGAAGGATGGCAAGCGCTATCCGCCGCGCCTCCTCTTTTGGGAGTGGGTTGGTGTGGCTTGCGAGCCACTTGAACAAGGTGGGGAGTGCGGTTTTGGTGTTTGCGGGGTTCGCGATGGTGGCGTAAACCTCGAGAACGGTTTGTAATTGCGCCTCTGCGATACCAAGCAAGCACGCAACCAGCGCTTGTTCGGTGGGCTGCAACGCCGCAAACCGTTGACTTAGCTCGGGGAGTGGTGCGCGTGCGGCAAGTGCGGCGCGGGCAAGGCCCACGTAGGGGGAGGTGCTGGGGACAGAGCGCAACATCTCTGGGTCGCCGACGCGCTGCCCTTGCAGAACCTGGCGCAGTTCACGATACGGTGACCGGAAGGGGATGAGGCGCAGACACTCGCGCACTGCGTCATCGTCGCTGCGACACCAGGCGTCTAGCGCACCCCGCGCGAGCGGCAGATGACGCCTAAGTGGCGCATCCTCGGGCAGACCCGCAGCAAGCTCGTCGTGGCCCATCAAGAGGGCTGCCCCGATGCGGATCTGGAGCGGTTCGGGGAGGGTTGGAATCTTGCCGATCAGGGCGGCGGCCTGCGCATACTGAGTGGCCGCTAACATCCAACCCACGACGGTTGGTGTGGTGTTGGGGTTGTTTACGGCCCCGCCACTGCTCTCCCACATCGCTACCGCTTCACGGTACATACCCTTCGCGGCCAGCTCTTCTGCGCGGTGTCCGTAGGCGGACTCAAGGGTGCTTTGCCAATCGCCGGGCACATTACGCTTGATAAGCTCTTTGCAGGTATCGATGAGTTCTTTATAGCGCCCGGCTGTGGCGTGGGCGGTCGTCTGTGCAATCAGATGCTCGACCGTTGGGGCAGAAACTAGTGGCTTGACCTTTGGTTTTACCATCTGGTGCTGGCTCGCGTGGCGCGTGGAAATAGCACAGCCATTATGGGACAGGTAGCTACCGAAAGGGAAGCGAGGGGATGGCGGCCAAATCTGTTCGGTTTGCGGCATAATACCTTTATCTATGGTGAATGGTAGGGTAGTCTCCGTCATGATAATGGGCTCTATCTGGGGGAGAGAAGGATGCGGTTGCAAGTGCCTGTGGCGGTTCGCGTAGCGGGTTTGGTTGTCCTTTTGCTCGGTGTCGCCGTCCTCTGTGGCTGGGCGTTCGATATTGGGGCATTAAAAAGCGTTGTGCCAGGACTCACCACCCTAAAGCCGACCACGGCAGTGGCCTTTTGCCTGGTGGGACTCGCGCTCTGTCTACTCCCGTTGCCCCGCGTAGGCCAAGCGCTGGTAACGAGGTTGGTTGCGCCGTTGGTGCTACTCCTTGGGGTGGTCGAGCTTTGTCAGTATCTATTTGATTTTGAGGCGGGCATTGACGGGTTATTGTTTCGGGTGCCGCCTGGTGCCTCGTTTACCGACCTTCATCCTGGGCGCATGACCCCGCAGTCAACGGTCGAGTTTGTCTTGCTCGGGGGTGCGCTCGTCCTGATTGGCCAGCAGTGGGCGCGAACCATGGCGATGGCCCTGGCGTGGCTTGCCGTGGTGGTTCCTGTTCTGACCATCGCGGGGTATTTGTTCGGGGAGACGGTGTTCGTGGCTGTCCATTATCGGCCCATGGGGGTGCATACGGCGATTGGGTTCTTGCTGGCAGCGATGGGTATCCTGGCGACGCAATTTGACGGTAAGACGCTCGCACGCTACAAGGAGGTCTCACGGGTAGCCGTGGTGCATACGGTTGGGGTGGCGCTTGCGGTTGCGACGCTGGCCCTGATCCTTGACCTCTGGGCGGGAGATCCAATCACCTTCTTTGCTGCGCATTTTAATACCTTGGTGGCGTTTTGTTTTGTATTCGTTGCAGGGATAGGGGTACTGCTGTCGGTGATCTCGCAATTAAAGGACAGCGAGGACTCAGTAAACCGCCCTGCCGATACTGACACGGATGATGATCTGCCCACCCGAATAGCGAGTACTTTGTGGATTCCCTTGTGGGTGCTGTTTGTTTGTTTAACCCTCACCTATTCGACCTGGATGGAGTTGCAGCGCGACGCGCAGCATGATCTAAAAACCGCCTTCGATACCCGTGCCTCTACCGTTATTGCTCGCATCGAGAGGCGCATCAGTGGTTATGGACAATTGTTGCAGAGTGTGCAAGGTTATTTCGCTACGGTGGGTGGTCTTGATCGAGAACACTTTCATGACTACCTTGCGACCTTGCGAATCGAAGATTACTTTCCTGGGGCTCAGGCAACACAGTACGTTGCATTTGTGCCCGCCGCAGAGAAAGAGAGGCATATCGACACCCTGCGCAAGGGGGGATTCCCGCAATATACGATTACGCCGGCTGGTGAGCGTGCGTTCTATTGTCCCGTGGTCTTCGTGGAGCCACCCACTCCATTGAATGATCTCTCACTTGGCTTCGATACCTGTAGCGAGGTTGGTCGTTTGATGGCCAAACAGCAAGCGCGCGACCAAGATGAGCTGGTGCTTTCCGGGAAGTTGATGTTGCGCCAGGAAATCGCATTCCCTTCCTCCCAACAGGCGGGTATTGTGATGAGCCTGCCGGTATTTAAACAAGGTGCGGCGCATGATAGCGTTGCTGCCCGTCGCGCCAATCTACAGGGCTGGGTCACCGCCACCTTTCGGATGAATGACCTGATGGCGGGGATTCTTAAGGGGGTTGCGAGTGGGCTTGATGTTGAGATCTATGACGGAAAAGAGATCTCAGGGCAAGCGTTATTGTTTGATTACGATAACGGGCGCGATGTGCACGGAATGCGAGCGAGCGCATTACGCGCTGTCCAACAAATCAACGCCGCTAACCGTACCTGGACGATAGGCGTATATTCTGCGCCGGTATTTGAGGCAGGACTCGAAAGGACACGGGCGATGTTTGTCGCGGTCTTTGGCCCTATCGTGAGCCTGATGCTTGCGTTGATTGCCTGGTTGTTGGTGCACGGGCGAGAACTTGCGCGACGGGCCGCACGGAAGATGAACCGTGAGCTTCTCCACAATACGGAACTGTTGCGGACAACGCTAGAATCCGTCGAGATGGGTTTTGCGGTATGGGATGTGAGCCATCGGTTGGTTTTGTGGAACCAGAAATGCGTTGATTTCTGGTATGGCTTTAAAGACCCGCACGTTGGGATGGCGCGCTTGGCGATCTTGCGCCATATCGCAGAGAGCGGCGGGTTTGGCGAGGGAGACACAGAGCAGCTCGCCAGGTTTCATGAACAAAGATTAAACGCAGGCCTCTTCGATGAAGAATTCACCATGACCAACGGGCGCGTGGTGCAGGTGGGGCGTCATTTGCTGTCCGATGGCCGCTATGCGGCAGTCTACCAGGATATTATCCAGCGCAAGCTCGAAGAGGAACGGGTACGCTACCTTGCCAATTATGATTCCCTGACCGGACTACCGAACCGTGCGCTATTGTCGGATCGCTTGCAGCAGGCCATTGCTCGGGTACGGCGTGAGAACAAGAAGCTTGCGGTTTTGTACCTTGATCTGGATCACTTCAAGCCAGTGAATGATACCTTTGGCCATATGGTGGGTGATCAACTGCTGAAAGAGGTTGCGCAACGATTGTTGGCGTGTGTACGCGCCTCGGATACGGCGGCGCGTCTTGGCGGTGATGAGTTCGTGGTGTTGTTGCCGCATGCCGAGACGCGCAAAGATGTCATCACCGTTGCCGAAAAGATATTGTTAGCCCTCGATACCCCCTTTGTTATCGAGGGCCACACGCTGAGTATCTCATCGAGTGTTGGTATTGCCCTTTGTCCGGATCATGGCGATAACGATAAATTGTTGCTTATCAATGCCGATATTGCGATGTACTACGCAAAGAGTTCCGGGCGCGATGGTTTCCGGTTTTTCCCAGATGCGGTGGGTGCGTGAGCGGGTCTTTCTGGAAGATCTGTGCCAAATGAGCGGTACGCCCGTCTGTCTTTGTCGCTGAGACGCGAGAGGGTCTTGTGATAATCTGGCCTGCTATGTCTTACGAGATCATAACCGCTCACTCCCACTCTCCCTAGGGGTGGGTTGGGGGGAGTGAAGATATTGAAAAGTTCTCCTCCCTCTTCCCAACCTCCCCCCAATGGGGGGAGGGGTCAGAATGATTACCAGAAATCTATCACACCAACATGCGGTGGTTGTTATGGGGTTGTTGCGCACACTCTTTGCGATTACCGTGGTATTTGCCCATTCGCCGTTGAATGGTGGTTTTGTCTTTGTCGGCGGGAGAAATGCCGTCCAGTTGTTTTATATGATCTCGGGCTTTCTCATCTCCTATATTATTAGCACCAATCGGGCCTATCGCAACCCCTACCGGTTTTATCTAAACCGAGCATTGCGGCTCTACCCAATCTATCTGGTGGTTGCCCTGCTTGCGTTGCTCGGGGTGGTGTTCGCCAAACCCAAGTTTTTTGAATTGTACGCGCAGATTCCAATCGCAGCGGATATGCTGCTACTATTCTCAAACCTGTTTTTGATTGGGCAAGATTGGGTGATGTTTGCGGGTATTGATAACGGGCAGCTCGTGTTTGCGCCCGACTTCACCCGTTCGGATGTTCTGCTATTTGAAGGCCTGCTGGTTCCACAGGCGTGGACGCTCGGCGTCGAGATCAGTTTCTATCTAATCGCGCCGTGTATCCTGCACAAACGGCGCTTGGTCATCTTGCTGTTGCTGCTCTCACTACTGATTCGGCTGTTGCTGATTACGCTCGGGGTCGGTGGGAACGATCCTTGGACGTATCGCTTCTTTCCGGCGGAGCTTGCGCTCTTCTTGTTGGGGGTTCTTGCCGAGCAATATCTGCTGCCGTGGTGGAAGGGGGTTATCGCCACCAATAACCTCCCGTGGTTGCCGAGTGTTGCAACCTTCGCGCTTGTCGCCCTTGCGTTGGGTTTTACCTTGCTCCCGTTTACACAGGTAGTTTCGTCCCTTCTGCTTTTTCTGGTATTCTTTTTGTTGCTGCCGCTGACCTTTCTCTATCAAAATAACTCGCCAACCGACCGCGCGGTTGGCGAACTAAGCTATCCGCTCTATGTCGGGCACCTCTTGGTGATCAGTAGTCTCGGCACTGGTCTAGTTTGATTCGGTTTGTAACTTGTTGATTCTTCCTGGTGCATTAGATGTTTTTCTGGAGCATTAGAATCTGTTCCCAAGAGAAGCCATTTTCTATAACACCTAAG
>CAIRSR010000086.1 GCA_903881315.1 uncultured Thiotrichales bacterium | reverse complement strand
CTGCTCAACATAGATTTACCTCACAAAAATTACCAAGAATATCTGATATTCATGTATTTAGAGAATAGTATAGCATATTCATGCGGTTGAAGCAGGAATCAAACTAGACCAGTACCCATTTTATCGCCGTAAAGGAAAATATCACGGTTCGCAAGGAATACGAGGAGCGTCTTATCAAGCAGGCGAATTTCGATCTATTGACTGGCCTACCCAACCGGTTGTTGGCGATGGATCGTCTTCTGCAGGCCATCAATCGTGCGCACAGAGAAGGTCGGCGTGTTGCGGTCATGTTCGTTGACCTTGATCACTTCAAAAAGGTAAATGACACATTAGGTCACGCGACTGGCGATATTCTCCTGAAGGAGGCAGCTAGGCGTCTTATGACGAGTGTACGCGAAACCGATACAGTTGCGCGACTCGGTGGCGACGAGTTCATGATCATTTTATCCGACATAAAAGAGGCAACGGACGCAGAGTTGGTTGCTGAGAAGGTTATCTCCCTATGCGGCAGCATATTTCATATTGATGGTCACGAGTTACAAATATCCGCCAGCGTTGGTATTACCATCTACCCGGACGATAGCACCGACCCACACGTCCTAGTGCGTAATGCTGATCTCGCTATGTATCAATCGAAAGAAGAGGGTCGTGGCGCTTTTCATTACTTTACCCATGCAATGGATGCGCGCGCCTATGAGATTATGGTGTTCGAATCAGAACTGCGTTATGCAATAGAGCGCAATGAATTCTCAATACACTACCAGCCATTGGTAGAGATTTCTTCTAACCGCATCATTGGCGCGGAAGCACTCCTCCGTTGGCGTAACCAAAAGTTTGGCGATATTTCACCCGCTAAGTTTATTGCCATTGCCGAGAATAGCGGATTGATCGTACCGATTGGCGAGTGGGTGTTATGTACCGCCTGTTGTGACGCAGCACAATGGCAGAAGAAGATCGGCATACCCATCCAGGTCGCTGTGAATGTCTCCAGCAGACAGTTTGAGCGGGGAGGATTACTGCAGATTATTACGGACACTCTTAAGACAACGGGTCTTGCCCCTCACCGCCTAAAGCTTGAGATAACCGAAGGGTTATTGATGAAGGAATCGCAGACCATCAATAAGACGATCAGCGATATTTGTGCGCTGGGTGTTCATCTCTCGATTGATGATTTCGGTACGGGATATTCATCACTGAGTTATCTGCGCCGTCTTCCGTTCGGTACGCTCAAGATCGACCGTTCCTTTGTGAAGGATTTGCCCGATTCGCAAGAAGCAGCGAGTGTCGTGACTGCTATCGTTGCTATGGCTCATGGCCTACGCATGACGGTAGTAGCAGAAGGCGTAGAAACGGTTGCGCAGAAGGAATTTCTAGGGCGCATTGGTTGCGAGGTCTCTCAGGGATGGCTTACTGGAAGACCAATGCCTGTCCAGGAATTTGTCGCTTTGTTAGAATCACAGAGAGATTCCGTGTAAAAACCTACCAATGGAAACTATCATGAACCAGATGAATGTTGATGGTGACGGGTTCTTACTGAATCGTCATGAGTGGAACGAAGAGCGAATGCATATACTTGCCGCACAAGACGGTGTCACTCTGAACGATAAGCATATTGGTTATATTCTCCGTGCGCGTCAGATGTATGAAAATGATGGTGTGGTGCCACCAATTCGGGTATTTGCTAAAACCGTTGGTATTCAGGATCGCGGTGCAAAGGAATTGTATGCACTCTTTGAAACGGGCCCGATGAAAAGAATTTGCAAGTGGGGTGGGTTACCAAAGCCGACTGGTTGTGTCTGAATCACATAGCTGTCGGGTTCCGGACGGTTGTACCGACGTTAGCCATCGTGCATTATTCGCTATGTCGTACAGCAATGCATGACCTAATCGAGCAACTCCAGAGTGCGGCGACAGGAATATCCGCCTGCACAAGAACGCCACAACCACATCGGCACGACGCGCCTAGCTGTCGGCTTTCCACTGGTGCCCACCATTGCTACCACTCGTATCGTAGTAGGCATGTCGGGTACAGTAGCGCTAGGTAAAGTTGCGACTTAAGAAGGGATTTACGACACACTGACAAACCTGGTCGCTTTGTAATTCTGTGATAACTCTCCTAATGCGGTAGCACCTGAGGAAACAGTTACGCAGAACACAAAAATCAATACTTTATTCTTCCCGTGAGCCATTCTCGCCACTTCGTCGTCACAACGAGTTTCGAGACGGGCTTATGCACTTCGCAATCCGTTTGCTGAAGTGTTGAGCACACGCAAAATCGTTTTGCAATCTGTCATTGTTCGTATCTATAGCAAAGGCACTGTAAAACGATTACCAAACTTCCCCCTCTCCAGCCATGGAGAGGGGGCT
>CAIRSR010000085.1 GCA_903881315.1 uncultured Thiotrichales bacterium | reverse complement strand
GCTGAACGCCCTTCGTTCACATCAAACGATGGGTTCTCTCCTCAAAAAAGAACGGGTGGGCCTAGGACTGAACGCCCCGCGTTTATGCCAGACGATGGCCTTTCTCCCTCAGAAGGGGGCAAGACGAGAGCCGAACGCCCCGCGTTCTCACCAAGCGATGATCCCGTACGCCCAAAAAGGGACAATAGGCCTAGACCAGAACGATCCTCTTTCGCAAAGGGCGACGGCTTCGCTCGACCGAAAAGGGACTCTGGGCCTAGGGCAGAACGATCCTCTTTCGGAAAAGACGACGGCTTCGCTCGACCGAAAAGGGACAGTGGGCCTAGACCAGAACGATCCTCTTTCGCAAAGGGCGACGGCTTTGCTCGACCGAAAAGGGACTCTGGGCCTAGGCCAGAACGCTCCTCTTTCGGAAAGGGCGATGGCGAGTCTCGGCCAAGGCGGACGGGGCGGCACCAATCACCACCGAAAAGAACCTAAGACTATCAAGAGGCAATCCTTTGGGCAGCAGAACCTCACTATACGAAAATCACCTCACCGCCAACGCCAAGATGGTTGACTTTGCGGGCTGGGATATGCCGCTGCATTATGGCTCCCAACTTGCGGAACACCATCAGGTACGCCGTAGTGCGGGCATGTTTGATGTCTCCCACATGGCGGTGCTGGATCTCCACGGCCCACGAGTACGCGAGTTTCTGCGCAAACTACTTGCCAATGACGTAGGCCGTTTAGTCCGGCACGGCAAGGCGCTGTACTCTTGTATGCTGAACCCGGCGGGCGGGGTGATCGACGACCTCATCGCCTATTTCTTAACCGAGGATTGGTTTCGGCTGGTCGTCAACGCCGGAACCCGCCACAAAGACCTCGCCTGGATCCAGACCCACGCCATCGCCTATGATGTCGCAGTACGCGAACGCACCGATCTTGCCATGGTCGCGGTACAAGGGCCCGAGGCGCGCACCCGAACCCTCGCAACCCTGCACAGCAGCTTGGCGGCAAAGGCCAACAAGATTGTAAACTTCCAAGGGGTAAGTGGCGCGGACGACTACACCGACTGGTTTGTGGCACGCACCGGCTACACCGGCGAAGATGGTTTTGAGGTGATGCTGCCAAGCAGCGCAGCACCCGCCTTTTGGCAGGCGCTTGGGGCGGCAGGCGTACTCCCCTGTGGGCTTGGGGCGCGTGACACGCTGCGCCTAGAGGCCGGCATGAACCTCTACGGCAACGACATGGACGAAACGGTAACACCGCTGGAGTCGGGCCTGGGTTGGACGGTTGCCTTTGCGCCCGTCGATCGCGACTTCATCGGTTGCTCCGCCCTTCTTGCGCAACAGGAAGCTCGGCACGACAGCCACGTCGCCAACAAAATGGTCGGACTCATCCTGCGCAGTCGGCAGGTGATGCGGCATGGTCAGATCGTTAGGGTCGCGGGCATCGGCAACGGCATGGTCACGAGCGGCGGCTTCTCCCCCACCCTCGAACAATCGATCGCCTTCGCTCGGGTACCTGCCGCGACAACCAACGAATGCGAGGTCGAGATCCGTGGTAAGTGGCTCTTGGCAACTGTCGTCAAACCCCCTTTCGTGCGCTTTGGTAAGCCCCAAATCGCCTAATCCGCAGATGCTGTTATCTCCATACATAAGGTAAACAATAATGCTCGAAGCGCTAGATGAATACCGCTACACTCCAACCCACGAATGGATCCGCCGTGAGGAAGACGGCAGCATGACAGTTGGCATTACTGCCCACGCCGAAGAGCTGCTCGGTGATATGGTCTACGTCCAACTGCCCGAGGTTGGGCGGGTGGTCGCAGCACAAGAAGAATGCTGCGTGGTGGAATCGGTCAAGGCCGCCTCCGACATCTACTCCCCGCTTGCAGGCGAGGTTATCGCAATCAACACGGCGCTCGACGAGGCCCCCGAACTCATCAACGAAGACCCGTACGGAGCCGGTTGGATCATGCGTTTGCAACCGAGCAACGCCGACGATTTCGAGGGCCTTTTGGATCGCGCAGCCTACGCCGCTGTTGTCGCCGAGGACGAATAGTCACGGACGCATTTCACAACCGCCAAGGTAGAGCACATGCCTTTTATCCCCCACACGAGCGATGACGTCCGGGCGATGCTTGATGTCATTGGCGTCAAGCGCATCGAAGACCTGTTTTCTGAGATACCAGCGGAACTCCGTACGCACGGTCTGCCGGGTGTTCCGCCGGGCGAATCAGAGATGGAGATGGCGCGTACACTCGCCGAGCGGGCCGCAATGGACGGCGCTCCGCTCTGCTTTGCGGGTGCCGGTGCCTACGACCACCACATCCCCGCTGCGGTGTGGCAAATCTTGAGTCGAGGCGAGTTTTACAGCGCCTACACGCCCTATCAGGCCGAGGCGAGCCAAGGCACGCTCCAGGTCATGTACGAATACCAGTCGATGATGGCGACCCTCACCGGCATGGATGTCTCGAATGCGTCGCTCTACGACGGAGCCTCCGCACTCGCCGAGGCGGTACTGATGGCGGTACGCGCCGGTTCGACGCGGCGCAAGCTCGCGACCCCCGGCAAGAGCCGCATCCTGATGCCGCGCACCGTCCACCCTATCTATCGGCGTGTCGTAGAGACCATTGTCAGCGCCCAGGGCATTATCATCGAGGAGCTGGATTACGACCCCCGCGAAGGCTACATTGACCCGGCAACGCTGCCCGCCGCGCCAAGCGACTTTGTGGCACTGGTCGTGCCGCAACCCAATTTCTTCGGCGTACTCGAAGACGTAGACGCCCTCACCGATTGGGCGCACAGCCACGGCGGACGGGTCATCGCACTCGTCAATCCGGTGGCGCTAGCACTCCTCTCGCCCCCAGGAGAATGGGGCACCAAGGGCGCGGACATTGCCTGCGGCGAGGGACAACCCTTGGGCGTGCCGCTGTCCTCGGGTGGGCCTTATTTTGGCTTCATGACCTGTCGGCGCGACCTGGTGCGACAACTGCCCGGGCGCATTGTCGGGCGTACCGTTGATCTACACGGCGAGACCGGCTACACCCTCACCCTCCAGGCGCGGGAGCAACACATCCGGCGCTCCAAGGCGACCTCGAACATCTGCACCAACCAAGGGCTGATGATGACCGCCGCCACCATCCACCTGGCACTCCTCGGCCCAAGCGGTCTGGAACAGGTCGCCAACACCTGCCACACCAACACGCGAGCGTTAGTGGAACGGCTCACCGCCCTGGATGGCGTCGAGCGCATCTTCGACCGCCCCATCTTCCATGAGGCAGCACTCCGCTTGCCGATGTCGGTGGCCGAGGCCATCCGCGCCCTTGCCGCCAAGAATATCGTGGCGGGCTATCCACTCGGGCGCGACTACCCCGAGCTTGGCGAGGGCATCCTGGTCTGCGCCACCGAAAAACGTACGCTTGCGGACATTGAGAACTATTATGGGGTGTTGGGTGGGGTGTTGAGGTGAGGCTAGCACCTCAACCGATCTGCGTGGCTGGATACAGCCACCTGATTCCTACCTACGAGCACACCCA
The DNA here is from genome assembly GCA_903881315.1 of uncultured Thiotrichales bacterium. Taxonomy (GTDB): domain Bacteria; phylum Pseudomonadota; class Gammaproteobacteria; order CAIRSR01; family CAIRSR01; genus CAIRSR01. Next base: position 3,932 of record CAIRSR010000085.1, on the reverse strand, counting down.
ACCTAGCCGCATCGTAGTCGGCGTGTAATGCCTGTACCCCGCAGGCTTTCCGGAGGGGTGTCTGCTTGGGGTGATTCATGATTCTAGCCAATCCCCCTCTTTTCATAATCACGCCATTTTGGCAGATAGGAGGATGAATAAAAAACCATCCATATGCAATCTCTTTTTAATTGTTCTAAGGATGTATCTTTATTTATAATACGCGGTTGGTTGTGGTCTATTTCGATAAGATTGGAGTCAAAAGATGCACTGGCACCAATCATTTCTCTGATCTGAGGAACGAGAGCCGGGAGTACCTCTACAACATAACCATCGGAACGTGTTTCCACGATATGCACGTTCTTGAAATGATAATTCTTATTCTTGTTCGTTTCGTCACGAACAAAGCCTCGGTTCAGCAAATCAATCTCGAAATAAAGCTGCGCCGTTGGATCGGCCCACCAAGATTGTGATGAGGCAAATTCGAACAGTGCGCTGTCAAAAGCGTCTCGTTTTTCATGACATATTTCATAGAGTAAGTTACCATAGATTTGCAGATCGAAGAATACATTTTTCACTTGTTCAATAAATTCAATTCCTGGCATATCCACCCTTGATCTCGCAAAATCCAGGAAACGCAGAAATAAATCATGATATGTCTCAATATGGTTCTCGTTTAGATATCGTGCCGTTACACGCAAGCTTCGCATACTATGTAAAACGGTTGCCGCAAATATAAATTCAAAGCCTTCCATGAGTTCATCGTGGCTCACCTCATTTGTCTGAATAACAACTTCCTCCTCCTCACCCGCCACGCGCAAAGATTGGGTTGTAACGATTCCATACTCCGTTCTAGAATCTTGTAAAGAAACATTATTCATTAACAGAAGCCGGAAGACAAAAATAACATCGGATTGTATCTCGCACAGCTTTACGATACCCTGCCGGAAGGAATCAAGCGTCTCCCCGGGCAGAGGCCATATCAACTCAACATAAGAACTGATACCTTTGCTATTTAGCTTCTCTAGCAGTGACCTATAGTGATTGATATCTGATTTTCTGCCTATCCTTTCTGATGAAGTGGCGCTTAGTGTCTGAACACCTATCTCGCACGTATAAATAATATCTGCGCGACGCAATGTCTCTGCTATTTCAAAGACACGTTGCAAATGGATTTTGCTAGGACAGAACTCTACAACCTTTGGGAAACCATATTCTTTCTTGCATTCTGCAATAAACCTGATAATCTCTAGATCCTGCGGAAAAAGCCCAAGATTTGCGTCTGTAAACCTTATGCAATAGGTGCGGTTCCTAGCTAAATGGAGGATGTCTGATATCATTCTTTCATGACTGAACCGAGCAGGCTTCGATCCAATGCTGCTGTTCCAATAGCAATATCTACAAGTAAAAGGACAGCCTCTGCTTGTTTCCATATCAACGTAGTGATAGTCAGCATCTCCAAAGATCTGATTCTGGAAAGGCGATGGTAGCTCATCCAGGGCTTTAATCTTATCCTCATAAGGATTGGTAGTAAGATCATTGTTCCGATAAAAACTAAGTCCTTTTACCTGACTAAAATCTGCCTGTTCTTTTGAAATTTCCTTTAAATAGTTCCTGAAGACTCGCTCACCCTCCCCGTTACAGATGACAAGATTCTCATATCGATCGCAAAGATATCTTTTTCCCTGACGAGTTACTTGTGGGCCACCAAGAATAATATGAGTCTCAGGTTTCTTTTTTAGGTAAGTATCAATTACTTTCTTAATCAATCCCATATTCCAAACGTAGCAACTGAAAGCGTAAACGTCAGCGTTTTGTTCTTCCATGTCGGATACTAACTGATCCGGAGATATGGTATTCATGCCGGAATAACACGCAAAATCCCAACAGTCCCTGATTTCTGGATCAAGACGCGCATATCCTGCCAAATACAATGGAACTAAAGGATATATGCCATCCGTTGTGTTCAGCATCATGAAAGTCAGTTTCTTATCTTTTCTTTGCGTCACTGAGGTAAATCTCCGCTGTGGCAAGATAATCGTTCAGACCCCTTGCCATGGGTTGTGCTCGGGTGGTTGGTAGACACGCTTCCATCAAGGAAACCTGGTCAGGTTGCCGATGGGGATGCCGTAGGGGCACCCCCACAGGGTAAAGATCAATTCACAATCAGCACAAAAAGTCAACACCAGAAAGGCAGGGTAAAGGAAAAAGAGTAAAGAATAAAGGAAATCAATCCTGCACGAGACGGAACCCTACGAAGTCGCCCCGGTCGCCCGGGTCGGACCAGTCGCGGATGGCCGCACGCAGCCACAAAGGAACGCCGCCCCAAGAACCGCCGCGATACGAACGCCGTGACTTGGCATCATTATTGCTTGCGCATACCTTTTCGCCACCATTGTAGCCTGCGTCATACACCGAACATGTCCACTGATACACGTTCCCCAACATATCGTACAGCCCCCATGGATTCGGCGCAAATGACCCCACCGGTGCCGTATTTACCCACTGATCCTTACCCTTCGCCAAACCACTACAACATTCCTCTGCCCCATAATTCGCGTACTCGTGGCTCGCCTGGTTGCCCCAGTAATACGCCGTTTCCGTACCCGCCCGTGCTGCATACTCCCACTCGGCTTCGGTGGGCAACCGATAGTGCCTGCCAGTCTGCTTGCTCAACCATTCGGCATAGGCCGTCGCCTCAAACCAACTCACGTTGATGACGGGCCGCTTCCCACGCCCCCAACCCTCGTCATCAGGTTTCTTCCCGCCAACAGCCTTAAAAAAACAATCGTACTCAGCAAAGGTCACTGCATATTTGCCCATGGCAAAAGACGGCACGTCTACCGAAGTCTCGGCCTCATCCTTCTCATGCCCCGTCTCACGCGGGGAAGAGCCGATAGTAAACTGTCCCGCCGGAATCCTCACCATCTCTGGTTCAATCACACAAGCAGCAACCGCCGGAACAACCAACGCCAGGCAATAGAAAAGACCAGCAATCATCAAGGTTCGGGATACAAACATCATTCTGCTCCTAGGCAAAGAGGATTACGAACATTGGGTTTATCGTCCAGAAACTCCCGCTCGTTGTACGGGTTCAGGATCTCAACACCTAACGGCTGCCCTTGTCTACTGGGATCAGCGCCCCACCAAACAACCAATGGCGGGGCACTCCCCCACTCAAGGCAGATAATCAACGCCAGCCTGCTTTAACAGCGCCAGCAGGCGCTCCTTCTCGACCAGCGCTCGCTCTTTTTCGGCCCGCTCCTGATCTCTCCCTGCCCGCTCCTGCTCTCTTTCGGCTAGTGCCCGATCCCTTTCGGCGAGCATCTGCTCTTTCTCGGCGAGCATCTGCTCGTATTCCCCGCGAATGGTGTTCTGCTCGCGGATAAAATTCTGGCGGGCCTGGTAGGCGTGGTAGTCGCGTTCTTTCTCGGAAAACTTCCGTAGTGTGCTCATCGCTTGCCTCATTTCTGGGGTATTCATCCAATCGGGTAACCTGTTATCGTCTAGTCGTCCGCCATCCTTGAAGAACAGCAGCCAGCGCTGCTGTTCAGTCTCGATACACTGCGCCGAAAACTTCTCTAGCTCCAACAACCAGATGCCGCCGTGATTGGCCAATATCCGCGACCTCTCATCACGCAATTTGTATGCGTGGAGATAATCGCTATCGGTCTTGATCAGATTCTCGCCGAGCAACCAGATGGCATAGGTAGGCTTCAATAGCCGATAGTCGTTCCCACTTTGTAGCTGCTGGCTATAAACGTCGGCTCAGTTGTAGAGGATGCGGGCGGGCAGATGACTATAAACCCGCAACTGGATCTCGACTTGGTAGATCCGATCATGGCCATCCTTGGCCTTCACATCAACGACACTCAATGGTACTGGTCTAGTTTGATTCCTGCTTCAACCGCATGAATATGCTATACTATTCTCTAAATACATGAATATCAGAT
>CAIRSR010000084.1 GCA_903881315.1 uncultured Thiotrichales bacterium | reverse complement strand
ATGGTCGCCCCGCAGAAGGCTGCGGCTAACTCCGCCGCTGCCAACGTCGATATGGTCGCCCCACAGAAGGCCGCTGCTAACTCCGCCGCTGCCAACGTCGATCAAATGGGGGCCAGACCTGGCGCGACCAAACCAGGCGCACGCACAGCGGCACGCGCCCTCATTACGCCTGCCGAGCGAAAGGACTTCCGCCGTGCCATGCGCCAGGCGCGTACCGTCCAGGAGAAGCAGCAGATCCGTGAGGCGCTCTATACCAAGTTGCGCCAGCGGGCTGCTGAGCGCGGCGTAGCCCTTGAGGCACCAAGCGCCCCAGGTGCCGCGAATGCCGCCACTAGCGCGGAGAGCGCCATGGGTCACGTCGAAGGCAGGATGATGATGCTGCCTCCGCGCGCACCATAAGTTTGGCGTAGGTCAGTACCTCCTCTAGACATGCTGCCGTGATGTCATGGTTCCCACGATGTCACGGCGGCAAATAGGTGTTCATTGAGTCTCCCTGCCGCTCCTAAAAGTAAGCGCGTCCTCTCCGGTATGCGTCCCACTGGTACGCTCCACCTGGGCCACTACCATGGTGTGCTGAAGAATTGGTTGCGTCTGCAACAGGAATATCGGTGTTTCTTTTTCGTAGCCGACTGGCATGCGCTCACCACCCACTATGAAGATCCCCGCATCATCGGGGAAAACCTGTGGAGCATGGTCATCGATTGGTTGGCGGTCGGCATCGACCCTGCTCTCGCAACCTTATTCGTTCAATCCCGCGTACCAGAACACGCCGAGCTGCACCTGCTCTTGTCCATGGTAACCCCGCTCAGTTGGCTCGAGCGCGTACCGAGCTACAAGGATCAACAGGAACGCCTCAAGGGCTTGGATCTGGCAACCTACGGGTTTCTCGGTTATCCCTTGCTGCAATCCGCCGACATCTTGATCTACCAGGCAAATCTGGTTCCCGTTGGGGAGGATCAGGTAGCCCATATTGAGCTGACCCGCGAGGTGGCGCGCCGCTTCAATCATCTGTACACAAAACAACGCGGAGGCTTTGCCCTGCCCGAACCCGCATCCCTCCTGACACCCGCCTCCAAAATGCCTGGCTTGGATGGACAGAAGATGTCCAAGTCCTATGGCAATACCATTGCCCTGCGCGAGGCACCTGCCTCTATCGAGAAAAAATTGCGCACCATGCCGACTGACCCAGCCAGGATGCGCCGCAAAGACCCCGGCACCCCGGAAAAATGTCCCGTGTGGCAGTTACATGGGATCTATTCCGCTGAGGATACGAAGGCTTGGGTACAACAGGGCTGTCACAGTGCCGAGATCGGTTGCCTAGATTGCAAGAAACCCGTAATCGACGCCATCCTTACCGAAACGGCTGTGTTCCGCGAGCGGGCCCAAGAATACCTAGACGATATGGGCTGGGTTCACAACATCATCGACGAAGGTTGCGCCAAAGCGCAACAGGTGGCACAGGAAACCCTCGGCGAGGTGCGTCACGCAATGGGCATCCGCTATACGCCATGACAGCACGCCCCCCTGCGTCTGCCGTCCCCGCAATCCCCCTGCCGCGCATTATCCCCCACCATTGCGAACCGAGCTACCTGTCGTCGTTGCAGGCCATGCAGCAGTTCACCGCGACGCGCACCCCCGCGACACCGGACGAGATCTGGCTGATAGAACACGCCCCCGTTTATACGCTGGGTCAAGCGAGTAGGCCCGAGCATCTCCTTGCCCCCGGCACAATCCCGGTGATCCAAACCGATCGGGGTGGACAGGTCACCTATCACGGCCCCGGACAGGTAGTCGCCTACACCCTGATAGACATTGGCCGACGCGGCCTCGGGGTGCGCCACCTGGTAAACCTATTAGAACAAGCAGTCGTGAACCTACTCGCGGACTACAACATCGCCGCCCATTCCCGCCGAGACGCCCCAGGCGTCTATGTCGGTTCCGCCAAGATTGCCTTCTTGGGGCTGCGTATCCGTGAGCGGCGCGCCTACCACGGTTTGGCGCTGAATGTCGATATGGATCTGACGCCATTTTCTCGCATCAATCCCTGTGGCTATCCGGGTCTGTCCATCACCCAACTCGCCGACCTCGGTGGCCCCACCCAGGTTGCACAGGTCGCCGACGCGCTAGCAACCCACCTGACGCAGCTACTTGGCGTGGGGGACAGGCTCCAGCCCCCCCACTAATTCCCCCACCACACAACCATCAGCAAACCGAGAACGACTATACCGCCCCCTCTTTTCCACACTCAAGGAAGATCCGTGCTTTGCATGTCTCACAGATACCTTTATCGAGTAGTTTGTAGATCGATGAGATCGCATCCCCGCGCGTATCAAACATATTCCTTCCTCCCAATACCTTTAACACGCCATGCTCATCGAATTGCTCATACACGGTATCCTTGAGGCGGATAAAATACAGGCCACCACCCTTCTCGCGACGCTTCAAGGCTTCCTCTTCTAGCAGGTGAGCCCCTTCTTTATCTACAAAGTTTATGCCGCTCCCAACGATAGCAACGTGTTTTTGTTCTGGAAAGATTCTGTCCTGCTCGCCTAAGGTATCGCGGACATAAGACGTCGCACCAAAATAGAGTGACCCATCAATGCGCACTAGACGCACCTGCGGACACTGCGACTCATGGGCTGCATCGATAAACTTGCGCCGTTTGTTGTTTTTGTCTGGGACACGCACCCGTATCTGGGGGCGTGATGTCCGCGCCAGGTAAAGCCCCAAAGACAATATCACACCCAGGATGATCGCCTCTTCCAGGGACAACACCAGGGTTGCCACAAAAGTGGCCACCAAAATAACTGACTCTTGACGATTGTTCTTGAGGGTATGAATAATCTCCTCAAAGTCAATGAGGCCCCAAGCTACCATAAACAAGATACCCGCCATCGCCGCATTGGGTAGATAGACCGCCCAGGGGGCCACAAACAACACCAGAATCAACAAAAACAGCCCAGCCAGAATCGCTGCTAGCGGTGTTTTGGCACCAGCGGCATAATTCACGCCACTACGGTTAAACGAACCCGTCGCAACATAACTAGAGAAAAAGGCACCAATCATATTAGACAATCCCTGCCCAATAAATTCCTGATTGCCGTCCACATGCTGGCCAGAGCGGGCCGCCAACGCACGCGCAATAGAAACCGCCTCGGTCAAGGCCAAGAGGGTTACGGCAAATACACCAGAGGCCATCTCCTGCATAGAGGCCAGATTAAAACTCGGCATAGACAAAGGCGGCAAACTGGCAGGAAGGGCACCCACAACCGGCACAGAAACCCCACCAAAGGCTTTCAAGAGCACGGCAGCAACAGAACCACCCAACATCGAAACAATCATGTAAGGCTGTTTTGGATAAAAAATCTTTACTGCAACCCCGAGTAGCAAGGTGAACATCGACACGCTGAGGATGGCAACGTCTACGCTCCCCAGGTGCGTCAATAGGGTTTCCCAGGTCTGCTCAAAAGAAGCGCTCCGTGGGATGGGTAGACCAAAAAAGTTCTTTACCTGTTTCGTGGCAATGAGAATGGCCGCACCCGCAGTAAAACCAACCACCACGGAATGGGAGATAAAATTGACAAGCGTACCCAGCCGCGCCAACCCCATACCGATCTGAATAACACCCACCATCAAGGTCATGGTGAGCGCCAACGTCACATATTGCGAAGAGCCAGGCTCAGCATGGGTAGACAGGATTGAATAGAGGACGATAGAGGCTGCCGTCGTCGGCCCAGACACCAGATGCCAAGACGAGCCAAACAGGGCCGCCACCATCGCGGGGATCATGCCTGCGTACAACCCGTATTGCGGCGGCATCCCGGCAATGGTCGCAAAGGCCACACCCTGGGGTAGCGCTATCAATGCACCCGTCAGACCCGCCATCAGATCAAGCTTCACGGTGTCACGATTGACGAGCGGCCACCAACTGAGGAAAGAGACAAAAGGCCGAAGCCACACAGGCATATCATGAATAGAGGGTGTAGACACAGTTCTTCTTCCGTCAAGGGGGAAAGGCCACCAGCACCACACGTCAGCACTGTAACGCACAACATTCTACTACAACATTACCGACCGATGACAGTCGGGAATTCCCAAAACACCGCAAGGCAACGACTCTTGGATAAGCAACTGATTCTCGGGTCGAATCCGCCGTCCTTCTTCATTTGAGAGGGATATTGCCGTAACCAATCAACCCTCGAACCAACCAGTTACCACAATCCATCACAATGCGTTGGGCACCAGGCAGACCTGATCCGGATAATATTCTGCGATAGAGATAAACTCCTCGACGATTTCGAGAAAGGCATCCACCACATCCGGATCGAAGTACGTTCCGCGCCCACGGGTAATTACGGCAACTGCCTCCTCAAAAGAGGCGGGTAGTTTATAACCACGTTGGCTACTCACTGCGTCAAAGGTATCCGCAACGATCATCAGACGCGCAGGTAAAGGAATGGCATCCCCGGCAAGACCTTCCGGATAACCAGAACCGTCCCAATACTCGTGATGGTAGTTTGCAATCTCCTTCGTCACCTCAAGAAATGCCAATGGTGTCTCACGCTCCCCCTCATCTAACACCTCTTCGAGTCCAAGGCTTGAATAGGTCTGTAGATTTTTGTATTCGATTCCGGTACAAACACTGCGCATCGCCTGATCAATGGCCTGTGCGCCAATCCGTGTGTGTTGCTTCATCACCTCAAATTCTTCTGGGGTAAGTTCCCCGCGCTTCAACAGTATCTGATCGGGAATACCAACCTTGCCAATATCATGCAGAGGTGCTGCCTTGGTGAGCAGATCGATAAATCGCGGTGTCAGGCGATTCGCATACTTTGGATTGCTCCGCAACTTACGCGCCAGAATCGTAACGTATCCTTGGGTACGCCGAATATGATCCCCCGTCTCTGAATCGCGGGTCTCAGCAAGATTGGCCAGGGCATGAATACTCACGTCCTGGATTATCTGATTTTCTCGCATACGGCGCACAACTTCGTTTTCCAGAAAATTGTTCTGGTCTTGTAACCAATCACGCGCTTGCTTAAGTTCTAGATGGGTGCGCACCCGCGCCAAGACGATAGCCGGTCGGATTGGTTTGGTGATGTAATCAACCGCACCCAAGGCAAGTCCACGCTCCTCGTCGTCACTCGCATCCAACGCCGTTACGAAGATTACGGGGACATTCCGCGTGGCCTCTTGTGCCCGCAGACGTTCGATGACTGCGTAACCATCTAGCCCCGGCATCATGACATCCAATAGGATGAGATCCGGTGGTGGCAGGGCAGTCGCAACCGCTATCGCCCGGGTACCTGAACTCGCCACCTTCACTCGATAGTGCGGCTGCAATAATCCACCAAGGATAGCGAGGTTCTCTGGGGTATCATCGACAACCAGGATCGTGGGTTGCGCCGTACCAACCGGACAGGATGGTTCGGACGCAGCAAATGGACTCGTAGCAGCATTCATCACAGGTATCTTCAAGAAGGTCTTGGTAGTCTGGCTGGCACAGCCCCAACGAAAGGATTGTAGAGCGCTTTAGAAAAGCTCTGCCTCACCCGCCATCGGCACCGTATCGATGACGCGACTATAGGCACGCTCGCGGTTGAGTAGGGTATCATTGTGCAGGGTACGCAACTCGCGCACCAGCACTCGGCCTGTTTTGGGAAAGAAGTAGACCTTGCGCGGATAGACATCACCCAGGTCAGAAGCCACCAAGCGGATGCGCTCGCGCTCAAGGTAATGCAGCACGAAGGCGGTGTTTTTCGCCCCTACATCAGTGACACCCGCCAACACCCGCCCCGCCCCAAACACCTTGGCCTCAAGGCGCGAACGATTCGCACCCATCTTCAGGAGGTGGTTGATCAGCAACTCCATCGCGTAGGAGCCATAGCGAGCCGACAGACTGACGACGCTATCTGGATCACCACCATGCTCAGGCAGCATGAAGTGGTTCATACCACCCGTACCTAGCGCTGGATCGCGGATACATGCGGCGATACAGGAACCCAGCACCGTGACCAACACCATATCGCGCGAGGTGACATAGTACTCCCCAGGCAGGATCTTGGCGGCATGGAGGTCGAACTGGCGATCAAAATAGACGTTTGGCGCCAGGTGCTGAGCACCACTGTCCTCCATGTTACCTCCGGCTCTTGGCAGCAATCGCCTGCGGAGTAAGACAATAAACGGTCTGACCGAGTGGCTTTACCAGATCAGCAACATGCTGAAGACTTTCCGCATGCCCCATAAAAAGCAACCCGTCAGGTGCTAGGATCCGCACGAACCCCTCCACCACCTCCCGCTGGGTCGGTTTATCAAAATAGATCATCACATTACGACAGAAGATCGCATCTAGCGGGTGCTCTACGTCCCAGGTATCGGAAAGCAGGTTGAGTTGCCGAAAGGTGATGAGCTGTTGCACCTCTGGGCGCACCCGCACATACCCATCCTGCTGGCCGGTGCCGCGCAAAAAGCAACGACGCAGCGTCGTGGTGGGCAGACGGCTCACCCCATCCAGCGTATAGACACCCGCCTGCGCCCGTTTGAGCACATCGGTATCAATGTCAGTCGCGAGGATCTTGACGGGTGGCGTAAAGGTATCGAGGCCCTCGATCAGGGAGATCGCCATCGAATAGGGCTCTTCACCCGTCGAAGAGGCGGAACACCACGCCCGCACCACGCTGCCACGGGACGCACGCTCCTGGACATGACGGACAAACACCGGAAAATGGTGCTCCTCCCGGAAGAAATAGGTGAGATTCGTCGTGAGTGCATTAAGAAACGGCTGCACCTCCGCGCCACCTTGATCCACCACATCAAGATAGACACGGAAAGAGCCTAGATTCAACGCCCGCAGGCGACGTACCAAACGGCTGTAGACCATGTCCCGTTTATGCGGGCCAAGACTAATACCAGCCAGGCGATAGGCCAGGTCGCGCACTCGGTTAAAATCAGCCTCGCTCAGCGTGAACTGGTGCAAGGGATCAGCTGGTGCACCACTATCGGTCGTTTTCCCACCGCTCGCGCCGCTGCTCCTCGTGCCCAAGGTTCGGTTCTGCATTGTCAACTCCATCCTCTCTAGCGTACTGGGTTCGGACAGTCTAAAACTCTTTCCAGGTATCCGTGGCCCCAGAAGAACGCGCTACCGCATATTTTGCCGCTGGCGTCGACGGCTCACGGGTGGTCAATGCCTTATGCTTCGTTTGTGGCGGTGCCTTTGGTTGTGGCAGCGAGGGTTTCGCACTCTTCGCCGTCCCGGCAACATCTCCCGAGAGCTTAAACTGACTCACCCGACCGAGCAGTTGCTCTGCCTGTTCTTGGAGGGATTCCGCCGCAGCGGCGGCCTCTTCGACCAGTGCGGCATTCTGTTGGGTGGTTTCGTCCATCTGCGACACGGCCTGATTGACCTGTTCAATACTCCGGCTCTGCTCCTCGCTGGCAGCACTGATCTCCGACATGAGATCCGTCACCTGCTTAACCGCTTGGACGATGTCTCCCATGGTCTGACCGGCCTGCCCGACCAAGCGGCTGCCATTGTTGACCTGGGTAGTTGAGGCACCGATGAGCGTCTTGATCTCCTTCGCCGCCGTCGCAGAACGACCGGCCAGGTTACGCACCTCCGCCGCCACCACCGAAAAGCCACGCCCCTGCTCGCCGGCGCGGGCTGCCTCGACCGCCGCATTCAGGGCTAGGATATTGGTCTGGAAGGCAATGCCGTCAATGACCGAGATGATGTCTGCGATCTTGGCCGAACTGTCGGTGATAGCGCCCATGGTCTGCACAACCTGCTCGACCAACGCGCCGCCACGTTCAGCAACCCCTCTGGCACCCAAAGCAAACTGATTAGCCTGCGTGGCATTCGAGGTATTCTGCTTAACGGTCGTGGTGAGGCCTTCCATGGTGGCACCGGTTTGCTCTAGGGCCGCCGCCTCTTGCTCGGTGCGCCGAGAAAGGTCGGCATTACCCATCGCAATCTCGCGTGCCGCGGACGCGACGGTCTCTGATGCCGCACGGATATCCCCAACTAGGGTACCTAATTGTTGGATAGTGGCGTTGGTAGCCTCACGGATCCGGGCAAAGGCACCACCGTAGGTATTACCAATCTGCACGGTAAAGTCGCCCTGCGCCATCGATTCCATCGCGTCAACCGTATCGGTTACGGCACCCTCCACCGTCTTGAGGAGCTGGTTTAGCGCCTCGGCAAGGGCCAGCAAGAAGCCTTCCTTCCCCGAAAGGTCGAGGCGCTGGGTTAGTTGGCCAGCCTCGGCGGCATGAACCATCTTCTCGACCTCGCTTTGGATGCGCTTGATGTCGGTGACATCACTCCACTCGACCACCGTGCCGAGACGTTTTCCTTTGGCATTGTTGACTGGGTTCGCGACGAGGTCAAAACTGCGACCACCGATAGCAATGTGGGCACGGTGGGTGCCGCGTAGATCGCCGAGGAGGCGGTCCTGGTGCGCGGGGTTGCGGTGAAACTCGCCGATATTGCGCCCCATCAGATCGCGCGCCACAAAGCGCGGCAGATCCTTGCGAATATCCGCCTCGGCGTGGCTCAGCATGGCCGTCACCGAGCGATTGAGATAGATGATCTGACCCGCTGTGTCGGCAATCATGACGTTAGTGGATACGTTATCGAGCGCCGTCTGTACCCGCAACGCCGCATCCGCCTGTTGCAGTGCCTCGGTCATATCCACGGAGAATTTGATCTGCATCGACTTCAGGGCAAACATCAACCGTCCCACCTCATCGCGCTGCTGCACCTCGATTGGTCGGTTAAAGTGTCCCTCGGCGATAGTGACGAGGTGCTGCTCCGCCGCCGCCAATCGGCTCCGCACCGAACGGAGCGTAAGCCATCCAAACAGGAACAGCAAAAGCGTCGCTGCCGACGCAATACCCCCATAGAGGCTAACCTCGGCTTGGAAGGCAACAGTGGCATCGTTCAGCAAGACGCCAAACATGGCGAGATTAACAACAGCGAACAGGGCCAAACCGGTCATGACCCGACCACGCAAACTGATATTGTGCAAAGAAGACTTGAGTGCGGCGACAAGACCGGGCCCTTTGGCGCGACCCTCGCGCATCTCGCGGTACAGGTGATCGGCGGCACCGACCTCAGCGCGGGTTGGCTTAGAGCGCACCGACATATAACCAACCACCCGCCCATCCTCACGAATGGGGGTCACATTGGCCTTCACCCAGTAAAAATCACCGTTCTTACAACGGTTCTTGACAACCCCCGTCCAGGGCTCGCCGCGCCGCACCGTATCCCAGAGGTCGCGAAAGGCAGCAGCCGGCATATCGGGGTGACGCACCAGGTTGTGCGGTGCCCCCAACAGCTCTTTTTCGGTGAACCCACTGATTGCGACAAATTCAGCGTTGGCAGCGATAATGACGCCACCGAGGTCGGTCTTGGAGACGATCTGGCTGTCTTCGCGCAGCTCCCGCTCCGTTGTCGTGACTGGCATATTGACGCGCATTGCGATAATTCCTTAGCATTTATTAGGTAGTATTAGTGATGTACCGGAGCACGACGCGCCAATGCGCTTTCATCCACCAGGGCCATTTCCTTGCTGGTCATCAGGCGTTCGATATCCACCAGGATGAGCATCCGCTGCTCGGTTGTGCCAAGCCCCATCAGGTATTGGGTATCGAGTAGGTTGCTAAATTCTGGCGCGGGCTTTATCTGATCAGGGGATAGGCTCACAACATCCGAGACGCCATCGACCACCGCACCGACAATCCGCCCCGAGAGGTTGAGCACAATCACCACGGTGCGCTCATGATAATCGGCACTACCGAGGTGAAACTTCACGCGCAGGTCAACGATCGGCACAATGGCACCGCGTAGGTTGACAACCCCCTTGATAAAGGCGGGCGTATTGGCAATGGCGGTTACTGGGTCGTAGCCACGGATCTCCTGCACCTTGAGGATGTCTACCGCGTACTCCTCGTCTCCGAGCGTAAAGGTAAGAAACTCGCGGGCACCGTGCATCGGTTCAGCGTGATGGTGGGCGGGCGCAGTCATAGCTTCAGAAGTCATGATTCAGTCCTCTCAGGGATTGTGCGTTATATCAGACTGATAGGGTCAATAGGGCGAGGGGGTTGAATATCTTTTCATCCAGCACGACCAGCACGGCGCACCAGATAACCTACATCTAAGATTAAGGCAACACGGCCATCGCCCATGATAGTAGCGCCCGATATCCCATCGACGCGACGGAAGTTGGACTCCATGCTCTTGATAACCACTTGGTGTTGCCCCACCAGCTCGTCGACAAACAAGGCAATCCGTCTACCCTCGGTCTCGAGTAAGACCAGAATACCCTCATCCGGCGAGTGGGCCACAGGCTCAAGTCCAAACAACTCATGCAGCGGCAACACCGGCAGGTATTCACCGCGTACCTGGACAACCTGGCTTCGGCCCGAAATGGTACGGATATCCGCCATCTTGGGACGCATCGACTCGATGATGAAACCAAGCGAGATGATAAAGATCTCCTGACCCACGGCCACCGATAGGCCGTCTAGGATCGCCAAGGTTAGGGGCAGCCGTACCGTAAAGGTGGTGCCCACCCCCGCCATCGAGCTGATCTCGACGGTTCCCCCCATCTCCTGGATGTTACGCCGGACGACATCCATGCCGACCCCGCGCCCGGAAACATCGGTGATCTGTTCCGCCGTAGAAAACCCAGGCGCAAAGATGATCTGCCACACATCCTGATCGGACATCCCATCATTGACCGGCAGACCGCGCTCACGCGCCTTCTCAAGGATGCGCTCGCGATTTAGGCCCGCCCCATCATCGCGGATCTCAATCACCACGTTGCCACCTTGGTGAAAGGCAGCAAGGGTGATACGACCCGCCGGATCCTTGCCCTTGGCCCGACGCACATCGGTGGCCTCAATGCCGTGATCCAGGCTGTTGCGCACCAGATGGGTCAGCGGGTCGGCCAGTTTCTCGGTGAGACCCTTGTCTAGTTCGGTGCCCTCACCAAGGGTAATCAGTTCTATCCGCTTGTTGAGCTTGCCGGCCAAGTCTCGCACCAAACGCGGAAAGCGGCTGAATACTACACTAATCGGCATCATGCGAATCGACATGACGCTCTCTTGGAGGTTGCGGGTATTGCGCTCAAGTTGATCAAGCCCGGCCTGCAAACGGATAGTCCAGGCCGGGTCTAACTGGGCAGCGACCTGCGCCAGCATCGACTGGGCAATCACCAGCTCCCCCACCAGGTTCATGATGTGATCGACCTTTTCGACACTCACCCGGATCGAACTGCCCTCGGTTTTGGGGGCAGCGGGTGTCGCCGAAGCGGCCTTAGCGGCATCGGCTGAAGGCGACTTCCTATGCGGTGCCCCAGGCGCATTCGGGAAAAAGCCGTAGGGAACCGCGACCGCACCAGGCGGCGTGGCAACTGGCGCGACCACCGGCAAGGGGGTAGGCAAATCGTCAAAAAACCCAAAGCCTGGATCCGCTGTCGGTGCCGGAACCCCGGGCGCATCATCAAAGAATCCAAAGCCCTGATCCGCACTTGCCGGTGCCGCGGTCATGGCGGCCTCGGGCAAGGGCTGGAAGAAACCATAGCTGTCTTCCTCTTCCCTTGCTGGCAGCGGGTTCACCGTGATATCCGACAGATCAGCGAAGAAGGCGATATCCTCGCGAACCTTTACCTCATTATCACGAGTAGTCAGATGGATCTCCCAATCCCCATCGACCACGCCCTCGGGCGGACGCTGCACCACAGTGACCGTACCATGTTCTGCCCAGTCATCAAAGAGGGCGGTGAGCCCACGCTCGGTTGTCGTGCCGGCGGGGATGAAGAAACGCAATTGCAAGTGGTATAACTCACTCGCCTCGCCCGCCTCCGCAACCAAGGGCGCTGAGCGGATAGCCGACGCCGATGCGTCCATTATCACCAAAAAACGCTCTAGTCCTCGCGCCACGAATTCGGCGGCGGCTGGGTCAACGATCTGGCCTGCGCGGTGCCCATCCAGTTGATCCTTGATAACATCGGCGGAGGCAAGAAAGGCATCCACCATCTCACGGGTGGGCTGCATTGCCCCATTACGCAGGAGATCCAGAACCGACTCGAGCACATGGGTCAACTCGGCCATATCAGAAAAACCGAAGGTTCCACTCCCTCCCTTGATCGAGTGCGCCGCACGAAAGATGGCATTCAGCTCATCTGAACTGGGGGCATCAAGATCCAAACCAACCAGCAAGCGCTCCATCTCGGCCAAATGCTCAGTGGTCTCGTCGAAAAATGCGGCGTGGAACATGCCAAGATCGATACTCATGCGTCTACTCCAGAGCGGGGCAACCCGTACAGTAAGACAATACGCCGTTTAACCGATGATCTTTTAACCGATGACCTTCTTGACCACTTCCAATAATTTCTGCGGATCAAAGGGCTTCACCAGCCAACCAGTAGCCCCTACCGCACGGCCTTGGCTTTTCATCGCGTCACTCGACTCGGTGGTGAGCATGAGTATCGGGACAGTCCGATACTGTGGCGTGGCGCGCAGGTTTTTGATCATGGTAAGACCATCCATGCCTGGCATATTCTGATCGGTCAAGATCAAATTCACGGCGTTGGCCTTTGCCTTGCTCAACCCGTCATTGCCGTCCACTGCCTCTACGACCTGATACCCCGCACCTTTGAGGGTAAAGACGATCATTTGGCGGATAGAGTTAGAGTCGTCTACCGCAAGGATGGTTTTTGCCATTATCGGATTCCCCTGTGTTTGCTACCCTACGGTTAAAATAGTTCAACGTCCCCAGCCTCCATCTGCTGCTGGGAGACAGCGATGTGTTCAGTCTTGGCAAGCAAGCTGCCCGTTTCTGCAATGGCCGCACGCAGCCGTTCTACCCGCCCGTGGTAGTCGGACGCAAGCGATGATGAGGCACCGTCCTCGTCCAGATCAATGTTGCGGATGCCCACAAGAAGCGCCCCCAAACCATTGAGTCGCCGCTGCAATTGCTGAACGAGCTGGTTGGTGAGATCTTCAAACTGAAGAGCCGTAACCGCCGCGTTGACACTGTTGCGCACCTCCGCGCTGATGCGCGAGACCTGGGCAACATTGGCCTGAAACTCGCGATTCAGCGCTTCGACTTTGCCCATCATGTCGGTGATGGTGATCTTCGCTTGCAGGGCAAAACTCATGTCATGCGAGGCCAAGGCGGCACTGGTCTGCATCGCGCCATCCAATGCACTCCGTACCTCCCCAACATGGGCGCGGATCTGATTACCGAACTGAGAAGAATTCTGGGAGAGTTTACGCACCTCATCCGCTACGACCGCAAACCCCCGCCCGGCCTCCCCGGCGCGCGCAGCCTCGATAGCGGCATTGAGGGCAAGAAGGTTAGTCTGCTTTGCGATATTTTCAACGCCCTCCACATCGGTGAGAATAGACGACACGGCATGGTTCACATCGTCAACGCGCTCCACAATCTTCATACTGTCCCTACTGGTGCGCACAATGGAGTCAACGTACTCATTCATGCTATGGCCAGTCTGGCGTACGAATTCGCTCACGCTAACGGTGTTACCGCTGTCCGCCGCGTTCTGCGCCCCCAACATGGGCACGATAAGCTCTTCCTGTTGCCGGATCATGGTCTCCATGCCCCTGAAACTATCGGTAAGTTTTTGCACCGCATCACTGAGAAGCGTCTGTACCTGCGCGAGTTCCAGGCTAACGCTGCCGATCTGTGAGTCAAAATGCCCAGCAAATTCCTCAAGAAGGGTATGAAATTCGTCCGTCAAGCGGTTTAATTCGCCAAGATCGTTCTCTTGGTGTTGATCGCGGCATTGTGACGAGACGCCCTCTATAATGGCGGAGAGAACCCAACCGATTGCAAGCAACGCAACCGCGAGCAAGTGCAAGGCAGCAACGTCAGTAACCAACACGATAGAGCAGCAGAGACCACCGCAAACCAGTGCAATCAGTGGATTCTTGTAGTGCACGAGCATTCCTCATCTTTGCGTCAGAACCCATCTTGCCGTGGGATCGACAGGTACGGACATTTCACAACAGCGCAGAGCACCCAACCCCTAATTCGGAAAAAAGACCAATGACCCTACGCCTCATCCCAACCCATCCCTTCTCTGGCCAACGTCCCGGCACCTCTGGTCTGCGCAAGAAGGTGGCCGTATTTCAACAACCCCACTACCTAGAAAACTTCGTCCAAGCCGTGTTCGATGTCCAACCAAAACTTGCCGGTGGCACCTTAGTAGTCGGTGGCGATGGTCGCTATTATAACCCCACCGCGATCCAAACTATCCTCCGCATGGCCGCCGCCAACGGAGTAAAGCGACTTTTGGTGGGACAACACGGCATCTTGTCTACCCCTGCCGTTTCCTGCCTGATCCGCAAACACAGCGCCGCAGGAGGGCTGGTTCTGTCCGCGAGTCACAACCCGGGCGGCCCAGATGGCGATTTTGGCATCAAGTTCAACACCGACAACGGCGGCCCTGCCCCCGAAAAGGTAACAGAAGCCGTCTACGTCCGCACAAAAACAATCGAGGCCTACCGCATTCTCGACGGTATCGATGTGGATCTTGGCATCATCGGCGGGAGCATCCTCGGCACAATGGCCGTAGAGGTCATCGACCCGGTCGCAGATTATGCCGAACTGATGGAATCATTGTTTGATTTTGAGGCCATTAGCCAATTGATGCAAGACGGTACTTTCCGCATGTGCTTCGATGCCATGCACGCGGTTACCGGGCCCTACGCCCGCGCTATCCTCGAAAACCGTCTCGGCGCACCCAGAGGCACGGTTATCAATGGCATCCCCAAACCAGACTTCGGTGGCGCTCACCCCGACCCCAATCTCGCCCATGCACAGGAACTGGTTAGCATCCTGAATGGTCACGACGCCCCCGCCTTCGGCGCTGCCTCGGATGGGGATGGGGATCGCAACATGATCCTCGGCCAGCGCTTCTTTGTCACCCCGAGTGATAGTCTCGCACTAATCGCTGCCCACGCGCACTCCGTCCCGGGTTATCGCAACGGTTTGGCGGGTATCGCCCGCTCTATGCCGACCAGTGGCGCTGCCGACCGCGTAGCAGCACAACTCGGCATCCCCTGCTTTGAAACCCCAACCGGCTGGAAATTCTTTGGTAACCTCATGGATGCCGGAAAAGTAACTCTCTGTGGCGAAGAGAGCTTCGGAACCGGATCCAGTCATGTGCGCGAAAAAGACGGACTGTGGGCCGTGCTATTTTGGCTCAATATCTTGGCCACGCAACGCAACCAAAGTGTCGCCAACATCGTCGCGCAGCACTGGCAGCAGTTTGGTCGCAATGTCTATTCTCGACATGACTATGAGGGGGTCGACAGCAATGCAGCACAAGACCTCATGGCAAATCTACACCGCGCTCTGCAAACCCTGCCCGGACAGCAATACGGGGAACGTCGCATCCTCTGCGCCGACGATTTCAGCTATACCGACCCAGTAGATGGCAGCACCAGCAGCGGCGGCGGTATTCGACTTATTTTTGACGATAGCTCGCGCATCGTCTACCGCCTCTCTGGCACCGGCACCGAAGGCGCTACCCTACGCCTCTACCTAGAATCCTACGAGCCCGACCCAACCCGCCATACAGCAGATGCACAATTTCTGCTCGCACCCCTCATCCAGATCTCAGAAACCATCGCCGACGTACGTCGCTACACCGGACGCGACCAACCGGACGTAATCACCTGAGATTGGTCACCCCGCCCCTGCCCCACCCACCAGCGCGGGTGCGGCAAGGGGTGCCTTATAGGTCACGGTCTAGGCAGTGACGAAATGCGGCGCAGTCTCCCCACGAAACGACGCGAGGTGCGTATGCACCATCCCCCTCAAGATGGGGGGATGGATCGGTTTTACCAGGTACGCGGCAGCGCCCAACGCCATCCCTTTTTGTTCATTTTCTCGGTAATAAGCCGCCGTAAGGAAGATGATCGGGATATTCCAGGTGGCGGGATTTGCCTTGAGTTGTCGGCAGATCTCGTAGCCATCGATGTAGGGCATCATCACGTCCAACAAGATTAGATCTGGATGTGGGTTGGCATTGGCGATACTCAATCCCTTTTTACTATTATCGGCAGTCTTGACATAGTAGGTATCCTCCAACAATGAGGAAATGAGTAACAGATTGTCTACTACATCATCAATAATCAGGATCGTAGCGATTTGGTTATTCATGTAGGATTCAGAGACGCTCTAGCGCAGGACAGGAATGGTTCTTGCGGGGCGAAACATCACAGAGGCATGACAACGATAGCAACACAGAACCGCTGCAGACATACCCGAGGAACGCAGAAGGGATTGCGCAGCCAAACACCCAAAACACAATCCCTACTACCCCCGCAGTATATCGATTACCGGAATCGATCCGCCACAATACCTAATTAAGAAAATCAAAAATTCCGGCACATAAAAGCTTGCAACAGCTAGCACGTCCCAATCAGGCTAGCCACACGGCAACGCCACCCCAAGTTCTTGTAGGCGCAGATCCATGAGCCGCGCCCAACCCTGGTTGGCTGCCGGATTGGCCGGACTTGGGTGTGGTACACTCGCCACAGCCACCGCCCGCCCCTGCAAGGCCACACTCGCGCGATCAGCAGCAAAACGACCCACCCCAATCACCTGCTTCACCCCCAAGACCTCGGTCAGCGCCACCAGGGCACGATCGCAACGCAGGAACAAGGCTTCACGCTCGGCGATGGGGAGTTTATCTGGTGTGCGGTTGCGCCCCGACGCCTCCATGAACACGAGCGGGCAATAATTGACCACAAAAAAACGCGCAAAGAATCGATCTGCCGTCCCGCACCGCTCCCGCGCCCAGCCCCACAGACGCTGTCCGCTTACCTCGGTACGCCGACAGGCAAAACCCTGCACTGGCCGCGCCGGGTGTTCACGTTCTGGCCGCCCCACCTGTGCCTCAATGCCAAGCCAGTCGCGCACCAGACTCACCTCACCGAACGGGACACCGGTCTGCGCCATACCAAAGGGGCCCGGATTCATCCCCAGCAACACCGTCTCCTTAGGCCCAGCACCGTAGCGCCTGAGGTACTCGGCGTGTGGCAACCAAGCATAGCGCAACGGGTTATAGACATGGCTCACCGGAGACGCAAACACTACGGACTCAGCCTCTCGCGCGAGTTCCTGGGTCAACTCCAACAGGCGCGTGGCAACATCCACGACTAGAACGGAAATCGCATGGAGGGATTTTGGATCATCTGCTCGGCCATGGTAGAGACCGGCGTTGGCCCATAGAAATGCCCTGGATGAACAATCGTCTCCCCGGGCAGTTCCGCCCCCAATCGGCGCAGGGTACGACGCATCTCATTCGGGTCTCCACCCGGCAAGTCGCAGCGACCACAACCCACAACAAACAAGGTATCACCCGTCAAGAGATGGCTGGCCAGCCGATAACACACCGAACCCGGCGTGTGGCCCGGGGTATGCAGGACGGTGATAGGGGTCTCACCGAGGTGAACGACATCGCCTTCTTGGTGCAGCGCGAACACCATCTTCTCGGGCAACTCCGCATACTTTTTCCAGAAATCGATCTCGTTCTTGTGTAGGTGTACCCGGGCGTGGGTTTCCTCTAGGAGGGGGGCGAGAGCACCCACATGATCAAAATGACTGTGGGTGAGCAGGATGTCCGAGATGGTGGCCCCGAGCTTTTGGGCCAACGCAAGAATCTTCTCTGGCTCCCAACCTGGGTCAACGACAGCAGCCCGTCCGGTTGCATGGTCTTGGATGAGATAGACGAAATTCTCCATTGGCCCCAGTTCTTGGGTATGGAGGGAAAAAGCGTCTGTTTCGTACACGGTCATCATTTTCTTCCGAGGTTCCCGAGCACCTGGCTCGGGATGGATGGCGAGGCTCCGCCGCCAAAACGACAGCGCAGCCACCCCAAGAACGCATCCCCACTGCCTGCGCGTCAGCATGTCACGCACTAGGGGATGACGACGGTGGTCTTTTCGCGCAGCTCTTGAACATAGCGGCGGAGGACTTCTTGCTGCATCAAGCCACGAAAGCGATCCTTGACCTTATCAAACTCCGGCGCATTTGCCGCACGTTTTTCCGTCACCTGCACAACCTCCCAACTGCTAGCGAACTCAATCGGGTCGGAGATCTGCCCGGTCTTGAGGTTAGCTAGGAGTTCAGCCTCCTTTGGTACCATCGGGGTTACCCAACCAATGTCGCCACCTTTCTTGGCGCTCTCGGCCTCTATCGATTGGCCAACCAGTTCGTCGAACGACTTCCCGTCCTTGGCTTGAGACGCGATCTGCACCGCTTCGTTACGGGTTTTTACGATAATGCGCCGAACCTTGTACTCCTCTTTCGGATAATTTTTTACCCAAGCATCATACTGTTCGCGCACCATGGAGTCCTTGATGGGATGCTCCTTCAGGTAGTGATCCTGTTCCGCAATCATCAGTATTTGGCGAGTGTTGGCGGCAATGGCTGCCCTCACCCGAGGATCCGTATCCAGCTTTTGCTGCTTAGCGGCCTGGATCAGGAGTTCATGAGCAACCAGTTCTTCCGTGACCTGGCGACGGTTTTGCTCGTTATCAACCGCGTTTGGGATATTTTTGAGGAATTGATCCACATCCTTCTCTGAGATCGTCTCTTTGCCCACCTTGGCCGCATAATCCGCAGCCACCGAGGGCATTCCAAAACCAAGCAACAGACACGAACAGACCACGACGATGCGACGCAGGGACATAACATTCTCCATGGGACAGTAAGACAACCTTAGCGTAGAGCGGATATTACCCGATAAGCCAAACCAGGTGTAGGTAATAATTTTGATTTTAACAACTACTGGCCAGGGGCTGACTACGCATATAATGCGCCCAACGTAAAAAACGCGCCACACCTCGGTGAAAACCGCCCTCGGTTCGTGTGCTGCGACGGTGTACACTAACGGGGGCACGGCCAAGCAGTACTATTCGGGGAAAGTGATGTTCACTCAGCGTGTCTGTCCATCTGCTCCTTGGGGTGCCTCGCACGAACGTAGGCTCGGTGACCACCACCAACCTAGACGTGGCGACCATCGCCTGAGACAGGCGGCATTCGCTTGTGTGCTGATTTTGTGTGGCGTAGCCGTAGCGTCCCCCCCCGTATTGGCGGAGCCGGTCAGCGTGTGGCCCTGGCCCGTCCACGCGACCCACTTGGACGGGGTATCAGACGTCATGGACGTACTCATCGCCCCGCCCTATCCACTCGCAAGCTTCATCACCATCCTGCACACCGGAATCGCCCCTGGGATTGACCCTGCCACCCAGCCGACCATCGTCGCCAACATTGAGGGCGGTCATATCTGGAACGGGCACCAGACCCTACGTCATGTCAACCAGTTTGTGAACGACCCAAGCGTTCAAGACTCTGACAAAAACCCGCTCACCCCCGAATTCGACCGACATGCAACCGGTGTCGGCAGCATTCTTGGCGGTCGCGCCCCCGCCAATCAAGCCCCCCCCAACAACACCGAACTCCACTCCGGCGCAGTAGCAACCAGTTGGAACGGGAAGGCCTACTCCGGCAATTTCAACACGACCCCACAGGCTGTCTCGACCGTATACGACACCTATTTTGGTTTCGCTGATATCATCAACAGCAGTTGGGGCGGGCGCGACCCCACGGCTGTCTCGTTCTCGGCACTGATTACCGATGGTCTCGCCTACCAAAACCCACGCACCACGTTTGTCGTCTCGGCAGGCAACGCAGGCCCAGAACCCAACAGCATCGGCGGCCCAGGCTCGGGCTACAACAACATCACCGTGGGTGCCCTACAAAACAACGGTGCCAACGTCTACGATAAGGTTGCCCCCTTCAGCAGCCGTGGCCCACACGACTACTCCGACCCCGTCAACGGCACCATTCCTGGTGTGCGCGCCGATGTGGACATTGTCGCGCCGGGCACCCACCTCACCTCGGCCCATTACGGCGGCCAAAGCGGCGGCAACCATCCAGCGCTCCCGGGCAGCACCGCTAACGTCACCCCCAACACCTACCAGACCAACACCAAGGGCACGAGCTTTGCCGCCCCGATGGTCGCGAGTGGCGCGGCCCTCCTCGTCGATGCGAGCCGGAACACTGCAGGACTTGCCGACAACCCCGAGGCGCGCGACATGCGCGTCATCAAGTCGGTATTACTCAACAGCGCGGACAAGATCCCAGGCTGGAGCAATGGGCAGACGCCCCACCCGAATGGCCAGGGCGGCGTACTCACCACCCAAGCGCTCGACTGGATAAGTGGCGCTGGCGCATTCAACATGGATCGCGCCTATGAACAATACATCATGGCTGGCACCCGCGATGTCCCCGGGCTTGGTGGTGGCGCGATTGCGCCAACTGGCTGGGATTTCGGCCAGGTCGGCGTGCAACGCACCAATGTCTACCGCATCGAAGAGACCTTACCGGCAGATTCGGTCTTGACCGTCACCGTCAGTTGGTTTCGCGATCGCACCTTCTCTCCGGGCGAGATGATGGCGCGCGAGCTAGGCCATGCCGATCTCGACCTGGTGGTACGGGACAGCGTAACCAACAAGATTGTCGCCGAGTCGATCAGCACCTACAACGTCGTCGAGCACCTGACCTTCACACTGCCCACCCAATCGAAGTACCAGATCGAGGTCAACTACGCAGGCAATCTCTTTGGAACGACCAGAAAGAACGAGTATGGCCTGGCCTGGTTAGCCAGACCTCCGGCGCAACAGGCAAGCGCCGCGCCACGACGCTGCCGCTGGTCTGCACCGCGCCCGCTTAGCCACAGTGAGGCCCGCTCCAACGTCTGCTTCACGACACAACCCAGTGCCCACTCGGGGTCGGCGTTGTTTCCTCGCGGCGGGTGGATGGCAGCGCGCTGACGCTCGCCCCCTCTCGTACCGCCTACCGAAAACGACGGCTGACCCTGCCGCTCGTTGGGACACCATGAAGACCATTTCCTGGAAAAAAAATGAATGATCTACCTACCTCGCAAATACCCCCCCTACCTGTCGAGCATGACTTGTCGATTGCGACAACGGCTATTAACAAAAAATTGGATATGTATGTCGTTGGTATTGGTGCCTCTGCAGGTGGGCTAGAGGCATTAGAACGATTCTTTAGCGCCATGCCTGCCGATAGCGGTATGGCGTTTGTGGTCATCCAGCACCTCTCTCCTGATTTTAAGAGCTTAATGGACGAGCTGCTCGCCAGGGTCACCCCCATGACTATTGTGCGGGTTGTTGAACCAGTGAATATCTATCCAAACACCATCTACATATTGCCGCCCCGCAAAGAAATGGTGATGCAAGCGCGGCGTTTGTTGACACAGGACAAGCCTACTGACCAGCAGTTGAATATGCCAATCAATACCTTCTTCCGGTCGTTAGCGCGCGAACAAGGGAATCTGTCTGTTGCTATTGTGCTCTCTGGCACCGGAAGCGATGGCAGTATTGGTCTCCAAGACGTACATGAAGTTGGTGGGCTGGTGCTCTGCCAGGATGAGGAAAGCGCGAAATTCGATGGCATGCCAAAAAATGCGATGAACACTGGCTGTGTAGATGTTTGTATTCCCCCAGAAGAAATGCCAGCGATACTTCTAAAGTATATTGCCGATCCGTCTTACATGTTGTTTAATTTACGTTCTGAGAAACAGAGTCAGCTACCGCTGACTGGAATATCAGCGGTATTGGAAAGGATGAAGGAGATCTATGACCTCGATTTCAGTCTGTATAAATCGACTACTGTCTCGCGGCGCATTGATCGCCGGGTAATGCTCGGTGGATCTGGCGTTTTCCAAGATTATGTTGATCTAGTGCTGCGTGATCTGAGTGAACTCGATCATCTCTATAAGGATTTGTTGATTGGAGTGACAAGATTCTTCCGTGACGAGGAGGCATTCGTTAGTATCGCCCAAACCGTCATTCCCTCGATCCTAGATGCAACCCCAGTGCAGTCAGAGATTAGGTTATGGGTTCCGGGATGTGCGACCGGAGAAGAGGCCTATTCTTTGGGGATTCTGTTCTTAGAGGCATGTGAACAACGCAAACGCGAACCGAATCTTAAGATCTTTGCAACTGACATGCATCGAGATTCCCTCCAACATGCCTCTGAAGGGTTGTACAACGAGGAGAGTCTTGATTCCATCGTATCACCACAACGCCGCGAGCGATTTTTCAACCATGAATCGAATGATATCTATCGTGTGGCACCTTCGTTACGCAAACTGCTAATCTTCTCTCAACACAATATCATCAAAGATCCGCCGTTTACGCGCGTCGATCTGGTAAGTTGCCGTAATCTACTAATCTATCTTGAGCAACCAGCGCAAAAGAAGGTATTAGCCTCGTTTCATTTTGCTCTAAAACCAAACGGCTTCTTATTCCTAGGGCCTAGCGAAGGGCCCGGCGATCTGGCACAAGAATTCGACACCATCGAGAGACAATGGAAGATCTTCAGAAAAACGCGAGATATCCGGCTACCATTTGAACTGCGCGGGAGGTTAAAACCCTCGACGGTAGGCATTCCAGTCCACCCTATCGTTACGCAAAACACAAGACTGCCTCATTTTTATGAGGATTTAATGAATCGTTATATGCCAACGGGTGTGTTGGTAAACGAACGTCGGGAGGTATTG
Organism: uncultured Thiotrichales bacterium; assembly: GCA_903881315.1. Taxonomy (GTDB): domain Bacteria; phylum Pseudomonadota; class Gammaproteobacteria; order CAIRSR01; family CAIRSR01; genus CAIRSR01. Next base: position 3,375 of record CAIRSR010000084.1, on the reverse strand, counting down.
CATGTTTTTGGCAATGCTGCGCGTTTTCTTAAACATTCTGTTGGGCAGATGAGTGATGATATTGCTAACCTAACGCAAGGTGATTTCCGGCTTGCCTTAGTGTCATCGCTCCAGAATGTTAGCAAGAAAGGCGAACGTGCCGAGTTGAAGGGGATACGGTATCAGGACAAAGAAGGCGAGATCCTTCTCAACATCATTGCTGAGCCGATCAACGATAGATACCGTAGCACAAAATCTACCATGATCTTGTTTGAGGAGCGAGGAACCCCTGCGCTGGTTGGCGAGACCCATTCTGTCGATAATTTCGAGGCAAGCGAGGAGGCACGCCAACGTATCATCAGTCTGGAACAGGAGCTAATGCACACCCGCGAGGTCTTGCAAGCTACTATCGAAGAATTAGAGACCAGTGGTGAGGAACTGCAGGCTAGCAACGAAGAATTATTGGCGTCTAATGAGGAAATGCAGAGCACCAACGAAGAGCTGCACTCAGTAAACGAAGAGTTGTACAGCGTAAATTCTGAACATGAACAGAAGATAAAGGAATTAAACGAATTAACCACAGATTGGCGCAATCTGGTTCGTTCCACGGATATCGGTATTGTCTTTCTCAGGAATGATTATAGCATCCGTCTCTTTTCTCCCAGAGCAACCGAGGTATTCAATCTGCTACCGCAGGATGTTGGTCGCGATATGCGTCACATAACCTCGCGGCTAACCAATGATGATATTTTCGTGGCACTGGGTCGCGTCTCGACGACCCGTAATCCTGAGGAGAGCAGGTTATCTTTTCCGGATGGTCGCACATTCTTGCGCCGCGTCCTTCCCTACGAGGGGCCGGACAAGTCTACATCAGGGATGGTGATCACTTTGGTTGATATTAGTGACTCCGCTCGCGCCGAATCCTCTTTGCGGGCAAGCGAATCACGCTTCCGTAGCATGATCAATACGATTGGCGAAGGAATATTATTAGTTCAGCGTAATGGTGTTATATTATCCTGCAATAACGAGATGGAACAAATGCTGGGCATGCCTGCGAACCAGATACTCAGTACTAGATTTTCTAGCATTCCTAATTTGCGACTCATGGATGAGAATGGACATCTGTTCCCGCTTGGAGAGTCTCCGATAGAACAGTGCCTGGCGAGTGGTGTCTCGTCACGCGGAGTAGTCATGGGGCTGCGCTGTGGTGAAGATAAATGCTTGTGGGTCATTATCAATGCCGAACCAATTATAGTACCCGGCGATGGTGAACCAGCGACGGTGTTATTCTCACTAACGGACATTACCCAAAGAAAGCTGATAGAAGAAGAGCTACGCATTGCTGCGGTCGCCATAGAGACGTTGGAAGGAGTGATGGTAGTAGATGCAAATACAATCATATTGCGCGTCAATAATGCGTTCGAGAGAATAACCGGATACACCTCAGAAGAGGTTATAGGACGCAAACCATCAATACTTCGATCGGGTAGACAAGACAAAGAATTCTATGACGCAATGTGGGACTCTATTACTAGAGAAGGTAGCTGGCAGGGTGAGATATGGAATAGGCGCAAAGACGGAGCAGAATACCCGCAGTGGCTAACCATCTCCTCTATCCATAATAATGCGGGCAAACGCACCCACTATGTAGCAACCTTCTTCGATATTTCTGATCGCAAAAAGAGTGAAGAAAAGATATTACAAATGGCGTTCTATGACGCGCTCACCAGTCTACCCAATCGCCGTCTCTTGATGGATAGACTAGGGCGCGCCATCACGAGCAGTGCGCGTAGCGGACAGTATGGCGCATTTGTGATCATGGATCTGGATAATTTTAAGAGCATCAATGATGTCTATGGTCACGCATTGGGTGATGCGCTTCTCGTGGACGTCGCAGAACGATTACAACTAACCACCAGGGACTGTGATACCGTTGCGCGCCTTGGTGGTGATGAGTTCGTTCTGGTGCTAGAGAATTTTGGCTCGAACGAATTGACTGCCAGCGCAAGTATTCAGGAAAGAATAGATAGCGTTATTGCCATTATAGGCGAACCGTATTACCTCACCACAAATGAAAGACAGGAGCGCTTTGATACTTCGATAAGTTGCGGTATCTGCGTATTTCAGGGACAGAAGATATCTGGCGATGACTTACTGAAGCGCGCCGACGTCGCATTGTATCAGGCCAAGAGTTCCGGACGTAACACGAGCAGATTCTTTAGCGATCTTACCCAGAAGGAGATCAACCACTCCGCACAGCTAGAGGCGGGACTGCGCCGTGCGCTTCGAGAAGAACAATTCCAGTTGTATCTGCAACCGCTATTTAATAGTGACTGCAAGATAACTGCTGCCGAGGCATTGATTCGCTGGCAGCAACCAAACGGAACCATCATCAGTCCCGCCGAGTTTATCCCCTTCGCAGAGAAGAATGGCCTCATCCTACAGATCGGTAACTGGGTACTGGAGAATGCCTGTATCATCCTAAAGAAATGGTCAGAGCATCACAATACGCAATCGCTACGGCTCGCCATCAACATCAGCGCCAGGCAGTTCCATGAGCCACTCTTTTGTGAAACAGTCGCCAACGCCTTATCGCGCCATGGCGTTCGTCCAGAACTGCTCGAATTAGAGCTGACGGAGAGCGTCGTGATTGATGATCTAAATCAAGCGATCGCTAAAATGAATTTTCTACGCGAGTTAGGTGTTCACATATCGCTTGATGACTTCGGATCTGGTTACTCGTCCCTCACCTACCTAAAGCGCCTACCCTTCGAGAAGATTAAGATTGATCAGTCCTTTGTACGCGAGATTATGCGCGATCCAGATGACGCAATCATTGTGCGCACCATCATCGCCATGGGAAAGGCGTTGCGACTAGAAGTCACTGCCGAGGGCGTGGAAACAGAAGAACAGCTCAAATATCTCAGCCTGCAAGGCTGCCTGTTATTTCAGGGGTATTTATTTAGTCCGCCATTGCCGCTTGCAGCGTTTGAACTTTTTATAGCCGAGCGTTTAACGCCCGATTTTGTGATAAAGACATTCGATGTATGAAGTGAAGTGGCCCCCAAAAATCGGACAGTGGTTTAGGCTATGGCCACAAAGAAAGAGTGGGGGTTACGGTCATGGGTGAAGATAAAGACACCCAAGGTCTACGGTGCGAGTTTCAAGACTAAGTTATACGACACACAAAAACAGGAGTGTTAGCGTACGCATCAGTCTACACTAGAGACTGAACATCGTTTATGGTATCTGATGCAGGAGACATAGGAGTAGAAGCAATGGCAACACAGACCGGGGTTATCGAAGGAACAACCAAACAGGGTACTGGTCTAGTTTGATTCCTGCTTCAACCGCATGAATATGCTATACTATTCTCTAAATACATGAATATCAGAT
>CAIRSR010000083.1 GCA_903881315.1 uncultured Thiotrichales bacterium | reverse complement strand
GCCTTGAATTCTGCCAATTTTTCCATATCCGCGCCCACCACCCCAAGAGGCCAGACCAGAAGCTGCTTATTTGCCTCGGCCTGATTACAACGCCTGGCACTTTGTTCCCAGTGGGTATCGGTGGGTGCACCGTCGCTCACAATAAACATCCACGGCCTGGTGTAGGGGATACCATTTCTCTTGTATAGCCCCTTGCGCTCCTCGATCATGCGCAGTCCCATATCTACGGCACACCCAAGCGGCGTTACCCCCTCCGCCAACAATTGCGGTGCGCTAAATTCTACCGCATCTGTCCAATCGGCAAGCAGGGTTGGCTCGTCGCCACCAAAGCGGATTACCGCAACCTGGACACGATTTCGTGCCACCACGTCCCGTTTTAGTTCGTCTTCAAGCCGTTTTATTCCCTCATTCAAGCGGCCAATATTGCCATTGTTGACCATGGATCCAGAGCCATCCAATAGCAACAAGCACGGCGTACGTTGTTGCGTATTATCAATAAATTCAGCACCAGGGATGATATCTTCGTGTGCCATTACGCTACCTCAGGGTGTTAGTGCCCCACAAGAAATACAGTTGTCTATCGGTAATTGGTTGTTGTTCCCATCTTTCTGCATCCGCTGCCCATTGCTCGGCCAAACAACCCTTGCACCATTTACGCATCCGACACACGGAAGAAACTAATGAGATCCTGGAGCGTAGTCGCCTGGATGCGCAATCTCTCCGCGCTGGAGACCACTTCCTCAGAGGAGCTGGCATTCGTTTGCGTAAGCTGTGAGAGATGCGCTATCGCTGTCGTGATCTGGTGCGCACCACTGGCCTGCTCCTTAGAGGCAACCGCGATCTCCTGAACCAGGCCCGATGTCGTGGTAATCGCCGACACGATCTGATGGAGGAGGATGCCCGCCCGATCGGCGAGCGCCACGCTGCTGGTTGCCAATTCCCCAATCTCCTGCGCTGCCACCTGGCTACGTTCCGCAAGCTTGCGCACTTCGGAGGCTACCACCGCAAATCCCTTGCCGTGCTCCCCCGCACGCGCTGCTTCGATGGCGGCATTGAGGGCAAGTAGGTTCGTCTGGTACGCAATGTCATCAACAATACCAACCTTGCCCGCGATCTGTTTCATCGCAATGACTGTTCCGCTGACCGCAGTACCGCCCTCATTGGCTTCTGCGGTGGCCTGGCGCGCCTGGGCATCGGTACCCCTGGCGTTGTCAGCGTTTTGCGCAATGGAAGTACTCATGCGCTCCACTGCTGCACTGGTTTCTTCCACACTGGCCGCCTGTTCACTGGTGGCCTGGCTCAGCACCTGGGCGGTGGCCTCAAACTGCGCCGCCACGTTGGTTAATGCCATGCTCGCGTGGCGCACCTCCCGGATGGTATGGGTAAGCCGGGCCAGCGTATTGTTGACCGAGTTACGCAACTGACCCAACATCCCCGGGGATTCGGCAACAATCCGCTGTTCTAGATCACCCTCTTCCATGGCTGCCATGACCCGCATTACCTCGGTCATGGGCACCACGACGGCATCCAGGGTAGCATTAAATTCTTGCACGATGCGCCGATACTCACCCTGATGACGAGTCGTATCGGCGCGCACGTTTAATTTCCCTTCCGCGCCAGCATGGGATAATACCGCCACATCGACAATGAGCGCTTGAATGGAAGCGGACATGGTTTTCATGGCAACCATCAGACTGGATGTATCGCCCGCCCGTAGGCTGATGGAAAAAGACAAGTCACCCACCGCAATCTTTTTAGCAATCTCCGCCGCAGCGGCGGGTTCACCGCCGAGCAAGCGGAACAGGACACGAAACAACACGTAACCCGACAGTATCACGAGTAGCGCCACAAACAGCCCCAACAACTGGCTCAGCCATTGCGTGGTAGAGAGCCGTCCTTCGGTTGCATTGGCACCTGCAACCAATCGTTCTTGTACTTGCGCACTCAGGGTGGCCAACGCATGGGTGAGTTGATCGGTACGGATGTCAAAACCATCATCCGGCTTCTTCATGATGGCATTGCCCGCCTCACGTCCTTGGGTTAGATAGGCATCCGCCATTTTTTTACCGAGCGCGTACAGGTCACTGATCTGTTCTTTGATAGCATGGACGCTCGCAGCCAGATCAGGTTGCAGCATTGCAATCGTATCAAGGTTCTTTATCGCCTCTTCATAAGAGTGCTGAGCATCCTCATAACCATCAACCTCGCCGGTTGCTGACACATCCGTTAGAAACTGTTGTATCTGGACAACCCAGAAACGGGCCTCACGCAAGGCAGTATCTGTGGGCTGCATTACCGAATGTTCGGTACGAATATCATCCCTGGCAAATGAGAACCCCTTCCATGACACCACAGAAAGACCGAGCAACAACAGCAGACTGATTACCGTTGAGAAGATAATAATCCGCCTTATTGTCAATTGATGAAGCATACGGGTTCTCACACGATCGGCCAAAGGTAACGACATCGTTATCTACTACCAGACCCACGTCGCGTAATCATCATGCGGATAATACCAGCAATCATCCACATCACGGTATTCACCTTAATCCATCTACCTTAGTCCGTCGCATTGATCTATTGTGGGTTTATTTTTAATAAACATTGAGCTAGACACCCGCGCTGGCTCTCGCATACAACCGAACACTCACCGCCACAACAGGTAGCCACACCATACCCTTCGGCAAAACGAACGAACCTCTTTAGCCGCAGAGAGGAATACGACAACACCCTAGCGTAGGGGACAGGCCTGTCTCAGTTCCCTCCAATAGGTACGCTGCTGCTCGGCATACTGATCACCCTGGCTAGATGCCGGAACCTCACCGATATGGCGAAGACTGGCCGCCCCTAACATCGCGTCGATCATGGCGTCTCCCGCAGCCAGTGTTGCATCAATAATGCTCCAGACATACCATTCTGTTATGAGCAATGCGCCCATCAACCCACCGCTCAGGAGATTGGTTGAACCAACCAATGGAAACACCACATACGGCCCGGGCGATACGCCTGCGTTACAGAACGAATCACTGATCTCTATCTGATGTCGTTCCAGGCCGATGGGGGTCGCAACATCGAATAGTCCGACAATCCCAACCGTGCTATTTACCACCAGTCTGCCAACCGAAACAACCGAATCCTTCAGGTTGCCATCAACGAGATTAGTAAGAATGAATTCTGGCTCGGTAATATTCTCATAGAAATTAGCGCCAACCTTTCTCAGCCAAGCGGGTGTTACTCTATCAAGCGTGTCGGCGGTGGGGTCAACGACATATCGGGCAAAGAAGATATTAAAACCAAACATGGCGCGGTTAAAGGACGAAAACACATCCGGCGGCACTGTCTCTACTGTGGTCGCGGCCCCGGGTGCCGTATCCGCCCGAGCCGGCAGAGCCCCAACACAGAGCGAAACCAAAACTGCCGCCAGTGTTCGCTTGAGACGCTTCACCACCGCTACCCCTCGGTTCTGGCAGAGAGCAACGCGCCAACGGGTGTCTACCAGGTCTCACGCCCGAGCGCTTCCCCGGTCGCTCACGCCACTACCGAGCGGGGAGGTATTGCAGAGGGTCTACTGATTTACTATTCCGTCGGATCTCAAAATGGAGCATGACGCGATGACGCTGATTACGCCCCATCTCGGCAATCGGTTGCCCCTTCGTCACGCGATCGCCATCTTTTACTAACAACTGTTTGTTATGGGCATAGGCGCTTAGGTAGGTAGCATTGTGTTTAATAATGACCAAGGGGCCATAGCCGATGATCCCCGTACCGCTATAAACAACCGTGCCATCCGCCGCCGCCTTGACCGGATCGCCCTCCTGTCCGCCGATGTCGACACCCTTGCTGGCCGACGAAAACCGCCGCAACACCCGCCCCTTGGCCGGCCACTGCCAATGCGGAACGCCGGTCGTCTCCTCCTCGTCATCCGCGTCTTTCGCCACAGCGGCGTGCAGTTTCTTTGCGCTCGCACCCTCGTGCGGCACAACCGCCGTTTGCACCCCACTGGGCGTACGAGCAGCCTGCTCTTCGGTAGCCGGGGGGGTCAGGCGCAGGCGCTGACCAGGACGGATCGTATACGGGGGCGGGATGTTGTTCCAACGCGCAAGGTCTCGATAGTTTTCCCCGTGCTGGAGCGCAATAATAGAAAGGGTATCCCCAGGATTCACGACATAGACCAGCCCCGCCGTCTCCTCGGGAGAGGCTGCGGTTGTCGGCATCAGCACCGGTGACTGGCTGGCACAAGAAGACAAGACAAACAGGCCCACCAGTGGTAAAAAAACCCTCCACCAATCTCTGTGCATCTTTCGCTCGGTGCGACCCATTAAAAACCCTTGAGCCAATCCGCTACCCGATCAATGGCGGTGTGGCGGGTTATGTCCACATGCAACGGGGTAACCGAGACATAACTGTGACGAATGGCATGAAAATCGGTACCGGGCCCCGCATCCTGTTCTGGGCCTGCGGCACCTATCCAATAGATGAGGCGACCACGCGGATCAATGGCGCGGATTGCGGGTTCTGCCTTGTGACGATGCCCAAGCCGCGTCGCCTGGAAACCAGCCAGATCCTCCCATGGCAGGTCGGGGACATTGACATTGAGGATGGTATCGGCTGGCAGCGGCTCGGTTTGCAGCCTCGTGACCAACATACGCGCGACCCGCGCCGCCGTCTCGTAGTGCTCGCCCTGAACATTAGCCAGCGAGACCGCTATGGCGGGCAATCCTAAGAAACGGCCTTCAATCGCCGCCGCGACCGTACCTGAATAGGTCACGTCGTCGCCGAGATTGGCGCCAGCGTTAATCCCAGAGACGACCATGTGCGCCTCTTCTTCTAGCATGCCAGTGATGGCGAGGTGTACGCAATCCGTAGGCGTCCCATCGACCCGATAGAAGCCGTTGTCCATGCGCGTTACCCGCACCGGCGCATCTAGGGTAAGGGAATTACTGGCACCACTGCGGTCCCGTTCTGGTGCGACAACCACAACGGTAGCAATCTCACCCATCGCTTCTGCCAAACAACGCAACCCGGGTGCCTGATAGCCATCGTCATTGCTAAGAAGAAGCCGCATCGTAATCCTCCGACGAGAAAACACTACAAAACAAAGACGACCTCCCCAACCAACAACACCGCGACAAACGCCCCGCTGGATCTACCCTCAGAACCGCTCACGATGCACCACAATCGTGGCTTTGGACTTTAGATCCGCGACCAGTGCAGCGAAGTTCTGTTCTCCCACCGCCTTTATCAACTGGTGCTGCGCATCATCCCGCGCCATCTTGGTCGCGGTGGCGGGATCCCCTTCCTTGACCTCCTTCACCGCCACAATCGCAAAATCGCCATCGGGCAAAACCAGGCCATCATAACTCGATTTCTGCGCGGTCGGTCGCACCAAGCGGAAGGCAGCCGTCACCACCTCAGGGGGGAGACCAGAGGCGTCGCGCTTTACCAAACCCGACTGCTTCCAGGCAAGCTTAGCCTGCTCTAACACCAGCGCCACGTCCTTACCCGCCGTGAGATCCTTGAGAAGCCCCTCCCCCGCCGCCTTTACCAACACTTTGGCATGTTCTTGTCGCACCGCTGTTGTCACCGCGCCCCGCACCTCCTCTAGGGTTTGGTGGCGAGTTGCCTGGTGATCCGTGACCCGTAGCACAACCAGACGGTTGCCGGGCAGCTCAACGGGGTCGCTGTTGTTTCCTCGGGTCAGCACATCCTCACCAAAAGCAGCCGCGACAACTTTCGGCTCGGCGACAATCCCGGTGCCGGCTCCCCCACTGCGCGGAAAGGGGCCAGCGGTCTGCACCTTGAGCTTCAATTGCGTCGCCAGGGGGTCTAGGCTGTCCGGGTGCTCATAGGCAAGATTAGCCAGGCTGTCCGAGCGGTCGAAGAACTGTTTCTCGGCTTGGGTACGACGATATTCTTGCGTCACCACCGCTTTAGCCTCGTCAAAACTCTCGTCGTGCGCTGGTTGGATACCGGTTAGCTTAATGAGGTGATACCCAAAAGAGGAGCGAACGGGGGCACTGAGATCCCCTTCTTTCATGGTGAAGGCCGCCTCCTCGAAGGGTTTCACCATTGCGCCACGACCAAAGAAACCGAGATCCCCACCCTGGGCTGCCGAGCCCGGGTCTTGGGATTGCGCATGCGCAATCCCCTCAAAGGACGCCCCGGCGACGATCTGACGACGCAGATCCGCTACCTTCGCCTCGGCAGCGGCGACCGTTGCTGCATCCGCCTTTTCATCCAGTGTCACCAGGATGTGGCTCACCCGTCGGCGCTCATCCTTGTGATAGTTCGCACGGTTCTCCTCATAAAACGCCTGGAGGTCTTTGTCCGCCACCGTAACCTGAGGTGCCAACGCCTGTGCTGAGAGTTCCACATAGGCGATGCTTACTTGCTCGGGAACCTGGTACGAGTCTGCATGCTCCTTGAAGTAGCTTTGCAACTCGTCCTCGGACACCACCACCTTCTCGAGGAAATTAGCTGCCGGCATAATGACATAGGCAAGATCACGGGTTTGACCTGTGAGACGCAAGCGTTCATCCAACTGTTTCGGGGTGAGGAAGGCGGTTTCTGCAAACCCGGTGTACACCTGTTGCAGTAGCAAAGAGCCACGCATCTTTTGCTCAAAGCCCGTTGGGGTCATGCCCTGATTGCGCAACACCTGTTCGTAGCGATCCTTGGAAAAACGCCCGCCCACCCGAAAGGCATCGAAGCCATTAATCTGTGCCGCAAGCGTTACGTCCCCAATCCGCATCCCCAGCTCGCGGGCCGTGTTCGCAAGGACGATCCTTTCGATGAAATCATCGATCACCTGCTGCCTAACCCGCTCTTCCGTATAGCCCGCCTGTTCCGGATCACCCCCAAGGATAGAGCGCAAGCGGTCACGCTGCTGTTGCAAGGCAGCCTGAAACTCTCGCAGCCCCACGTCCGTGTCACCAACTGTCAAAACGGGCACATTGGGATTGGGGGTAAAAAAGCTCTCGATGCCCCATACGGCGAATACCAATATGATGAGACCGATAATAAGCCAGGCGATCCAACCCTGGGCGCGTTCACGAATGGATGTAAGCATGGTCGTGTTAGGAACAACTAATGGGGGGTAGGCAACCCCATGGAATGGGGCCAACAAACAACAAAAAGGGCGCTCCTCATTGAGACGCGCCCTTTCTCAAGGTAATCAATCGCTATTCCCTAAACTTTATTGACGCTCCAGATTCCGAACAGATATGGCGGAGTGGACGGGACTCGAACCCGCGACCACCGACGTGACAGGCCGGTATTCTAACCAACTGAACTTCCACTCCTAAAGATAATCTCGAACAGACAACACCGACATACACCAATGGGTGCTGAGGGGTTCGAACCCCCGACATTCGCCTTGTAAGGGCGACGCTCTCCCAGCTGAGCTAAGCACCCCGAAGTGAAACCTATTTTAAACTCTCCTTCAGCGTTTTACCAGGCTTAAATCCAACCGTCTTGCTCGCTTTGATCTCCAGCATTTCACCAGTCCGTGGATTACGCCCGGGTCGGCTCGCACGCTCACGAACAGAGAAGGTACCAAACCCGATCAGGGTTACGCCATCCCCATCCCGCAAGGACTCAGCCACCGCCTCTACGAAAGCATCTACCGCCCGCCCCGCCGACGCCTTAGAAATATCTGCCTTTTCGGCAACCTTATCGATCAATTCTGACTTATTCACTCTCGTCCCCTTTCTGGTACCGCAGCGAGTTGGCCCCCGTCACCCAAGCTCATCTTTGGTGTTGTGCGATAGGTGTGGGTTATTCGGTTGGTTTTATACCAACTACTCAAAACATGTGTCAAGAACAGATTATCCACAACCACCACAAAAACAAAAACCAAGAGCCACACACAACTACATCCCAGTCATTATTCCGTCTACGCAAAGCACAAAACGCTTACATCACATCAGTGCGGACGAATCGCGGCGACCTCCGCAACTGCGACCTTTTCCCCTGCGGCAACAATCGCTTCTTCCTCCACACGACGCGCCTCTGGAACCCGCTCCAAAGCAACTTGCAACACCTCATCAATCCAACGGACGGGACGAATATCCAGGTTTTGCTTTATATTATTAGGAATTTCCATTAGGTCTCTAATATTTTCTTCGGGGATGAGCACAATCTCGATTCCCCCACGATGCGCGGCCAGCAATTTCTCTTTGAGGCCTCCGATAGGCAGTACCCGACCCCGCAGTGTGATTTCACCCGTCATAGCCACATTAGCACACACCGGAATGCCCGTGAGCGCAGAAACAAGCGCGGTACACATTCCGACACCAGCGCTCGGCCCATCCTTCGGCGTTGCCCCCTCTGGGACATGCACATGGATATCGTGTTTCTGATAGAACTCAGCGTCAAGGCCCAGGCTCGCCGAGCGACTGCGCACCACACTCATAGCCGCCTGCACCGACTCCTGCATCACGTCGCCGATCTGGCCGGTGATGGTGAGCTGTCCCTTGCCCGGCACTACCGCCGTCTCAATGGTCAGTAACTCCCCGCCCACCTCAGTCCAAGCAAGCCCGGTTACCTGCCCCACCTGATTGTTCTCTTCCGCACGCCCGTAACGGAAGCGCTTTACCTCAAGGAATTTCTCTAGGTTACGCGGGCTTACCAGCGCCTTCTTGTCCTGGTCGCGCAACACATGATCTTTAACGATCTTGCGGCAGATCTTCGAGATCTCACGCTCCAAGTTTCTGACCCCAGCCTCGCGCGTGTAGTAGCGCACAATGTCGCGTAGCGCCGCCTCGCTGATAGCGAGTTCCTTGACACGCACACCGTTCGCCTTCATCTGTTTGGGCAAAAGATAGCGCAGGGCAATGTTGATCTTCTCGTCTTCGGTGTAGCCGGGTAACCGAATCACCTCCATCCGATCCAACAACGGCGGCGGGATGTTCAGCGTGTTCGCCGTGGCCACAAACATCACATCAGAGAGGTCGTAATCAACCTCAAGGTAGTGATCATTGAACGTGTGATTCTGTTCGGGATCCAACACCTCTAGCAAAGCAGAGGACGGATCGCCGCGAAAATCCATGGACATCTTATCCACTTCATCCAACAAAAACAATGGATTGCGCGTTCCTACCTTGGACAATTTTTGGATAATCTTGCCCGGCATAGAGCCGATATAGGTACGGCGGTGACCACGGATCTCGGCCTCATCACGCACCCCACCCAAGGACATCCGCACAAACTGGCGGTTCGTGGCGCGCGCAATCGACTGCCCCAAGGAGGTTTTGCCAACCCCGGGCGGGCCCACCAGACACAGCACCGGCCCCTTCAGCTTACGAACACGCTGCTGTACCGCGAGGTATTCAAGGATACGTTCCTTGACCTTTTCAAGACCGTAGTGATCCGCCTCTAGCACCCTTTCTGCCGCTGCCAGGTCGTGACTCACCTTGCTGCGCTTCTTCCATGGCACATTCACTAGCCAATCGATGTAGTTACGCACCACCGTTGCTTCGGCAGACATCGGTGCCATCATCTTGAGTTTATTCAGCTCGGCCATGGCCTTGGCCTTGGCCTCCTTCGGCATCCCGGCCTTCTCTATCTTGCGCGTGAGTTCTTCTATCTCATTCGGCGCATCATCCATCTCGCCCAGTTCCTTCTGGATCGCCTTCATCTGTTCGTTCAGGTAATACTCGCGCTGACTCTTCTCCATCTGGCGCTTAACCCGACCACGGATACGCTTCTCGACCTGGAGGAGATCAATCTCAGACTCAAGCAGACCGATCAGGTGCTCTAAACGCGCCCGCTCGTCATCGATCTCGAGGATGTTCTGCTTCTCCTCGATCTTGAGCGACATGTGTGCGGCAACCGTATCCGCCAAGCGACCTGGGTCGTCGATCCCCGCCAAAGACGACAGGATCTCGGGGGGTACCCGCTTATTGAGCTTGACGTACTGTTCAAACTGAGATAACAGAGAGCGGGTGAGTACCTCGGCCTCGCGTTCATCAATGGTAACGGCGCTAAACAACCCGACCTGAGCGGCGAAGAATTCCTCATTGCGCACAAACTGTAGGATCTGCGCCCGACGTGCGCCCTCCACCAACACCTTGACCGTTCCGTCCGGGAGCTTGAGGAGCTGGAGAATGGTCGAGAGCGTCCCCACCCGATAGATGTCCTCTATCTGTGGTTCATCCATGGCAGCGCTTTTCTGCGCCACCAACAAGATCTGTTTGCCTCCCTCCATGCCAGACGCCAGGGCGCGTATCGATTTCTCGCGCCCTACAAAGAGGGGGATGACCATGTGGGGATAGACAACAACATCCCGCAGCGGCAAAACGGGAACCACCAGGGTCGATGGTGGGGGGGGAAGCTCGTGCCTTTCTTCGTTTTGCGTCATCGTCAGGTACCTCGGAACCTCTCTCTTAACATCGTCCCCGGTCTACTGGCCGGAGATTCCTATGGCACCGTGCATGAGCGAACCCACGCATAGTTTGCTAAGCAAGCCCGGCTTGACTACGCACTCGGCCTCTGCAGAGATACATCTCAGCGCTAAATCTCTAGAATTCAATCATGGGGGGAGAGAACTCGTGCTCACCACTCCCTGCGGCACGAATCCCCGCACGGATCCTGTGTCCGGCAAACCAGCGCAACCAACCACTGACACGCAGACGGACATTCTATGCCAAGGCAGCCATCCGCGCCATCCTTTCCCCCACCACAGCACAACCGGATCTTGCTGAACGCACCGCCTCAGTCGGAAGCCACACGCTGCTCGACACCCTCGTAGATCAGCAAAGGCTTTGCCTTCCCGATAATCACCGCCTCTTCCACAACAACCTTCACCACAGAATCCAGGGACGGTAGATCATACATGGTGTCGAGAAGCACATGTTCCAAGATGGAACGCAGTCCCCGCGCACCGGTTTTTCGATCCATCGCCTTACGCGCCACCGCAGTGACCGCCTCGGGGCGAAACTCAAGCTCACAACCATCCATGCCGAACATGCGCTGGTATTGCTTGATGACGGCATTCTTTGGCTCGGTGAGGATGCGGATGAGCGCCCCTTCGTCCAATTCGTCTAGGGTAGCGAGGATCGGCAGACGACCGACGAACTCGGGGATAAGGCCGTAGCGAATCAGGTCTTCTGGCTCGGTCTCACGCATGAGATCGCTCACACTCTTACGACTGTCCTTGCTCCGCACATCAGCGGAAAAACCAATACCGCTCTTTTCGGTGCGGGCGCGGATCACCTTGTCTAACCCGGCAAACGCCCCCCCGCAGATAAAAAGGATATTGGTGGTGTTGACCTGCAAAAACTCTTGCTGGGGATGCTTGCGTCCACCCTGCGGCGGAATCGAGGCAACCGTTCCCTCTATGAGTTTGAGCAGCGCCTGTTGCACCCCCTCACCAGAAACGTCCCGCGTAATCGAAGGGTTGTCTGATTTGCGGGAGATCTTGTCGATCTCATCAATGTAGATGATGCCGGTCTGGGCCTTTTCTACATCGTAATCGCATTTTTGTAGCAGCTTCTGGATGATATTCTCGACATCCTCGCCGACATAACCCGCCTCGGTGAGCGTGGTAGCATCAGCGATCGCGAAGGGGACATTGAGCAGACGCGCCAGCGTCTCCGCGAGCAGGGTCTTGCCGCAACCCGTCGGCCCGATCAGCAGGATGTTGCTTTTAGAGAGTTCGACCTCGTCCTTTTTGTAACCTACATCCAATCGCTTGTAGTGGTTGTACACCGCTACCGCCAACACCTTTTTGGCATGCTCCTGACCAACCACGTAGTCATCTAAAATGCGACGGATCTCGCGAGGGGTTGGCAAATGGCGATTCTTGACCGCTGCGGACTTCTCTTGCACCTCTTCACGAATAATGTCATTGCACAGATCGACGCATTCGTCACAGATAAACACCGACGGCCCCGCAATCAGCTTGCGTACCTCATGCTGGCTCTTGCCACAGAATGAGCAATAGAGCAGCTTATTGGTCTCCTCTCGTCCGTATCTATCGTTGCCCATAATCAGAACCCCTCCACTCTGGGATATTCGTCTGCGCAATACGCTACATCAGCACATTGTCTCACGGTTTAGACGACGCCACCGCACTGCGTGCCGTCAGAACCTCATCGACAAGACCGTACTCCACTGCCGCCTCGGGGCCCATGAAGTTATCGCGATCGGTATCTTGCTGGATTCTTTCTACTGGCTGTCCGGTATGCTTGACCAGGATCTGGTTCAGCTTGTCGCGGATGAGCAGGATCTCTCGGGCATGGATATCAATATCAGTTGCCTGCCCATGAAAACCACCCAACGGCTGATGAATCATCATCCGCGAGTGAGGCAGACAATAGCGTTTGCCCGCCGCCCCACCAGCCAACAGCAATGCACCCATGCTGGCCGCCTGACCAATACACAAAGTACTCACATCCGGCCTGATGAATTGCATGGTATCGTAGATAGCAAGACCCGCGCTGACCGCCCCACCAGGGGAATTGATATAGAAATGAATATCCTTATCCGGGTTCTCTGACTCTAGGAAGAGCAACTGGGCCACCACAAGATTGGCCGTATAGTCCTCGACCGGGCCAACCAGAAAAATGACCCGCTCCTTGAGCAAGCGGGAATAGATATCATAGGCCCGCTCACCACGCGCCGACTGCTCAACGACCATGGGCACTAAGTTTAGGCCAGTAATCGGTGCAGTGCGCCCATCCCCAATCCGGGATCTATCGATCATGATCTCGCTGCCTTTATGCGTGGCTCACTAGCTCAGGGTTTAACAACTCCCGCAAAGGCACGGAGACAGGCTTAAGCTGAACCTGCTTCAAGATCCACTCCAACGCCATATCCTCAACGACTACGGCTTCAATCTCCTGAAGCCTCTTGCTGTCAGCAGCATACCATTGCTCTACTTGTTCGGGACTTTCGTATTCATCGGCTGCCGCCCTGATATAGGCGCGTACCTGCTCAGGATCTGGCTTGATGCGCTGACGCCGCACAACGTCACCAAGGAGGATCCCCAGCGCAACGTG
Organism: uncultured Thiotrichales bacterium; assembly: GCA_903881315.1. Classification (GTDB taxonomy): domain Bacteria; phylum Pseudomonadota; class Gammaproteobacteria; order CAIRSR01; family CAIRSR01; genus CAIRSR01. Next base: position 5,811 of record CAIRSR010000083.1, on the reverse strand, counting down.
ACGCCGCGCACGCTCTTCTAGCGCCTGTCCGGGCACATCGGCGGTGGAATCCCGCGAGCGCAAACTGACCAACTCCTCTTGAACCAAGGCATTTGGCAATTCAACCGGGTTATTTTGATACAACCAGTCCAGCAACTGGGCTTTGACCAATTCCCGCACCTTGCCCGCACAATCGCGCTCCATACCCAGGCGCACTTCCCGACGGAAAGACTCTTCTGTCCCATCCGCCACTCCTAGGGTACGAATAAACAACTCGTCTAGTTCCGGCAGATGCCCTGCCTCTATGGCCTTGACCACGACGCTAAACTGCACAGCCTGTCCCGCGAGATCGGCATGTCCGTAATCCGCAGGGAAGACCACATCGATCATGCGCGTCTCTGCGACCACAGCCCCCACGAGGCGCTGCTCAAATTCGCCAACAAACCGCCCTGATCCCAGAACCAACAGGACATCAGTACCAGAGCCACCCGGGAATTTCGTACCGTCCGCGAGAAAGCCCGTAAAATCGATTGTCACACGATCATCTATTGCTGCGGGACGGTCTACCTTACTCCAGATCTGACGTTGCCGACGCAGGTGATCCACCATTGCATCGACATCAGAGTCTCCGATCTGGATCTCGGGACGGCTGATAACTGCCGCCTCCACGGGTGCCAGCACGACCTCCGGGTAGATCTCGAAGGTGGCCGTGTAACAGACATCCTGCACGACGGAGGGATCCCAGCCAGAGACTACCTCGAACCTCGGGTTACTGGCCACGCGCCAATTCTGCTGAGTCAGTACCTCGTTCAGCGTCGCTCTCATCCGCTCACCCAGCACATCTCGGCGCACTTGATCGCCAAAACGCTGTTGAATGACCTTCTGAGGGATCTTCCCTGGCCTAAACCCAGCTATCCGCGTAGTTTGCGCAAGCGACGTCAAGCGGTTTTGTAGCTCCTGCGCAACATCGGTACCTGGTATGGTAACGGTGATGCGACGCTCCAAACCCTGGGTGGTCTCCGTTGAAACCTGCATCTCTGTACCTCTTTGCGAGCCTTCCAGTGGCGCAACCCCAGGGGGGGCTCCAGGAAAGGCGAGAAATGGTGGTGCGAAAGGAGAGACTCGAACTCTCACGGGTTGCCCCACTGGCACCTAAAACCAGCGCGTCTACCGATTCCGCCACTTTCGCCCGAATGGTGGATTATACATGTGCCGGACAGGATAGCACTACGCCGTGCACAAAATGAAGGAGCACAACACCACGCCACGCCGGATACCCGCCCCACACAAGGCCACACCGTACGCCCGCTCACATTACCCTACTTGGTAACGGTGGGTTCTACCCGTAGGGTGCCGTCTTCTCCCGACTCCCAATGGGGCACGGAAGCGAGAACCAAAGACAAAGCCGCCCGTTGCCCCCCGCGCCCAAACAAACCACGCGCACTCAAGCAGCGCTGCTGGCCATACCAGGAGACACAACCAAGTTCACCTTACGGATGCCGCGCATACCCAAAGAAAAGGTTGCGGTTATTGATGTGCTGCTAACTTCTTCTCGATATAGGGGGCACAACGCGGCCATAGATAGTTCTGGTAATCAGCCCGCTGCATCAGGTACGGATCCTTCGTGTCACTCGTTGGTACATCGCGGGCATAGCGCAAACTGGCTGCCGAGGCGCTGATATCAACCACAAGATCAATGGTCGCCAGAGTTTGTGAGATATGCGAGAGTAGGTACCATTCTACCGCGAAAAAGCCAGTCAGTAACATCGCACTGTCACTACTAACCGGCCCAACCACCGGCAACACCACATAATTGCCTGGATCGAGGCCCGCAGTACACAGTGATTCTGTAAACTCGGTTTCGGTACGCTGGTAGCCAAGCTGCTTTGCGGGATCCCAGAGACCAGCCACACCAACCGTTGAATTGATCAAGAACCGCTTTGTTGATACTAATGCGGCGTGATTGTCGCCAATAAAGAGATTCGTGACAATAAACTCGGGCTCAATCATATTCTCATAGAGGTTATGACCAGCCTGTCTGATCAGTTCAGGCAGCGCACTCTCGAACAGATTGGCCATTGGATTAACGACGCTATTAACCAGCCACACGTTAAATCCAAACATCTCTCGATTGAAGGATTCATGCGGATCAATCCTATTGGGAGAAACCGTTGTTGGTACAGCCGAGGGCGCAATGCTCGGGGATGCGGGCGTCTCCACCGCAATGGCAACCCTACAGAACAAAGTAATCAGCAAGCAAGACAACAGCACCTTACAACTATCCATTCCGTAATCCCTCAATGAGAGTTAGGTAGTAATCATACCAACCGAATTGTGCGTACTGATGAGGACAGCCTGGCATCATGGTGGCCCCATTCTCGCGCGTGACACAATATCCTGGCGGTGGTAAATCGCCCATCCAGAAGCGACGCTGGGATTTCCCCAGTGGTCAGCGTACACCAACTACACCTTCGGCGCAGGCCGTCCAAAACCAGAGGTGATCGGGTAGCGCCAATCACGACCAAGGGCGCGACGGGTAATCCGTATCCCGGGAGGGGATTGGCGACGCTTATACTCCGCCCGATCCACCAAGCCAATCACCCGTCGCACTACTTCGGGCGCATAACCCGCCGCGATGATCTCCTCCGGGGAGCAGTAGCCCTCAACGTACCTCTCGAGGATAGGATCTAATACCTCATAAGGAGGGAGGCTATCTTCATCACGTTGATCGGGGCGCAATTCAGCAGTCGGGGGCCGCGTCAGGACACGCTCGGGGATGGCCGGGGAGAGACTGTTGCGATAGCGGGCCAACCGATAGACGAGCGTCTTCGGAACATCCTTGATGACGGCAAGACCACCCGCCATATCGCCATAGAGGGTAGCATAGCCGACCGCTGCCTCGCTCTTGTTGCTGGTGGTGAGGACGAGCTTGCCGCTCTTGTTCGAGAGCGCCATCAGTAACACGCCACGGCAACGGGCCTGGAGGTTTTCTTCGGTGACGTCACTCGGGAGCCCACGAAACTCATCAGCAAGGGTAGCAAGAAACGCCTCAAAGGTTGTCTCGATAGGCAATACGCTTTGCGAAGTCCCCAGCCAATCGGCCTCGGCACGGGCGTCTTCTAGGCTCATCGAGGCACTGTAACGAGAGGGCATCATCACCGCATGTACCCTCTCGGCACCAAGCGCGTCCACCGCAATGGCCAGCGTGAGACCAGAATCCACCCCCCCCGACAGCCCGACGAGCACCCCAGGCGAGCGGTTTTTCTGGACGTAGTCGCGAACCCCGAGCACCAGGGCACGATACACACTCGCCTCTAGTGAGAGCGGCGCAGGGCATGTCTGCGGTGTCGGAACCAAACAGTCGGCCTGCTTGGTAAACACAACGAGACTCGTCATTTCCTCAAAGGGCGCAACACGCTGAGTTATCTGGCCGCTCGCATCCATCACCATCGACTCGCCATCGAAGACCAGCTCATCCTGTCCGCCCACCAGGTTGACGTAAACGATGGGCAGAGCAACCTCCCGCACCCGCTCGCGCAACACCGCTTCGCGCTCGGTGGTTTTACCCATGTGGTAGGGAGAGGCATTGAGGTTCACGAGCAGCTCGGCTCCAGCAAGTGCCGCAGCACTCGCCGGGCCGCTGTGCCAGAGGTCTTCGCAGATGGTCACGCCAATCGCAACACCCGCTACCGTAACGACCAGGGGTTGCTGACCGGCCACAAAATAGCGCTTCTCATCGAAGACCGCGTAATTCGGCAAAAGATGCTTGTAATAGGTACCGATCACCCGACCATTACAACACACGCTGGCAGCGTTATACAGGTTGCCGTGACTGCGGGCGGGATGACCCACCACCAGATGGATGCCATGGACTTGCGCGCACACGGCTGCCAATGCGTCTCCTACTTGTTGCAAGAAGAGAGGCCGCAGCAACAAGTCCTCGGGGGGATAGCCGGTTAGGGTGAGTTCCGGGAAGACGACAATATCGGCATGAAGCTCGTCACGGGCATAGCAAGCGGCATTCTGGATCCGGGCAAGGTTGCCAAAAATATCCCCAACCAACAGGTTCACCTGGGCCATCGCAACCCGTAGGCAATGCCCCCCTGCTTGCGGCCAGCTCTCGGACATTTAATTCTCTAGGACGAGCGAGGGAGAAACCGTAGCCTTTTTCTCGAAGCAGAAGGTCAGTTTTCCCTCGTGCTCCGCGACCTGCACCTGGCCCCCGTTAGCGAGGCGACCAAACAGTATCTCTTCGGCCAGTGGTTTTTTGATGTGTTCGTGGATAAGCCGCGCCATCGGACGGGCACCCATGGTTGGTTCATAGCCTTTCTCGGCCAACCAAGCACGGGCTGACTCACTGACCTCGATCGTGACGCCTTTCTCATGGAGCTGCCCCTCTAGTTCCATGACGAACTTATCGACCACATGGGCGATGATGGTCGGCGTGAGCGATTTAAACTGGATGACGGCATCCATGCGATTACGAAATTCTTGGGAGAAGGTACGGCGCACCGCCTCTGTAGCATCAGAGGCATGATCCTGGTGGGTAAACCCCATGGAGGGGCGACCGATCTGATCGGCACCGGCATTGGTGGTCATGACCAAGATAATATTGCGGAAATCAGCCTTGCGACCGTTATTGTCGGTGAGGGTGCCATGATCCATGACCTGGAGCAATAGATTAAAGACATCCGGGTGGGCCTTCTCGATCTCGTCCAGCAGCACCACCGCATGGGGGTGTTTGATCACCGCATCCGTCAACAATCCACCCTGATCGAAACCCACGTAGCCGGGTGGGGCACCGATCAGCCGCGAAACAGTGTGCCGCTCCATATATTCGGACATATCGAAGCGTAACAAATCAATCCCCATGATGAGCGCAAGCTGGCGCGTCACCTCGGTCTTGCCGACACCGGTCGGCCCAGCAAAGAGGAAGCAGCCAATCGGCCGCAATGGGTTGCCAAGCCCAGAACGGGAGAGCTTCATGGCCGCCACTAAGGTATTGATGGCTTCGTCTTGGCCGAAGATCACCCGCCGCAGATTCGCATCCAGGGTACGCAGGTTCTCGAGGTCGGAGCTAGAGACGGTTTTGGCCGGAATCCGCGCAATTTTAGCGATGATCGATTCCACATCTTGTTGGTTAATGAGCTTCTTGCGCTTCGAGACGGGCAACAGGCGTTGGCTCGCACCCACCTCATCGATCACATCAACGGCCTTGTCGGGTAGATGCCGATCGTTGATGTACCGTGCCGAGAGTTCAGCGGCGGCACGTAGCGCAGTGCGCGCATAACGCACCCCATGGTGCTGCTCAAAATGTGTCTTCAGACCTTCTAGGATAGAAACGGTCTCTTCAACGCTCGGCTCATGGATGTCTATCTTCTGGAAGCGGCGAGCCAAAGCCCTGTCCTTCTCGAAGATGCCTCGGTACTCCTGATAGGTTGTGGAGCCGATGCACTTCACCTCCCCAGACGCGAGTGCTGGCTTGAGCAGATTAGAGGCGTCCAGCACCCCACCCGAGGCGGAGCCCGCACCAATGATGGTGTGGATCTCGTCGATAAAAAGGATGGAGCCCTTTTCTTGATAGAGTTGGGCCAACACCGCCTTTAAGCGCTTTTCAAAATCACCTCGGTATTTGGTGCCGGCCAACAACGCGCCGAGATCCAGCGCGTAGATGGTGCTGTCCGCAAGAACCTCGGGCACCGCCCCGTCCACGATGAGCTTAGCAAGCCCCTCGGCGATGGCGGTCTTCCCCACTGGCGGGCCATTCATACTGATCTCTGTATCAAACCCACCAGGCTATTTTCGTTTAATCTACTGAAACGTCAGCGCCAG
>CAIRSR010000082.1 GCA_903881315.1 uncultured Thiotrichales bacterium | reverse complement strand
GCTGGCAGAAGCGCATGACGGAACAGGGGGTAAGCATGGCGCATCTGCAGCCACATTTGATTCTCTCAACATTGCCAAATCCTCATCTTATAAACACGATTTAACACCAAATCTGTGTCCAAAAGAATCGGTGGCGGATCAGTCGGTGCCTGACTTCAGCACAGTGGCTAGCGCACTGGCCTGCGCCTCCGCCTGGGGCTCGGTAAAGCCAGCACCACGCAGGGTTTTGACGTAGGCGAGGGTATCGAAGGGGGCGGTGGTGATGCGTGTTCCCCTCATCAAAGCAATTTGATGATCGCCGTGAGTAAGGTGATCTGTCCCAGAGCGAGATCAATCCCCCATTTCATCAAGCGGTTCTCCATCCCCAGCAGACGGACGTCAAGATAGTCCCGGTTGACCGGTAATGCCCCTGTTTGTTGGAAGGCGTCGGCCACTGCGTTAGCCCACTGTATGGTAACTCCGGCGGCCTTGTTGAGAGAACTTCAGCGTATCAAAGGTGACTGCGCTCATCGTGGTCTCCTGGTCGAATGGCGAATACTACCGCATCCGCTGGTGATGAAGCACCATGGTCTGGTGGCTGTCCCCTTTCTTAAGAGGGTGCGTTTTCCTCCGTTGCGCCTCGGAGTCGAGGAGGGGGGCGAGCGCCTTCTCGGTCGGCCCCTCGGCATCATCCGGTTGTAGTCCGGTGTTTTCTCCAGCGTGCCCTCATGGGTGGTCGTTGTGTTGTCCCGGGCGTGGGCGCGTGTCGCCGAGAGTGGGGAATATATTGCTAACAACAGTAGATAACTGATTGACAGAGGGTGGTAGGTGTGTAGTACAGTGCAACGAAACCGTACAGCTACCCTGGTTCTGTGTAAAGAAATGGGTTAGCTACCCTTTTGGTTCCCGAGAGGGGTCGTTGCGCGTTGACAGGGCAGACAAAGACCCTTCTCGCCAAAGCGGTATGTGGTTCAGAACGGGTTGTTCATGCCTGACGCAATAGCCACCGAATAAGGGGTGCGTAGTTGTTAGGCTGAATGGGTTGTCCTTGACAAGGCGGAAGGGGGGGATGATGAGTGAGAATAAAGTTGATTTCGAAGAATTTTCTCGAAAAACAAAAGAATCCTTTAAGGAAGTGAAGGATCGCATGAAGGATGTGATAGCGATTCTCGGTCATCCGAATCTGACGAGCGCTAATTACCTTGATTTCAAGGGGATTGTTAGCGAAACAGGTGTGTACTTTAATGCAGTGGTTAGGCGCATACAGGAGGTGAAAGAGGTTTTCAATAATCAGAACTTGACGAGCGGAAAATATTCTGATTTCACTAAATTTTTTAGTGAGACAGAGACGAGCTTTAACGAAGTGGATACGCTCGTGCAGGATGCGGAAACTGAACTCGACAATCAGACTTTGCGACCTCATCCAACTCCTCATTTCGTAGGCTTTGCTAGAGAAATAACAAAAGGCCTTGCGGAAGTTAGCCAGAACATATGGGAAGCGAAGGCCGCTTTCAATAATATGAATCTGATGGTTGGAAAACATTCTGATTTCGCGGCATTTGCTGAAAAAACAGAAGCACACTTTAATGAAGTGGTTGGGCACATAAAGAGGGCGAAAATAGCTCTTGGATGTTCAGGGATTAAAGGAGGAGTAGGATCCTTTCTCCTCTCCTATGTTGAAAGGATATTAGCACCTATTCTATTCATATCTCCAAAGAGGAGAGAAACATCAGAAAACAATGATGTTTCTGTGGCTGTGTATGAGCGACTGATGCTCCGGTATGCGATATTATCTAGAATGGAACACCTGGAGAAACAGTATCTTTTTCATCGTGAACTAAATGGTAAGGGCGCACAGTCCGCGTCAAATATTGAGTTAGGTGCGCCTGGAAGTACTTATATAATAAAGAAAGCCAAGGATGACGGTAAATCGTTAGAATGTTGCTGCGTAAATAAACCCGATCAGGATCACAATTCACTAGCATACAGGCTTGCAACTACGGACTTGTTTGTTGAGAAGGCAATAATCTATCTTGAAAAAGACTATGAAGATTATAAGTCCTGGGGTAAGAGCCTGACAAAGCTTAGTTTTCTTCCGTTAGTTATTGGAGTCTTAGTTTCGGCCTTTATCGGCTACTATCTTTATTTTCCACACGTCCTTTCACAGTTCTTTCCACTCCCCTCTCCCCCCCCACCCCCCTCACCAGATAAGTTGTCGGAGTGTCTCGCGGGGATCGTGTGCTTTATTCAACTAAATAACTCAGATTGGCCAGGAATTGTTTCTAAGTTCGTGGCAGCATTTACTTTCTATGGCTTTCTTGTGCTGGTGTCGGTTAGTTGCTGGAGACACACCAAGGTAATGATGGATCAGCTCGAGCGTTTGAAGGAGCGTCGCCACTCTTTGCGGCAGGGGCGGCTTTTCATCCACCTAAATGAGGGTAAGGTGAGCATTGATGAACTGGAAAAGGCATTTGAATGGAATGTATCCAGAGGTAATGCCTTTGCGACCATGCAAACGGAGGCGTCCGCGCCATGGGGGTCGGTAGTGAAAGAGGCTTTGCAAGGTATCGCTAACGCCTTCAAGTTTGGGAAAGAACCCCAAAAATGAGAACAGGAATCTAGTCCCCTTTGCCATTCACGGCAACTGTGCGGCTTTCTGGGCCAAAGACGAGGCCAGTGCTGAACGGGAATCAGCGCTGGTCTGCTTACACCGGTTATGGAAATGGTGGTAGGGGTGTCAATGATGCCCGTAATGGCGGCAGGAAACAAACCTGCGATTGTCACATCTACAGGGGAATACGGAGTGGGGTATCCGTATGGCCACGTTGTCCCCTCGGCGGTACCCTCCAAAATGACACGCGCTATTAGTAGAAAAGTCGTATAAAATACATCATGTATACTATGTGAAGTTGCCGAGCATTTCCACTCCCATGACAATGGCTTGTCGTACATACGGGTTGATGTTCTTACGCGGGGCGATCGGTGTTGGCGGAAACAGACGCTCAGAGCACGAAATTCTCGAGAGTAATTTGGTAGGGTTCGGAAGATACGCCCTTATTTCCAATGTAGGGTCTATCGATATAGAGAATAAGAACCAGAAACAGAGAAAGCGTAAGAGAAATAATAGATACTGTCACGTAATGCAGTAGCCTGTTTCTATATCCTATTAGAAATGAGCAAGTAATGGTAACTACTGAACTCGTGAAAAGCATGATCCAAAGAATCAAAGGAATCTTTGACTTTGGCGTTGCCGCGAATAATCGATTCATTCTCGCTTTATAAATAGCGTTTATTCCTTGCAGAAGTGCGGATTGGGCAATGGTCGCGGTTTTTTTGTCTGTCGTATCCAGGTTTAAGATTATCTGATGCAAATCATTGATCGCCGCATTTCCTGAGAAGCTAAATACTGGTAAACCTTCTCTTTGATCTTGCCATTCACGGTCAATGACGATTTTAGTATATTTTGTAAGCGCCTGCTTAATTCTTTCTTTATCTGCGGCATCAATGCCAACAGAATTCTTCTGCATTACCCCAATGGAGTTTGCCTCTTCTATCACGAGATTCGCTGCGGTGTTGTAAGCGGTTAGGGTGACGACCAGGGTAAAACCAAATATCAGTGATGTCATCCCGCCTACCGCGCTTAGCCCCATATTGGAGAATTCAAGCTGATGCTTGTCCTCTATTGGGTATTTCCGAAATATCTTGATGAAGAAATATAGTCCGGTCAGCGATAAAAACAAATAGGAAAACACAAGCACTCCACCCCATAACCAGACCGGTAAATTAAATATGGAGCCGATAATAATTCCCTCCTCGGCTGCGGGCTGATCCGTTGGGTCACGGTATTGGCGGATAGTGGCGGTATTCTTAGCTAAATGGAGAGATCCTCCTAGTGAAGAGATATCAGAGAAAAACCATTTAGCGTACAGCTTATCAAGTTCTCCGTTCCTTGCCATACCGACGATTGTTCGATCGGCGATTGATTTAAGATTTTGCTCCCCCTTTCTCATCATGATTGCAATTGGTTGCTCATCGAAAGGTTCTTCTAAGAACGTGTAATTTTCTGGTTCCTTTGATTTGTATGCGAGCCCGGCCAGTACGGATCTCAATTCAATGTAGGCAACGGCGGTATCATTCTGAACCATTTCAAAACCTTCCTTGTGATCCGGAACGTAAATCCTGCTAAATTTATAACCATCCTTAATTTCTATCGCCCGGATCTTAAGTGTGATAGATGACGATGGGTTCACGGCGATCATCTTTCCATTTAAATCGGCTATCGACTTAATGCCTAGACTCTTTTTGGTGATGGCTTGATCTTCATCAATAATAGTACTGACCGAAAACGATACAAACTTGTCTCGATCGAGGGTATGCGTGGTGGAACCGCATTCAAGATCAATTTTCTTGTCAGTCAGCATTGGGATGCGGGACGCGCCATCAACTTTTATAAAGTTTACTCTCAGATCGGAGATATTCAATTCGGTCTTAATGTTCTTTATGATCGACAGGCATACGTCGATATTATAACCAAGTGGCTCACTTCTCGTGTTATCTATAAAAGATAATGGGATAGATGAGCCTCTGTACCCGATGTTAATTTGCTTGGATTGTTTAATATCTTCCAATGTGTCGGACGCAGACATGCTTACTTGTATGGAAGAAAAGTATAGAATCGAGAAAAAGTATATTAGATATTTAATGCTCATTTTTCTATGTAGTACCCTTATTCGTGGAGTAACCTTCGCGCATATCCAGGAATTCTGCACAAGCATCCGATCCTTGAAAACAAAGGACTTTTCCTGTGCAAAACTCGGGTGAAAAATGCCGTGATGAACTACGGCTATGCACGAGTATCAACCGACGGGGAGGCGGGTTGCCGCGCAAGCGCAGTGCCACTTATTGTGCTAGTTCCGTTGGTTGTCCCATGGAGAGGGAAGCCAAAACACCCCACCCGTCGTCTACAGCCGCCCACGCAGGTCAAGCCCCTGAAACCCCAGCAGCCCATCCTCTAGGCCACGGGTCACCGCCATTACCTTAAAGATATCCCCCATTTCTTGCGGGAGGGTGAGGCGTCGCACCTGGTTTGCGAGCGACAGTTGTGCTGCAGCGTCACTCGGGTCGATGAGCGCAAAGCCCTCCATAATCCCAGTCGCGAGCAGAAAGTGGGCCTGGGTGGTGTAGCCCGCGATCGAGAGCCCAACATCAAAGGCAGCCTCGGCGAGTGCGGTAAAATTCACATGCGCGGTAATATCCTGCAGGCCGGGCAGGATGAGTGGGTCGAAATGACAACGGTGGCGATAGTGACAGCTCACGGTGCCACCGGAGCGGTCGGGGTGGTAGTACTCATGTCCAGGATAGCCATAATCAATGAGTAGTACGCCACCCCGCCGCAAGCGCCCCCCCATGGTGGCGAGCCAGGCCGGTGCCGCGAGGGCGAGTTCCGAGACGTAATCCCCCTCAATCTCGCCGCCGTATTCCTCGCGCCAGGCAGCCAGCGCGGCGGCCAGGTGTCCTCCGGCGGGTTGCAGCTTCCAGACGAGGCACCCGTCCTCCCAGCCCACCCGCTGTTCAGACAGGCCCGCTGCCGTTTGCGCAAAGCGGTGCACCGGCAAGGCGTCGAGGAGTTCGTTCGCGACGACCACCCCATCCCAGCCTGGGGCGGGGAGGTCGCGGCTCCATTCGACCCGTCCCAGCCAGTGCGGTAGGCGTGCGGCGAGGGTTTCGGCCTGGCGGGTTTTCAGTTCCACCGAGCGCTCGAGGATCAGGTAACGGCGTGGTGCGGCCCCCATTGCCTCAAGGGTGGTGAGGAGATCGACGGCGAGCGCTCCACTGCCCGCGCCGACCTCAAGGATTTCTCCGCCGCCGATCTGCTGGAGGATCTCACCGACCTGGCGGGCGAGGCAGCGCCCGAAGAGTGGCGAGATCTCGGGGGCGGTAACAAAATCGCCGCTATGCCCAAACTTATGTAGTCCGCCGGTGTAATAGCCAAGGTTTGGGGTATAGAGCGCCGTTTCCATATAGTCGGCAAACGAGAGCGAGCCGCCTGCTTGTGCGATACGCGAGCGCAGTAGGGCCAGCATCTCCTCTACCCGCGCCGATTCCTCTGGGGTGAGGGGAGGGAGTCCGGCGGGGACAGAAAACGGCGAGAGAGGTGCCATGTTGCCGACCCGCTAGAGGGTCTTCCACTGCGAGCGGCGACGCCAGTTCACCATCTTCGGGAGGAACAGACTGACGACGAGGGTGGTGAGCGCCACCATTGCGCCGGCCATGAACCAATCGCGGGCGGTGCGGTCGCGCAAGACGGCGTTTTCTTGCCGCAACGACTGAATGGTGCGATCCAGCTCAAGGAGTTGGGTCTTGTAACGGCGGTTTTGTTTGTCGATCTCGATGGCGTTTGCCGCAGTCTGGCGGAGATTGTTGAGATCGGTCTGGATATGTTGATTGTCCTCGCGCAGCTTCTGCACCGTGTTGTCGGTCTGACCGCGCTGATCATTCATCTCCTTTAGCTCCGACTTCAGGCGGGTATTCTCGAGTTCAAGGGTGGCAATCTTCTGCTCATCAAGGTTGAGGCGGTCGCGGGCGATGGGATTGTTATCGAGAAAGCGGGTGAGCACCCAGCCCTCAACCCCCTGGACGCGGACGCGGCTATTGTCGCTGTCGCCCTCTAGCACCTCGACAGCGGTGCCACTCGGGATCATCTTCAGGATCTTGTGCTGCAGGGTTGTGCCAGTACGCATTGGGATTGTGAGGTTGTCTGTCACATAACGTACTTGCTCAGCAACGACTGTCAGGGGTAGGAGCAGGAACAGGCTGGCAATGAAACGGTACACAGATCCTCCAGTTCAGTTTAGGGAACAGTGTGCTTGGCGTTCTTGTTTCTGCGCCAAGAGGCAAGTCGGTATCACGATAATCGTTTCAGGCGGTGGCGATCATCCAAAAGCAAGAGCCAAGGCGCGAGCGCCTCATGAGGCCGCACACAGACTAGCGCCGCTTCTTGGTGATCTTGCGCCGTACTTCTCTTTCCAGTCGGATCCTATCCGATTTTGTGCCTGCGTGGGTTATTTTCGTCCGTGCTTTTCGTGCAAGGGCCTGTGTTTGTGCGTAACTCTCGTTCGGGTCAGGGGGGATGAGTGCTGCCTTGCCGCGCCCGATGAGGTCGGCGCGTCCCATGTCGTAGAGCGCACTGCGTAGCAATGGCCAGTTGGCGGGGTCGTGCCAGCGCAGGAAGGCCTTGTGGAGGCGTCGTTGTCTACCGCCCTTGGGGATATAGACCGCCTCGCGGCCCGCCACCAGCGGATGGAGTGGGTTGTGTCCGGTGTGGTACATGGTCGTTGCGAGCGCCATGGGGGAGGGTAAAAAGGTCTGTACCTGGTCGAGTCGGTAGTGATTGTGTTTGAGCCACAAGGCGAGGTTCAGCATGTCCTCATCGCGGGTGCCCGGGTGGGCGGCGATAAAGTAGGGGATTAAGTACTGCTCTTTGTCGGCGGCCCGCGAAAACTGCTCGAACAGCGTCTTGAAGCGCTCGTAGATGTCGATCTCGGGTTTCATCATCTTGGTGAGGACGCCGGGCGCGATATGTTCGGGGGCAATCTTGAGGTAGCCGCCAACGTGGTGGGTGACGAGTTCGCGCACATAGCCTGGGGAGAGTACCGCGAGGTCGTAGCGTACCCCCGAGGCCACCAGCACCCGCCGCACCCCGCTCACTGCACGGGCCTTCTGGTAGAGCGCAATGAGTGGCTCGTGGTCGGTGTTGAGGCGCGGACAGACGCTTGGGTAGATGCACGAGAGGCGACGACAAGCCGCTTCGATGGTTTGGTCACGGCAGCGCATCCGATACATATTGGCGGTTGGCCCGCCGATGTCCGAGATAACGCCAGTAAAACCCGGCACCGTATCACGCACCTGTTCTATCTCGCGGAGGACGGATCCTTCGGAGCGGGATTGGATGATGCGCCCCTCGTGGGCGGTGATAGAACAGAAGGAACACCCACCAAAACAGCCGCGCAGAATAGTCACCGAGCAATGCACCATCTCGTAGGCGGGGATGCGGGCAGCGCCGTAGCTCGGGTGCGGGCGACGGGCGTAGGGGAGTTCGTAGACCTGGTCGAGTTCTCTCGTGGTGAGCGGGAACGGGGGCGGGTTGACGAGGATCTCTCTTGCGCCGTGGGCCTGTACCAGTATCCGCGCGTTGCCGGGATTGCTCTCGCGATGCAGCAGCCGTGACGCTTGCGCGTATTGCACGGGATCGTCACGTACCTCCTCATAAGAAGGCAGACGGACAATTGGCTGCGACGTAAACACAGGCGAGTCTCTGCTTACGTGCTGCAAAAAGACGCTGCCGCGTAGGTCGTGGATGCTTGTAATCGCCTCGCCTGCGGCAAGACGGCTCGCGAGTTCTACCAGTGCGCGTTCGGCGTTCCCATAGAGGAGGAGAGAGGCCTTGGCGTCCAACAAGAGCGAGCGGCGTACCTTGTCCGACCAATAGTCGTAGTGGGCGACGCGGCGCAGGCTTGCTTCGATCCCGCCGATGATGAGTGGGGTTTTGGGGAAGGCCTCGCGCAGACGTTGGCAGTAGACGATAACCGCACGGTCTGGGCGGCGTCCGGTGGCACCGTCTGGGGTGTAGGCGTCGTTACTGCGCAGGCGACGATCGGCGGTGTAGTGGTTGACCATCGAATCCATGTTGCCGGCTGTCACCCCAAAGAACAGGGTGGGCTCGCCCAAGGCGCAAAACGAGTCGGTTTGCTGCCAGTCCGGTTGCGCGAGGATGCCAACGCGGTAGCCCTGTGCCTCGAGTAAGCGCCCGATGAGCGCCATGCCAAAGCTTGGGTGATCCACATAGGCGTCGCCGGTGACGAGGATGATGTCGCAGGCATCCCAGCCAAGGGCGTCCATCTCGGTGCGCGACATGGGCAAAAAGGGGGCGGCCCCGTAACACTCGGCCCAAAAGCGTGGGTACGAAAAGAGTTCCTTTACTGGGCCGGATGGATAGTTCCCTGGTGTTTTCGCGGTCTGCACCTGGTCGGCAGGACTGCCCTGGTGCGCCATGATTACGACGCCACCGCTTTGGTGTTAGGTAGCCGTCGCCTGGCCTGGGGTTCAAGCATCTTGGGTTGCGATGGTGTTGCGGATGTTCTTGATACTGTTGTCGTTATTGACATACACCAGGGTTGGCTTGAATTGGCCCAAGTCTTGCACAGGGACAGCGACATAGGCGCAGATGATGACGATGTGGCCGGTATTTGCCTTGTGCGCGGCAGCGCCGTTGATCGAGATGATGCCGGATCCCTCTTGGGCGCGGATGGCGTAGGTGATGAAGCGTTCCCCGTTGTCGACGTTGTAGATGTGGATCTGTTCGTACTCGCGGATCCCGGAGGCGTCGAGCAAACGTCCGTCAATGGCGCAAGACCCTTCGTACTGCAATTCGACGTGGGTGACGGTAACGCGGTGCAGTTTCGCCTTCAACATTGTGCACTGCATGGAGATGGCTGCCTCTGTATCAATGGAGGGAGGTATGAAGGGACATAGTGTAAACGGCTCGGGTCTTTTAGTGTACTGTTTTTGTCATCTATGGGGGCATTGTGAAGACATAAATCAATAATTTCACCTATCAGAATTATTTTCGTTTTAGGGGTTGCAGGGATAAAATTTAGTATTGACACCCGAGCGGATGCGGGTAAAATGCGAACCACATAAGGGATAACCCTTAGTCATCTAGCAACACTACCGAACAATCTACACCGAACACTACAACTGAGCCACCTTGAGGAATACTGTCATGATGTCACATCACAAACATACTGGTTTCGTTATTGAGGGCGTAACCAATCAGGGTCGCGCCTTCCGTCCCAGCAACTGGGCAGAGCGCCTGCAGTGCTGCGTGACCACCTTTGGCCCACAGCGTAAGCAGCATTTCTCTCCGCATGTTTACATCAATTATGACCACGGTGTAAAGGCGCTGGTCGTGGAGCCAGCGCTGTGGGAGACCAACCCGCAGGGCTATGAGTTCCTGGCCTCCTTTGCTGAGGAAAACAACCTCAAGGTGGTCGAGGAGAGCGAGGCTGAGCTAGCGCGTCACCACCATTAAGGGTGGCGGCCAAGGGCAGGGGTTAGTAACCAATGAACGCTTCTGCCTACAGGGCTTTGCCGGTGGCGGGTGACGGCAGGAGGTTAGCAACTGATGAACGCTTCTGCCTACGGTGTGCGACGAAACAGTGTGTTTTGTGGTGGTATGGCAGGGGGCGGACGGGTGACGCTGCGTGACGCGACCCTCCGCACCCCTGCGGAAGATGCCGACATCTTAGTAGTGACGCGGCATTTTGCTTTGCGCTGGGGAGGTGCTGAGCACTCGTTGGCGGCAATTCTCGACGAGTTGCGCACAGTGCGCCCCAGTTGGACTTGGTCGGTCTCTGATGGCGGCTTCGACCCGCCGCATACCCTGCGCAGGCTGCCGCTGCTCCAGTTGGTGTTGCGGCGGCGCGAGTTGCAGGAGTCGGCGGCGAACTTTCGGGGGCGACTGGCGTTGGTGCAGTCGCTGGTCGGGCCAACGCTGTTGAATGCCTTGCCACGGTCGGTGCTGGCGGTCTACTTTGCGCGAGACGTGCGCTATTGGGGGGAGTGGTGTAACCACGAGCGAGGGATCCGCCGCGCCGTCAAGGGCCTGTATCAATTGGCCCAAGCCCCGCTGGTCGCGTTGTACCGGCGCGACGTACAGCGGGCGCTGTCGCGTGCCAATCTCGTTGTCGCAAACTCGAATTTTATGGCTGAGCGCCTACGCGCCTTCTCGGGCCGCGAGGCGCTGGTCGTCTATCCGCGTACCCCGCTGGCTACTCTGCCGCTACCCGAGGCGGGGGCGGTGGTCGGGATGGTCGGCGATGGTGCCGACAAGGGCGGGCATGTGTTACGTGCCTTGGCCTTGCGTTTCCCCGAGATTACCTTCCGCGTCCATGCCCGGGCGAGTGCCTTGTCGGCGCTCCCCAGTAATGTCGTCTTTGCGGGCTGGGAGAGCGATCCGGCGCGGCTATACCAGGGCTTGCGCCTCATGTTGGTGCCCTCGCAGGTCGCCGAGGCCTATGGTCGGGTTGCGCTAGAGGCCCTTGGCTTTGGGGTGCCCGCGTTGGTGAGTCGGGTCGGTGGCCTCCCCGAGACGGTGCCTGACCCTTCTTGGACGGTCGCGGATTACGGTAACGCCGAGGCCTGGTGCAGTGCGTTCGCTGACGCCTTTGCGGAAGCACCCAATCGCCGCCAAGCGGCCTATGAATTTGCGACGGTTCGGCAGCGCACCGTGGATGAGCAGCACCAGCAGTTGGTGCAGAGGATCCTTGCGCTTGGGGGGGAATAGCGCCGACGGTGTGGTGGTTCAATCTACTGGGTCAACCCTTCCAACACAACAAGCCTGCGAGAAACTACGCAGGCTTTTTTTTGCGTCATTCACAAAAACAGAGAGAAGGCTGGTAATCGGGAGAGCAGGCTGCTTTGCGAGTAACCGTTCAGATTTCCCCCCCAGAGGGGGGAGGTTCCGAGGGGGTTGCAGGTTATGCAATGTCTTTCCTCTGTCGGCTCCCTCTCGGCTCGGAGGGGGAGTGAACGGTTACCTTCGCGGCGTGAGGCGCTATTCTGGCGGTGTGTCTGCGTGGCTGGATGCGGTAGTATTGGTCATTCGACTAGGGGGCTGCATGACGACCGTTACCTTCGATACGCTGAGGTTCGTCGAGCGATTAGAAAAAGCCGGGTTACCGCGTGAACAAGCCACCGCGATAGTCGAGGCCCAATAAGGAGTCCTTCTCTGAGGTGCTGGAATCCCCAGTTGCAACCAAGGGTGACATGTTCCGCTTGGAGTCGTCCTTGAAGGGAGAAATCCAGCGCGTAGACGACCTGATCCGTGCGTTGAAGTGGATGGTTGGGCTCGCCATTGCACTGTCTGCCGCCACACTCACGCTGCTAGGGCGCGTGGCGATCTCATTGCCGACTGCCCATTGATGTCTCTGCCAGTATTGACCATCGGTGATGGATTGTTCTCGGGAAGTAGAGGCACCTTTCTTCGGTGGCGCATTCGCCAATGGATCGTTCTATTTCATGGAGCCGTGGGGATTATGCCCATCCTTCTCCGCGATACGCTCCCCCCAGGCGTGTGCCCGCGCCAACACATCCGTTATATCCATCGTCGTCAACGCCCCATCTTGCACCACCCGCTGTCCGGCAACCCACACGTCGCTCACTGCCGAGCGGTTCGCCGCGTACACCAACGCCGAGACGGCCCGGTAGACGGGTGTGGTCGCGACATGGGCAAGGTTGACCGCCACGAGGTCAGCGGCCTTGCCGGGCACGATCGAGCCAATCTCGCGGCCCATCCCGAGCGCTTCTGCGCCGCCGAGGGTGGCGAGGCGCAGGGCGTCGTCGGCACTGAGCGTCCGGGGGTCGCCTGAGACTGCTTTGGCCAACAGGGCTGCGGTGCGCAGCTCGCCTAGCATGTCGAGGTCGTTGTTGCTGGCCGCGCCATCGGTGCCGATTGCGAGCTTGATCCCGGCGGCACGGAGCCGCATCACCGGACAAAAACCCGACGCGAGTTTTAGATTCGATTCGGGGCAGTGTACGACCTGCACGCCACTGCGCGCACACAGCACAATCTCGGCAGGGGTGAGTTGTGTCATATGCACCGCCAAGAGACGCGACGACAAGAGACCGAGGCGTTGCAAACGCGCAAGCGGGCGCTCGTTGTGGGTAGCCAAGGACTGCGTGACCTCGGTGGCCGTTTCATGGACGTGCATGTGGATGGGTACATCCCACTCGGCAGCGAGTTCGCGCACCTGCAGGAGTGCCGTGTCCGAGACGGTGTAGGGGGCGTGGGGGGCGAGGGTCGTCCGAATGAGCGGGCGATTGGCGAGGCGCTCGTGCATGACAGTTGCGCGTTCGAGATATTCCTTGGCGTTTCTCGCCCAGCGCGTACCGAGATCCAGCACGATGAGGCCAATAGAGGCGCGGATGCCGGTCGCAACAGCCGCTTCCGCCGCTTCCTCGGGGAAGAAATACATATCGTTAAAACAGGTGGTGCCACTAAGCAACATCTCGGCGGCGGCCAGTGTCGTGCCGTCGCGTACGAATTCAGGCCCGACAAAACGCGCCTCGGCAGGCCAGATATGCTCGGTGAGCCAGGTCATGAGCGGCAGGTCGTCGGAGAGTCCGCGTAAAAGGGTCATCGCCGCATGGGTGTGGGCGTTGACGAGTCCTGGGATCAGGACATGATCTTCGAGAGGGACAACAACAGCAGAGGGGTAGTGCGTCGGTGCGACCGCTGAGGGCAGGATGTCTAGGATGCGGTCGCCCTGAATAACGACACTGTGATCAGAAAGAACCACGCCCGCAGGTTCTATCGGAAGAACCCAGCGGGCACGGAGCAAGAAAAGGTCTGATGCCTGCATACCGAGCAGACCCAGACCTTTGGTTTAACCGAAAGGCAGAGGACTAGCGAACCTCGACCTCGACACGGCGATTCATGGCGCGACCAGCGGCGGTCTTGTTGTCGCCGACTGGATCAGCGATACCACGACCTTCGGCGGTTACGTTATGAACACCCTTGTGCGTCAGGTAGGTCTTGACGGACTGGGCGCGGTGCTCGGAGAGAACCTGGTTGTGGGCCTTGGTGCCACGGATGTCGGTGTAACCGACCACATGCACCTCTTTAACGTCTGGGGTGCTCTTGATCTCACGCACCAGCTTGTCCAGCGAGGACCGACCAGCAGGCTTGATCACGGACTTGTTGGTGTCGAACAGCGCCTTGCTCTCAAGCGTGGTCTTGTGTACTGGCTTTGCAGCACGCATGGCCACGGGGGCTGGTGCTGGCTCAGCAGCGGCAACCATGCCACCACACTCTGCGGGTGCAGCACCCTCAGCGTAGCCGGTACGGACACAGCCGTTTGTGGCCATATCGCGAACGGCAACACCAGTGCCGTCCATGACGTAGCCACCGTCAGCATAGGCAAACCCACCGAGCCCCAGGCACAAGGCCGGGATGGCCGCGAAACGCACAATTTTAGAAACATTTTTCATGGTTAAAAACTCCTAATCAAGGTTAGTTGTAAGAATAGTACAAAACATTCTACACTCGTTGCGCTCAGTACACAATATCTGTAATTATAAGAAAAATATCGTTGTTTGAAAATAGGCGCTTGTATCATGAAAACAACAGCAGAACCTGCCTTTCCATCCATTGCGTGGCGCGATGACTGCCTCCGTCTCCTTGACCAACGCCGTCTACCTCATCACGAGAAGTACCTAGATCTCTATGATGTTTCTGCAGTAGCCCAAGCAATCCGTGACATGGTTGTGCGCGGTGCTCCGGCCATTGGCATTACCGCCGCCTATGGTGTGGTGCTCGCCGCACGCAAACGCTACCAAAAAGCCCCCGCCACATGGCGCACCGATGTGGAAGAAGACTTAGCACTACTTGCCGAGAGTCGTCCCACGGCGGTAAACCTATTTTGGGCCATCAATGCCCTACGCACCGCCATCCAGCACCCAGATACCGACCCAGGCGCACTGCTTGCGATTGCTCGGCGCATCCACGCGGCGGATATTGCCGCAAACCGCCACATGGGCGAACTCGGTGCCCAGTTGTTCGATGGCGTGGGGGATGTGCTGACCCATTGCAATACCGGTTCACTCGCCACCGGCGGTTTTGGCACCGCACTCGGCGTGATCCGCACGGCCTACCAGTCTCAACGCATCACCAAGGTCTATGCCAGTGAAACCCGCCCGTGGTTACAAGGCGCTCGCCTCACCGCCTGGGAATTGGTTCGCGACAATATCCCCGTCACCCTCATCACCGATAGCGCGAGCGCCTACCTCATGGCCACCAAACCCATCCAGTGGGTGGTGGTCGGTGCCGACCGTATCGCGGCGAACGGCGACACCGCAAACAAGATAGGCACCTATCAGCTCGCGGTTGCGGCGCGTTATCACGGCATCCGCTTTATGGTCGTCGCCCCAACCTCTACCATAGATATGGGGCTTGCGGAGGGCAGGCTCATCCCCATTGAGGAGCGTTCTCCCCACGAAATACTCTCGTTTGCTGGGGCCCCCGTTGCCGCAACGGGCGCGTTAGCCTGGAACCCAGCCTTTGATATCACGCCCGCCTCGCTTATCGATGCCATTGTCACCGAGCGCGGGGTTGTGCATACGCCAAACCAAGCACGGATGACCGCACTCCTGCAGTCACCCGAGTACTTAGGGCTGTAGCTCTAGGCGCGACAGCCGCACAATCAGTGTGTTGACCTCGGTGACATCATGCCGCAGTGGGGTGCGTTGTAGGGCGCGGATCCAGAGCAGCCAAGGCTTTGCCTCGGGGCTCTTTAAGAATTTTTCCCCCAACAGATCCTCTAAAGTGGCGCTTGCCTTGCGCAGGCCCGCCTCATCGCCCCAGAGTGCGAGCCATTTTAGGCGATCGAGACGCGCCACGAGATACCGTCCCGCATCGGTGGTCTCTAGTTCGGGCCGCGAGTCTGGGGCGCTCGGGTGCCGCCACGGGGTGAGCCAACCAAGCAGGCTGCCGTCGCCTAACGAGGGGCCGAAGGTTATGCGCGCCCAGGTACCTTTGAGTTGTTCGATGTCGCGATCGAGATCCCCAAGCGACAATATCGGCGCACTTTGTAGGCCCGCGATGATGCGATCGAGTTCGGTGACCTCGGGGGCGAAGGGCTTGCCGAGAAAATTGAGGTGGATCTTGGCGAGCACCAACGAGGCCATGGCCGTGGCGTTCATCCCCAACAGCAGATCATGGCGTGCAAACTGGAGATCGGTGAGGGCAAGCCACTGTACCCCCTGAACCGCCGACATGGTCTGGACGGAGGCCGGAATGGTGGTGGGCAGTGGGGCGGTAGCGGGAGGTAGTACGCTCTCGGGCCGCATGTTCGTCGCAGAGGGGGCGGCAGACGGTGCCACCTGTGATACGGGCGGGATTGGCTCGATTAGCGAATGATAGACGTTGAATAAGGCCACACCCAAGGCGCAGAGGCCAATGAAGATGGCGAAATGGATGAGCCCACTGCGGTGATGGGCGTGGTGCGCGGGTTCTACGACCGCCACAGCAACCTCGGGTGTCGCCTCGGCGTGGGCCGTATCGCCAGCCGTGCCGGCATGGATAAACTCATCTAGGGAGGGGCTAGGTTGGGGGCGTCGTCGGATCGCGGAGGGGCGCGGTGCACGGGGTTGCGGGCTAGTCGTCATTGTTATTTCACAGCAGCATGGATTTCAGGGAAGATTTCAGAAAAAAGGTGCCGTATCTCAGCGACAGCCTTCTCGTCGCGTGGTTTCATCTCGGTCACGATGAGCCCTTGTCCAGAGGCCGATCGAAACGCCTTACGGTTACCAAGACGCGATCGTAACACCTGGATACCGCCAACACCTTCTATGGTATTGATCGCATCGACGGTATTAATCGCGGCGATGTTGTCTCGGTCGGAGGGGTCGGCGCGGTTTAGTAGGGCAAACGTGCGCAGGTTTTCATTGTACGCACGCGCCTCTTCGATGATATCAATCGTTCGCTCTAGTCCCCAGATATCAAAGGAGCCTGGCAGGAAGGGCAGGATCACGATATCGGCAATGGCTATCGCCGCCCGTTGTCCTGCGCTGTCACGCCCGGCAACGTCGATGATCAACTCATCGTATTTGGGGGCGAGCCGCAGCCCTTCGGCGCGGATAGAGGCACCGAACAATTGTACGTTGGAGTAACCAGCATCGCCGCCGCGAGCCTCTCTGCGGATGGCGGTGAAATCGGAGGCGCTCCCCTGACTATCACCGTCGATCAACAACACCTCACGCCCTGCTGCGGCAGCCAGAACAGCAAGATGAACGGCGACGGTGGTTTTCCCCACCCCGCCCTTGATTCCCCCACACGCTACGATCATCGTACGATTCTCACAGCCCTACTATCCTCTACATATAGCACGAATCTCGCCACGCCTGCAATAACCACATCACGGAATGGAGATAGATTTAAGCGCCAAATTTTTTGCTATTGCGGGCGGGGTGTTCGGCTCCTGTCAACCCAAAATAGAGATGTCCCCATTTCTGCAGAATGGCAATGTCCCCTTTGGGATCTCCCGCACGGACTGATCCGCCCCATAAGGTACGTGGACAGGACGCCTGTAGTGACCATGGACGCATGAGGTGGGGTTTGGCGTTTTCAAAACGAACGAGCGTGGGTGGTTAGGAGGGCCATGGGGACGTTACTGCTTGGCACAGAGTGGACGCCGCTACCTTGGGGTTATCCGGTGTGGGGGCTAGCGTAGATAATTGAACAGGGAGAGATTGGATACCTTTACATAGGCCTGTTGGGCGGCTTGTAGCCCCACCGTTTGGAGGTTGAGAGACGAGACCGCTGTTGTGTAATCCACATCCGATAGGGTGGACTTGGCTTGGGTGAGTTGTAGGGAGAAATAATTTTCGCTGTCCTGTGCGCTACTGACGCGGTTCAGGCGTCCGCCGATCGCCGCTCGGGTATCGGAGATACGCGCCTCGGCATTATCAATGTTTTTTAGCGCCGCTGATACGGTACTGGCGACGACCTTCGGATCTTGGGAGGTCGTCGGATCTTCGAGGGTTGTGGCGAGTGTGTTTAGCGTCGAAAAGATATCCTGCCGAGCGGGTGGGGTGACGACAAAATTATCCCCCGGGCTGGGTGCGCCGATCACGTCGGTCTGGATCCCCTCGAAGCGGATCGGTTGGCCGCTTTGGAAATTGCCGCTGGCGACGACGTTGCCGGCGGTGTTGGTCACCTGATAAAGGGTTGCAGTGGGAAAGGAGATGTTGTAGCTATCTTGTTTTAGCGCCGTAGAATCCACGACCGTGCAATGCTCCAGCGCACCGGTGCCGGTATTGCTTGGGCTTGCGCCGACAGAGGTTATCTTAAAGGTGTCGCCAACTGCGGGTGTCCCGCTGATCGTGGTCTCAATGCCACGAAACGAGAGGGCGGAACCGCTGGTGTAGGTGCCATTCGCGATCAAAGCGCCGCTACTGTCGAGCACCTGGTAGGTATCGGTGGTTGGGAAGGTGACGCTGTAGGTGCCTGGGATCCACTGGCCACGATCAACGACCGTGCCGGTATCGATGGTGCCGCCGCCACTGTTATTGGCCGAACTAGAGGTGACGAAGTAGCCGTTGTTGGTGCCGGAGGGGATGTCCATAAAGACATGAAAGCCCGAATCGCTGGTCTCGATCTGGTCGGAATTCCCGACCTGGAGGGCGCGATTGCCTTGGTCGCCATGATAGGTGACCTTGTTGGCGTTGACAGTAAAGGGCTGGATAGAAGTGCTATTGCCAGCAAACAGGTATTCGCCATTGGCGTCTTGGGTATTGGCGAGACTCAGCATTTGACTAAAATCTTGGCGCATCTGCACAGCGATGGCCTGGCGATCGGTGCTGGACAGGCTTGGATTGTTTGCCTGTAAGGCCAGCGTTCGCACACTGGTGAGTAGTGTGCTGGTATTGGAAAGCGCCGAATCTTCGAGATTCAGGCGAGCGGTCGCGGCGTTACCATTGCTCTGGTATTGCCCACTCGTGACAATGGCCTGTTGCAGCGCCAAGACTCGGCTTGCGGCAGCCGGGTCGTCAGAGGGGGTAATCATGCGTTGCCCGGTCGCGAGCTGATCCTGCGTGTGCTGGAGTGTTCCGGTCGCGTTCTGGATCGAATCAATGTTCATCTGTTGGAACATCGTAGTAGAGATACGCATACCATCCTCCTCGTCAAAGATCTAAAAAACTGGTTGGTAACCGTTCCCCCCTTTGGGAGGGGGGCAGGGGAGGGAAGATATTGAAAAGTTCTCCTCCCTCCTCTCAACCTCTCCCCAATGGGGGGAGGGGTCTGAATGGTTACACTGGTTTTACTTGGCTACTGCCCCAAGGATGCTATTAAATAGGGTGTTCGCTGTCGAGACCAATTGCGCTGCGGCCTGATAGGCCTGCTGATAATTCAGGAGATGGGCCGCCTCCTCGTCCAGATTGACCCCCGACTGCGATTGTTGCGCACTCTTTGCCTGGGCCAACATGGCAGTTGCAGCGGTATTATCGTCTCCGGCATGTTGGGTCGCACTGCCGACATCCGACACGAGCTGTCCGTAGGCACCCTGGAAGGTGGTCGTGCCCCCTGCCAAGAGATTGGTATTCTGTAGCTGGCTTAGCGCCAACATATTGCTGTTGTCGCCCACGCCATTGGAGTTATAGCCAATGGTAAAGCTGTCGCCTGGTTTCGGTGTGCCCGAGAGCGTTACCCGATAGCCATAATCGATACCCCCCTGCGGGAATAGCGGCTTATCCTGAGAAGGATCATACGGGATGTGTTGCAATAGGGTCGGTCTGCTCGGCACCGTGCTGTCGAGAACCAAGCTCGGATTCGATGGATTGGTATTGTCGTACACCGAATAGGTAATACCACCCCCCGCTGGCGGTGGGTTATCAAAGCGAATCAGGAGTGGGGGCTTTAATTGCCCGGGGGTTGCAAAGGCGGGATTGGTTGGGTCAACCACCTGATTGACGCTGAGCGCCCCATTGCCGGTATTGCCGCTGGTGGCGTTGGCGCGGATTGGGCTTGCTGCTGCCAATTTGGTCGGGTCGTCGGTGGCGAGTGCAATCTGGCTTGCGGCGTTTTGGGTTGGGCGGATCAAAAAGCTGTCGCCTGGTTTTCCATAGATCCCGACCATGCTACTCATGGTGAGTGTGATCCCATCCACCGGCGGGGCAAGGGTGAGGGAAGAGCCGCTTGCGCTATTCGGTTTGACGGTCATGTTGGTGGTGGTGCCGTCGCTCAGATTGGTTAGCGTATAACCACCCAGGGTAACGTCGAGGCGATAGTTGCTGGTGGTGAGGGCGGTTGCGTCGCTTACGCTGGCATTTACCTGCAGGTCGCTCGTATTCCCCACATTGATATAGACCTTGGGCGATAAGGTGCTAAACAGATTCGTGCCGAGATTCCCATTGAGATCCATGCCCTTTTGTTGCTGCTGGTTCATCGTGGCGGTAAGCCCGATGGCGACCCGTCCCAAGCCATTCAGCGCGGGTTGCAGTGTGTTATTGCGAAACTGTAATAGTCCCCCCAGCGATCCACCAGTAATCTGCCCCGAGATAATGTCTGCGCTGCTGCTGGCGGGGTTTACGGCGGTGACGTGGGCCTTGACATTCGCGGGGTCGGCGGCATTGGCCGAATCCCCCAAGGCGACCTCGTTTTGTGCTGGGTCATAGGGATTGTTGACGACATTGAGATAGCGAACCTGACTCCCCGCGACCAGATTCTGCCCATTCCCAATCGATACATTCAGCGTGCCATCGGGTTGCTGAAAGACGTTTACCCCAACGATGGCAGACAATTGACGAACCGCTTCGTCTCGAGAATCCGCGAGATCGTTTGGTGATCCCAGGCCGTCGGTCTTGGCGGTGTCGGTTGCAATATTGACATTGTATTTTGCAATACTAGAGGCCAGATTATTGATCTGGGTCACCTGGGTCGTCATCAGGGTATTGACATTATTGCCGATGCCCTGCATCTGGGTCGAGAGCATCTGAAAGGTTTGTACGACGGTTTCCCCCGTCGAGAGTACCTGCTGGCGGGCACCAGCCGAGGTTGGGTCGTTGGCAACCCCATGCGCGGCAGTGAAAAACTTGTCGAGGGTTGGAGAAAGTCCGGTCGTGGAATTGGCCAGGAGATTATCCACCTGGGTCGCCATATCCGAAAGCGTTTGGGCCTGGCCCTGCTGCGCGGTCGTGCCCCAGACATTATTCGTCAGAAAGGTATTGTATTCGCGCTTTACCGAATCAACCTGCACCCCATTACCCACGAACTGATTACCCATGAGGGTCGGGTGTTTGGCGCTGAGGTTGACCGTTTCTCGAGAATACCCGGGGGTGTTTACGTTCGAGATATTATGGCTGGTGGTGCTGAGCCACTGATCGACCGCAGTCAGTGCAGAGCTACTTATACCGAGTAGGTCGGGCATGGCGTTTCTCCCCGCAGCATTCAGGCATTATTGAGATTGGCAAGCGCGGTTTGTAAGGTGCTTCCATGCAAAACAGAGGCCACCTTTTTGGCGTAGGCGGGGTCGGTGGCATAACCGGCGCGTTGCAGCCCTTGTAAGAAGGCCTCGGGGCTCTTGGCCTGATCCAGTGCGGTTTGGTAGCGCGGGTTGGATTGCAGAAAATGCGCGTAGTCCGCGAAGCTGTCGCTGAACGAGTCGTACGACCGAAAGGGGTCTTGGCGACGCACGGCGACTCCGTCTTCGTACTCAAGGGTCGAGACGATGGTGCGCGCCCCACTCCAGCGCCCATCGGCCTTGATCCCAAACAGGTTGTGGCTACTTGTGCCGTCGTTGCGGTGGGCGACCGATCGCCCCCAACCACTCTCGACCGCAGCCTGGGCCACCAGCACCTTGGGGTCTACCCCCAATTTGTTGGCGGCATCGCAAGCCGCTGGCCAGACCGAGGCGACAAATTCCTCTGGGGTGCGGTAGTGGGTTGGCGATGGTGCTTTCTGGGGGGGTGCTGAGGCGGAGGCGTCTCGAACCCCTTCTGACGGGTCGGTGGGGGAGGGTGACGAGTTTGTGGCGCTATAGGCGGCTGGTGTCGTTCTTATGACATGCAGTGGTGGTGCCATGCTGTGCCCGGTGTTGTGCTGGTGGTTTACTGGGCCTTGGAGTTGGCGCACCAGCATATCGGCGATACCGATACCTCGGCCTTTGGCGAGGGTTAGGGCGAGTTGTTGGTCGTACATCTCTTTGTAGGTGTCGCTGTGGGGGCCATCGAGCGCCCCTGGGGCGAGACTGGCGGCACGGGCACCTTTTAACATGTTTTGGATAAAAAGCGCTTCGAACTGGGTAGCCGCCTCGCGCAGATTCTTACTCGGATCGCGGTGGGCCTGACTACGGAGGCTAGTCAGGCCGTTCAGATCGTTGTAGATGGCGGGGCTTGCGGACATGGCGGCCTACTCAGATGATGATCAATTCGGCGCGGAGTGCTCCGGCCTCCTTGAGCGCTTCGAGGATGGCGACGAGGTCGCCGGGGGCGGCACCTACCTGATTGACGGCGCGTACCAGGGCATCGAGGCTGGTGCCCGGGTCGAAGAGGAACATGCGGTTTTTCTCTTGTTCTACCTTGATGTTAGAGCGCGGCACGATGGCGGTCTGGCCTGGTGAGCGTGGGCCGGGTTGGCTCACTTCGGGCGATTCGGTGATGGTGACGATGAGGTTGCCGTGTGAGACAGCGGCGGGTAGGACGCGCACATGGCTGCCGATCACGACTGTGCCGGTGCGCGAGTTGACGATAACGCGGGCGGCGGTCTCGCCTGGGGTGACCTCTAGGTTTTCTAGCACCGAGACAAACCCGACCTTCTGGCTTGCATCAAGCGGCGAGCGTACCCGCACCGAGGTGGCGTCGAGTGGGGCGGCGGTGTCGGCACCGAGGGTCTTGTTGATGACCTCGGCCATGTGCTGGGCGGTCGTAAAATCGGGGGCGTTTAGGTTTAGGATCACGAGGTTACCATCGTGAAAGCTATTCGAGACGGTGCGCTCGACGGTGGCCCCACCCGGGATGCGACCGGCACTCGGGATGTTGATGGTTATCTTAGAGCCGTCTTGGCCTTGTACGCCGAGCCCGCCGACCAAGAGATTGCCTTGGGCCATGGCGTAGGTGTTGCCGTCGGCACCTTTGAGGGGGGCGAGCATGAGCGCACCGCCGCGCAGACTGGAGGCGTTGCCGATGGAGGAGACGGTGACATCAATGGTCTGACCGGGCTTGGCGAAGGCGGGGAGGTCGGCGCTGAGTGAGACGGCGGCGACGTTCTTCGGCTGTGGGTTGGTGCCGGGGGCTATTTTGACCCCGAGACGCGAGAGCATACTTTCGAGGCTTTGGATGGTGTAGGGGGTTTGGGTGCTTTGGTCGCCGGTTCCGTTCAGACCGACGACGAGACCGTAGCCGACCAATTGGTTGATGCGCACCCCTTGTACCGAGGCGATGTCTTTGATGCGCTCGGCTGCGGCGCTGGTGACGAGGCAGAGTGTGGTGAGGATGGCGACGAGTAACCTGTTCATGATGTACCTCCGGAGTACGGACTTTGTTCGGGTGCGCTTTGCAAAACCTTTGTCCGGTTGATCGGCTTGCTTGGCGCGGTGCTAGGGGATATGCAATTATGGAGCCAAGCGCTGGTTTTTTATAAGCCCAGCAGATTGATCATTTGATTTTGGTTATAAACCCCTTACCCTGGAAGGGGAAGGGGCTGGGGGATGGGGTGGAGTATTTGATGTAGTGCTTTGAATTTTGATGTAGTGCTTTGAATCTGAATAATTCCTTTGCGGTGCTTCCTGATCGTATTCCCTTACCACAGTTCCGATAAATATCTCTTGATTGGCCTTGTGAGGTAGGGGTAAAGTGTCGGTAACCACAACAACCCGGCTAACGATTGCCACTCATCCGGCTTCCTAATGGCGGAGTGGGGGATGCGGTCGGGTAGTTGTGCCGCTGCAATATGGATCTGGCTCAATGCCTTTGTCCAATCAGCGTATTGCGCTAGATCGCGGGAGATTGCCGATGATCTCTGCTGGCAATTGGCGCTACAATGCCAATCCGCAGAGTGCGGTGGTATTTCCTGACGGTGGCTAGCGCCCCTTCAAGATCAGAGTCATTGCTGCAAACAACCGCCTGATCGTATGCGCCAGTCCATGCCCCAGCAATGAGATCGGATGCAATGTTTACATCCGTTTTCTTCTCGCTGAAGTGATACACCTGCACCTTCTGTAGGTGAGGTGCTGCCGTGATTGGTTCGACCAGTCGTTGATACGGCGTGGTCGCCGAGATTCTACCCTCGATTATTTCCAACTCGGTTGGATACATCTTGCGCAGGGCTTGTAGGTAGTTGCGTTGTCGCTGTGGAGATCTCGGATCATCCGACATGCGTCCAAGAACTGGGGCGGTGTAATACCGAACACTAACTAAATTAGTGGCGTCATCCAGAACGTGATCCCTGAAAAGGGCAACCACGTCCAGCCATTTGAGTTTCGTTCCCCGCAGGAGGCCATAGTAGAGATTGTATCCATCAATAGAGACAATCGTCCGCATCAGCCCTCCAGAAATGACAAGGCCGCCCGAAGGCGGCCCGCCGCCCCCAGAGCATTCGGCCAAACCGGACGGTCAAGGGGTGAGTCGTGGCCGGATTGTACGGCGGCTTATTCACGGAACAATATCCCTTCCGAGGTATGCTGTGAATCGCAATCAAGGGCGCGGTCAAAACACCAGTCAAACCAACAAATCAAACCACCCACCCAAAACCTCAACCCAATCCCCAACCCCCCATTCATGGGAAGTGGGCTTATCACAAAGGCGGCCAGGCGTAGGCGGGGGCGGGCCGAACGCTTCCCGCAGGTGGACGGTCGCGCACCCTTGACACATGCGCCACGAAGAGACAATCATTTCCCGAATGATGGGGGGTATACCCCCTAACCCCTGACCATGTGGCGTCGTGTTTGCGGGTTAATCCGCTGAGGCGCTGGGTATCCGCTCTGCTACACCACCTCTTTCTCCCTGAAGGCGTTTGATCCAATGGAAAATCGTCATACCTATTCTGTGGTAAATGATGCCTTGCTTGCGTTGATTGTTCGCTTTGTGGGCGGCAACCACGATATTAAATTGTGCGACAATGCGTTTGTACAACAGCAGATTAACGATATCCAAGCCTATATCAAGCAATTCCCAACCGAAGAACAGAATTACCAGGCCTTGGTCTGGATCGAGCGATATGCAAAAACCTATCGTGAGCGCTGGGAAAACGAGATGATTGCCCGTGAGTTGCAGCAGAAAAAATGCGACGATTGTCCACTTACCAATCGATCCGAATATGCGTGTCAAATTCACCAGGAATGGCTAGATCTACTACAGCAGTATATCGAGAAAAAAATTGGTTCTCAGCAATATGTAGAAGAGACACTCCAGTTGTTGGAGGAACATAAACGGCTGCTAAAATGGAGAACCAGCGCCTAAGAGCTTCATCATTCGGATACTCTGTAACT
Organism: uncultured Thiotrichales bacterium; assembly: GCA_903881315.1. GTDB lineage: Bacteria > Pseudomonadota > Gammaproteobacteria > CAIRSR01 > CAIRSR01 > CAIRSR01. The sequence goes on along the minus strand of CAIRSR010000082.1, from coordinate 24,699 downwards.
ACCCACGCCTTTGAGGCGTGCTTGTCGGCAGAATGACGGCAGAACGAGCACTCCTTATTAGTGCAGCGGTCTTGTCTTGTTCGGCCTGCGATTGACCAGCCATCCCACCATTAGAGCGCCCAGTCAAAACATCAACCCACCCCCCAGTCCCCTCCCCATTCATGGGGAGGGGGTTTATAACAAAGGCGGTGATTAGGTGTGGGGGAGTGGGCCGATTACAGATGGCGTATTCCTAAGTCCATCCCCGCCCCTATTTCCCATCCCCCTGTTCCCGTCCATACACATCCTCAAACCGCACAATATCATCCTCCCCCAAATAACTCCCCGACTGTACCTCAATAATCTCGAGCGGCAATTTCCCCGGATTCTCCAAGCGGTGCAGCACACCGAGTGGGATATACGTCGATTGATTCTCGGTAAGCAAAAAGCTCTCATCCCCCTTCGTTACCCGCGCCGTTCCCTTGACCACTACCCAATGTTCCGCCCGATGATGGTGCATCTGCACCGAGAGTTTCGCGCCCGGGTTCACCACAATCCGTTTTACCTGGAATCGCTCCCCGCGATCAATGCCCTCATAGGTGCCCCACGGTCGGTACACCCTGCGGTGTTCAATACCCTCCTTGCGATGATCACGTTTCAGTTGGCTCACAACACCCTTTATCTCTTCCGCCTGTTCCTTATTCGCCACCAATACCGCATCTGCGGTCTCAATCACCACCACGTTTTTTAATCCCACCGTCGCAACCAAACGGTGCTCGGCCAATACCAAAGAGTTCCGTGTATCACGGGCTAATACATCCCCACGCAAGACATTACCCGCCGCATCCTGTGGGCTAATCTCCCACAAGGCCGGCCACGCGCCCACATCCGACCAGCCCGCATCCAACGGAATGACCAGCGCCTCATATTCCGCGACGCTATGAGCCCCAGTAATGCGCTCCATGACGGCATAGTCGATAGAATTCGCCGGGCAAGCCGCAAAGAGCGCACCATCCGCCCGATAAAAATGATTGTCGCGCTGCCCCTTGCTATAAGCCGCCCGGCAAGCCGCCATGATGGCAGGCTCGAGCCGTTCGATAAGGCGCAACCAAACATCGACGCGCATCATGAACATGCCGCTATTCCATAGATACGTTCCCGCCGCGAGATATTCCTGCGCCGTCGCGGCGTTCGGTTTCTCGACAAAGCGGGCAATCCGGTGCGGCAGGGGGGGCGCAGGTAACGAGGGCTCGTCGTCCGCAAGGCTGGTACCGACCTCAATGTAGCCATACCCAGTGTGCGGCGAGGTGGGTACAATGCCAAAGGTCACGACCCGGCCCTTCACAGCGGCCAGCGCCCCGCGTACGATCGCCGCATGAAACGCCGCATGATCGGTCACGACATGATCGGCGGGCATCACCAGCATCACCGCGTCGTTGTCCTTCTCCTCTAGGGCAAGGGCCGCGAGGGTGAGCGCTGGTGCTGTGTTGCGCCCAATCGGCTCGAGGATGACGCACCACGGCGCATGGTCAATCGCTCGCAACTGTTCCATGACGAGAAAGCGATGCTCCTCATTACACACCACCAACGGCGCGGCCAAACTGCAATCCTTCGCCTTCTCCAAACCCCGTAGACGGGTCAGCGTTTGTTGCAAAAGACTCTGCTCAGAGACGAGCGGTAGCAATTGTTTGGGATAATGCTCACGCGACAAAGGCCACAGACGGGTGCCAGCACCGCCGGAGAGAATAATGGGTTGGATGTGCATGGTGATATGGTTTCCAAGGTTAAAAAACGCAGTCATTTCTAAGACAATATAACGAGAAAGCCGCAATGCCCTACTATGTTTTTAAGGTAAAACAAGACAAAACCGCTGCAATCCTGCTCGAAACCTTCGAGCGCTTCCCTGACGCCTCGAAACAGGCCAAGATCCTGCGCACCACCCTGGTCGTCGCTGAAAACGCCTACATCAAGGTGATACACGCCGCCGAACCGTCCGAGGCCGAACGACTCGTGCTCGAAAGGCGTACCCCAAGCTCCCCGGTAGAAGAATGGGAGGTCTGATCGGGTACGAGTGGGTGGGCGAGGTCTCTTTTCCCACCCGCCTCGTATCACCCGTGCGATGCAACCCCTCGCAAAGAGGATGCCAACGCCCACCTCGCCACCCACTGCCGAGGGCAGGGGGCGCTGACCCATAACCCCTTTCTCCACGATCAAACCTGTCCCTTACGATCAACCCCGCAACCCTGCGCCATGGTAACCGTTCGCTCCCCCTCCTGCTGGGAGGGGGTCAGGGGGAGGGAATATATTGAAAAGTTCTCCTCCCTCCTCCCAACCTCCCCCCAGTGGGGGGAGGGGTCTGAATGGTTGTGCGCCATGATGCCTCGCCCCACCCACGCGGCGCGAGACTTGCATACCGTCGCGCCCAAGCCGTGCCACTGATGGTGCCAACAACTGGCACTTTTCCGTCACTACCCTTTTTGACGGTACGCCAAAAGCCTGTCAACCCCGCTCTAATCCCCGCCCTAAGTCCTGCGTTAAACCCCGAATCCCTGCCGCAATTGCTTGAACAATAACAAGATACTAAGGTGGCCCGATACTTGCTTAGTATCGAGTGCAAGTAAAACCGGAGGCTGTCCCATGCCAATCACCTTCAATCAAGCACTGGGGATTCACCCTGAGTCCCTGTCGCTGCACGCCCGACGCGCCGAGGTTTTGGCGGCGAACATGGCGAATGCCGACACCCCCAACTACAAGGCGCGTGACATTGATTTTAAGGCGCTGTTGGCCGGTGCGCAAAACGATGATCCGCAGCTTGCGATGCGCCGTACTGCGTCCCTGCACATTGCGGGCACCATAATCGACCCGCCGCCGGGCCTCAAGTACCGGATCCCGAGTCAGCCCTCGGTGGATGGCAACACCGTCGATGCCGACCGCGAGCGCACGGAATTTGCGAGCAACGCACTGGGCTACGAGGCGAGCCTCACCTTTTTGAGTGGGCGCTTTAGTTCCCTGCTCACGGCGATCAAAGGGGAATAACCCATGTCTCTCTATCGCATCTTTGATGTTGCGGGCTCGGGCATGAGCGCCCAGACGGTACGGTTAAACACCACCGCGAGCAACATGGCCAACGCCGATAGCGTGAGCAGCAGCGTCAACCAGACCTACCGCGGACGCCACCCGATATTTTCTGCGCTCCTTGATAAGGCCAAAGATCCGGCGGGTGCCGAGGTACAGGTAAGCGCAATTGTCGAGAGTCCGGCACCGGTGCGCATGGAATATCGCCCCGACCATCCACTTGCCAATGCCCAAGGATATATCTATCTGCCCAATATTAATCCAGCAGAAGAGCTGGCCAACATGATCTCTGCCTCGCGTTCGTATCAAGACGACGTGGAAGTAATGAATACCTCCAAACAATTGATGTCCCGCACCCTAGAGCTTGGGCGTTAAAACAGAATCTACAACTGAGGATTGTGTATGAGCACCATCAATACGTCCAATAATACTGCGGGAGTGACGACCCCCACCAGCGCCACCAAGACCAAGGCCACCGATCAGTCGGTTAGCTCAGCGCTTGGTAGTAGCCAATCCTTAAGCCAGAGCGACTTCTTGCAATTGTTGGTGACGCAGGTAAAGAACCAAGACCCGACCAAGCCGATGGACTCCACCCAATTCGTTTCGCAGATGGCCCAATTTAGTTCGTTGTCGGGGATCACCTCGCTGAATACCACGATGACGGGTGTGGCGCAGAGTATGCAGTCGAGCCAGCTATTACAGGGCGCACTCTTGGTGGGTCAGCAGGTATTGGCCCCGGGCAGCAGCGCCGAATTGTCGAGCACAACCCCACTGATGGGGGCAGTAACTTTGCCCGCCTCGGCGAGTGGCGTGACGGTACAGATTGCCGACGCCTCGGGAAATTCGGTGCAAACCATTTCACTCGGTACCCAAAATGCTGGCCAAATCCCGTTCTCGTGGGACGGTACACAGGCCAATGGCAAACAAGCGCCGTCCGGAACCTACCAGATCAGTGCGAGCTACCTCCAAAACAACCAAGCGGTTGCGGCAAGCACGCAGGTAGCAGCGCGGGTCAATAGTGTGGCACTCGGATCGTCGGGCCTGATGCTCGATATACAGGATGTCGGGAAGATGAACCTAAGCCAGGTGTCCATGATCATGTGATGTTGGATAAAAACGCACCCCCAGTTTGATAAGAATACAGAATCCGCTACGCGGAATGAGACCAAGGAGAAAATCATGACCATGTCCTTCGACACCGCATTAAGTGGTGTAAACGCAGCCTCCACCGATCTTTCGGTGATCGGTAACAATGTCGCGAACTCTAATACCGTGGGGTTTAAATTCTCGCGCGCCGAGTTCGCCGATCTCTACACGGCCACCCTCAAAACTGCAAGCAGTGCCCAGGCGGGAGCCGGCGTTAAGGTAACCGATATTGCCCAGCAATTCACCCAGGGCACGGCGACCACCACCAACAACAATATGGACTTGGCGATTTCTGGTGGTGCCTTCTTTCGTGTCACCGATAAAAACAGCCTGAATCCGCTTTATACGCGGGATGGTGCCTTTCACCTGAATAACACGAATTATATCGTCAATGCCCAGGGCCAGTATCTAAGCTCTACTGGGCAAGCGCCCATCCTGGTCGATCAGGGCGATTATCCGGCCTCTGCGACAGCAACCGTGAGTGCGGCAATGAATCTGAATGCCGCTGAGGTTGCCCCAGTCGCAACCAGTTCGGTCAACCTGACCAATCTGCGCCTGAATGCCCAAGATCCAGTGCCACCGGCATTTCCATTTAGCACCACCAACGCCAATAGCTATAACTTTAAGAACTCCACGACCATCTATGATACGGCGGGGATTCCGCATTCAGTGACCATGTATTTCGCCAAGGCAAATGACGCCCAAGATGGTCTTACCTGGAGCCCGCCAAATGCCTGGGATACCCATGTAGTCATTGATGGCCACGAGGTTTATCCAGGAGCGGCGGGCATTGGTACGGCACCTGGCAGGATTGTCTTTGCTCCTGCCGTTAACGCTGCCGATAATCTGGTTAGTGGTGCCCCCTGCGTTTGCCAAAGCACTATCCCTTGGTCGCTCGCCTACGAATATGGTGTTGGTTCTGCCCCGCTCAATTTTAGCCTGAATGGCGTTGTCAATGGCGCGACGCAATCCTCGATTACCCTCGACACCAAACAGGCCTTACCAGGAAATCCCTTTCCGGCACCGTCTGGAACCGATGCCTTGGGTAGTCCATTCTATCCGGTGGGTTCGCTCCCCAGTGATACCGACCCATCCAGCTATAGCGCGGCGTTTGATCTACCGAAACTGATCACCGATTCTAATGGTGTCGCTCATACCGCGCACCTCTATTTTGTGTCAAACGGGCTAAGCACCAACAGTTGGACGTTACACACCCTGGTCGATGAGGTAAATAGCAGCGGACTTGTGGTTGGTGCGCAAGAGGTGTTCCCCAATGGAACGACAACGCCCGCGCAGATATCGGTCGATTCACAGGGGATCTTTAGTACGCAGCCCGCCTCGTTCCAATATACCCTTCTCAATCCTGGGGGTGGGGCCAGTGCGTTGAACTTTTCTATCCCGGAATTAAACAACAATGGGGATATTTCTCCAACAATAACCCAGGATGGTAATGCCGGAACGACCTGGGTAACGCCCGCGAATGGCAAACTGCCTTCGACCAATCCGCCCACCTATGATTATACCACGTCAACGACGATCTACGACTCGCAGGGCAATCCACAGCTTGCTTCGCTGTATTTCGTCAAGACCGGCATCAATACCTGGGATGTCCATACCTTTGTCGGTTCTGCGCCGAATGCCCAGGAACTGACGAACAGTAATAATACCAAGGGTGTTTCCCTCACCTTTAATACCAATGGTGCGTTGATTGGAACAGTGCCGGCACCAGTGCCGCCCTATACCTCGGGGCAATTTACCCTGGTTGGGCCGGTGACTGCCAATGGTACATCGGCAATCAATGCCCAGTCCAACCCCGTGACCTTTACCATGGATTTAAGCAAGAGCACCCAATTCGGCAGTCCGTATAGTGTCTCGAGCCTAACCCAGGATGGTTGCAGCAGCGGTCAGATTACCGGTATCAATATTGGCACGGATGGATCGGTCATGAGTACCTTTAGCAATGGAAAAACCAGAAACAATGGACAGGTCGCCCTTGTCGATTTTCCCTCCGTGCAAGGCCTGACGCCGGTGGGAAATACCGAGTGGGCGCAGAGTACCGCTTCGGGTGCGCCAATTCCAGCCACGGGTAGTACGGTTCAGGCCGGCGCATTAGAAGGCTCGAATGTGGATCTTACTGCGCAATTGGTCAAGATGATTGTATCGCAGCGTAATTTCCAATCGAACGCACAGGTAATCTCGGCGGTGGATACCCTGTTACAGACGATTGTGAATCTACGCTAAGGTAAGTTGAATTATCCCGAGGAGTAGCCGCCATGGATCGTATGCTTTATGTTGCCATGTCTGGGGTCAAGCAGATCATGCAGGCCCAGGAATCGAATACCCATAACCTGGCCAATGTGAGCACTACGGGGTTTCGCGCCGATCTCAATGAGTTTCGCGCGATGCCGGTCTTTGGCGATGGCTACGCCTCGCGGGTATATGGAATGACGGAGCGCCCTGGTGTCGATTTTACGCCAGGTGCCTTGGTGACGACGGGAAACGATCTCGACGTTGCCATCCACGGAAAGGGATTTATCGCTGTACAAGGCGCTGATGGCACCGAGGCTTATACTCGTGCGGGGGATCTCCACCTTGGGACGGGTGGCGTATTGACCAATGGCGCGGGTCATTATGTCCTCGGTAATAACGGCCCGATTGCGCTTCCCCCCTATGAGAAAGTCGAGATTGCCCAAGATGGGACAATTACTGCGCGCCCGCTGGGCCAGGCAGCCAATGCCATGGTGGTGGTCGATAGAATCAAGCTCGTCAACCCCGACACCTCACAACTAGAAAAGGGCCTTGATGGGCTTTTTCGCCTGCAAGGGGGCGGTGTCGCGCCCCCGGACGCCAGTGTGTCGGTTGCCTCGGGCACCATCGAGGGAAGTAATGCCAATCCGGTGGAATCGTTGGTGACCATGATCAATCTGCAACGTCAGTACGAGATGCAGGTTAAATTGATGCGTAGCGGTGAGGATAACTCCTCGGCGGCATCGAAATTGCTTCAGATACAGTAGTTGATCAAAACTACCAGTGTTCTCGTCCGGAAAACAATTCCGGCAAATTTAGGGAGTAAGCCCCATGAATCGTGCTCTGTGGATCTCAAAAACGGGTCTTGATGCCCAGCAAACCAACATGGCGGTTGTTTCTAACAACCTGGCCAATGTTAGCACCACGGGTTTTAAGCGGGATCGGGCGATATTCGAGGATCTCATCTACCAGAATATCCGTCAGTCCGGTGCCCAATCCTCACAGACCACGACGCTGCCTTCGGGGCTTTCTCTCGGTACTGGGGTGCGTACTGTCGCAACCGAAAAGCTTTTTAGTGAGGGGAATATCGTCCAGACCGGCAATTCAATGGATGTTGCCATCAATGGCCGTGGTTTTCTGCAAATCCTCCAACCAGACGGAACGGTTGCCTATACCCGTGATGGTTCTTTGCAGCTCAATAATCAGGGCCAGATTGTGACGGCCAATGGTTTACTCTTACAGCCGCAGGTCGGCAATATCCCGACGAATGCGCAGAGCGTTACGATTGGTTCGGACGGCATTGTTTCGGTGCAAATGCCAGGCCAGGTCGCGGCGCAACAGCTTGGGACCTTGCAGCTTGCCGATTTTGTGAATCCCTCAGGGCTGCAGGCCATTGGTAATAATCTATTCCAAGAGACGACGGCAAGTGGTGCTCCGCAAACCAGTGCGCCGGGCCTGAATGGAATGGGTAGTCTGATGCAGGGAGCGGTGGAAAGTTCTAACGTAAATGTGGTGGAAGAAATGATCAATATGATTGAGGTGCAACGCGCCTACGAAATGAATTCTAAGGCCATTTCTACCACCGACCAGATGCTGGGCTACCTCTCGACGAATGTATGAGGTGTGTCATGAGCCGCATAATTAGAAATGTTGGAATCGCAGCGGTTGTTTTGTTGCTGGGTGGTTGTGCGGAAACACCGCAGCATGACCCAACCTATGCGCCGACATTACCGCTTGCCTCTCACACCCCGCCGCCACAGGATGGCGCAATCTATCATGCGGGTTATGATATCGTGTTGTTTGAAGACGATCGGGCGCGACGGGTTGGTGACATTCTCACCGTGACGCTTGTCGAGAAAACGGATGCGAGCAAGAATGCGGAGACCAAACTCAGTAAAGCGGATGCTATTAGCACCTCGGCGACTTTGTTTGGGAACAAGCCGACCTGGCCGAATAGCACCATTGCGAGTAATACCTCGTTTGATGGTGCGGGTAATAGTGTGCAAAGCAACAGTCTTTCCGGAAACATTAGCGTAACAGTAACCGAGGTGTTACCGAATGGTTATCTGATGATCCGTGGCGATAAGGTGATTGGGTTGAATCAAGGGAGTGAATATGTGCGGCTATCGGGGATTGTGCGACCGGCTGATGTCAGTTCTAGCAATACGGTACTATCGACCTCGATAGCGAATGCGACCTTTTCCTACGGTGGTAAGGGAGCACTTGCCGATGCGAATTCTTTGGGCTGGTTGGGGCGTTTCTTTATCAGTGCGATCTTTCCGTTTTAGGGGATGTTTTGCTTTATTATTATAAATCCCCTCCCCATGAATGGGGAGGGGGCTGGGGGAAGGGGGAGGGGGGAGACAATCTTCTGTGGGGTTTGATGGCAAATCAACGTATCAAGTCAAAATATCAAATCAAAATCTCAACCCCTCCCCCAGCCCCTCCCCGATCTCGGGGAGGGATTTAATATAAAACAGAACGAGGCGTCATCGAATTGTCGCAAGAGGAGAGGGGCGCGCCCTACAACAATCGCCCACCATCTACGTTCAAGATATGTCCACTAGTATAAGTGGCCTCGCGCACCAAAAACCGCACCGCCTGCGCAATCTCCAACGGTGATCCAATCCGCCGCAACGCCGTACGTCCCAGCAACCCATCCTTATATCCATCGTTAATGGCCTGGTCTGGCCACAGAATAATCCCAGGTGCCACTGCATTCACCCGAATCTCCGGCCCCAATTCCTGTGCCAGCGCTTTGGTCAACATCGCAAGCCCCGCCTTGGCAATACTATAAACCGGATACCCCTTAAGCGGACGTTCCGCATAGATATCGACGATATTTACAATACAGCCCCGCGCAATCCGCAACCACGGTGTCGCCGCCGCCGATAAGATATAAGGGGCGCGGAGATTCGTGCCCATGAGATCGTCCCACGCCGCCGCAGAAGTCCCGGTAACGGCGGTCGGATAAAACGAGGAGGCGTTATTCACCAAACAATCGAGCCGTCCCCAGGACGCCGCTGCCTGTTCTACCAAAGCAGGCAGATGATCAAAATCCAATAGATCCGCTTGCAGCGTAATCGCCGAATGGGTACGCGCCGCTACCAATTCATCCCGCAGGGCACGGGCCTCATCCGCCGAGGAGCGATAATGCAATACCACATTCATCCCCGCCGCGTGTAAGGTGCGGGCAATTACCGCACCGACGCGCCGCGCCGCACCCGTAATCAACACGACTGGAATGGAGGAAATACTGTCCATACTATTTGCGAAATATCTCAAGGTGGTCTAAGAACCAACGGTAGGTGTCCGTAATCCCCTCGCGGAGCCCAATCCGCGCCTGCCAGCCCAGCGCGGACAGGCGCGAGGTATCAACCAGCTTGCGAGGAATACCATCTGGCTTGGTGGCATCAAAAATAATCTCGCCGCGATATCCCACCACCTCCGCGACCTGTGCGGCCAATGCGCCTATCGAGAGTTCGTCGCCAGTGCCTATATTAATAATCCGTTCGTCATCATAATTGTCCATCAAAAAGCAGGCCGCCTCGGCGAGATCGTCCACATGTAAGAATTCCCGCAAAGGCGTACCGGTGCCCCAGACCACCACCTGTGGTAACCCTGCCTCTTTGGCTTCATGGAAACGGCGAATCAAGGCGGGCACGACATGCGAATTGGTCGGGTGGAAATTATCACCCGGCCCATACAGATTGGTCGGCATCAGCGCAATTGCCGAGAAGCCATATTGGCGACGATAGGCCTGACACATCTTAATGCCCGAGATCTTGGCGATGGCATACCATTCGTTGGTTGGCTCGAGTGGGCCGGTGAGTAGGGCGTCCTCGGGGATTGGCTGGGGCGCGTGTCTTGGGTAAATGCAGGAGGAACCAAGAAATAATAGTTTCTTGACGCCAAAGCGATAGGCTGCATCGATGACGTGGGTCTGGATTAGCAGATTGTCGCGGATAAAATCTGCCGGAAAGGTATCATTGGCGTGAATCCCTCCCACCTTGGCGGCTGCGAGAAACACATAGTCAGGATGCTCGCGTGAAAAGAAGTTGTCTACCGCCAATTGATTGGTGAGGTCAAGTGTGGCGTGGCGGTGGGTAATCAGTTGCTCGTGTCCACGCGCCTGTAAAGCGCGCAGCATAGCCGCCCCCACCAGGCCATTGTGACCAGCAACATAGATGCGTGCGGAAAGTTCCACTCCAACCCCCCTTATTCGTGGTGGCGATAGACGCGGAATCCCTCGCGGATACATAGAGAATCGCGTTGTGCGGTCTCGAGGTCGGCGGAAACCATTTCCGAGACGAGTTCTTTAAAGCCAATGCGCGGCACCCAGCCGAGTTTCTCACGCGCCTTGGTGGCGTCGCCGAGTAATGTTTCTACCTCGGTTGGCCGGAAATAACGCGGATCCACGGCAACAATACACCGCCCATTCGCGTCGATGCCTTTTTCGTCGAGGCCTTCGCCAACCCAGGTGATGTCAATGCCGAGTTGGTTGGCGACCGCTGTCACAAACTCACGCACCGAGTATTGCTCGCCGGTGGCAATGACATAATCCTCTGGGGTTTCTTGTTGCAGCATGAGCCACTGCATCTCTACATAATCGCGGGCATGACCCCAGTCACGCTTTGAGTTCATATTGCCGAGATAGAGGCGCTCTTGAAGGCCAAGATGAATACGCGCCAACGCCCGGGTAATCTTGCGCGTGACAAAGGTCTCGCCGCGTATCGGGGATTCATGATTGAATAGAATCCCGTTGCACGCATACAGCCCATAGGCCTCACGATAATTTACCGTAATCCAGTAGGCATAAAGCTTTGCTACCGCATAGGGCGAGCGCGGATAAAAGGGTGTGGTCTCGCGTTGTGGAATCTCTTGTACCTTGCCGAAAAGCTCGGAGGTTGATGCCTGATAGATCCTGGTCTTGCGCTCAAGCCCGAGGATGCGGATGGCCTCAAGTAGGCGCAGGGTGCCGAGCGCATCCGCATTGGCGGTATATTCTGGGCTTTCAAAAGAAACCGCAACGTGGCTCTGTGCGGCGAGATTATATAATTCGTCGGGCTGAACCTGCTGCACAATGCGGATGAGGTTGGTAGAATCAGTGAGGTCGCCATAATGCAAAATAAAGCGCCTCCCGTCCTCTTGGGGGCCCTGATAGAGGTGATCGATGCGGTCAGTATTAAAGAGCGAGGAGCGCCGTTTAATGCCATGTACCTCATAGCCCTTCTCTAAAAGAAACTCGGCCAGGTAGGCACCATCTTGGCCGGTGATGCCGGTAATCAGTGCTCGTTTCATTGCGATTGTCTCCGTCATCCTTCGAGAGGGCAGCGCATTCGTGAATTACATGGTTTTCACGAAACGGGCAACCTCGTCTAGCGCAGCCAAAGCGTTGCCAATCATCTGGGAAAGTTTACCATCACGGCAGGCGGAAACCACCATCGGTGCGCTGACGGCCAGGCGTAATGCACCGATTGGGGTTCCGTCACTCTGTCGAAAAGGCACCGGCTTGCCGAACTGGAAACGGGGCTGGGTTTGTTGCGTCTGATGTAAAAATGCTTGGTATATCTGCATGGTTTCATCATAACCAAGCGGACGTGCTATACCATCATTACCTGGTTGATACAAAAGAAAGGGGAATATCGTCTGTTCCCTGTCCCAGGGTAATTCGCCATCGCCACTTTCTGGCCATGGGCGCGATAACTCACGAACCGACAGGGCTTGCAAACACTCGTCGGTTGCGATGTGTTGGCGTACCGCTTGCCCAAATTGGCGCAAGAAGTCGGCGGCAGCGCGATTTGGCACTTCATAGAAGGCATTCAACTCGGTAACGGCGGCTTCCCAGCGTAACAATAACCCAAAATTCACGCTCTCCGGTAATTCGCGGGTAACGCTCCAGTCGCTTGGCCAGTCGGCGGCGCTAGAATAAACGCCAACCGACGGGTGCAATACCCGATCGCGGTAGCGTTCGCTTACCGAGTGTGGTGCCAAGAGGCAACCGCAAAAGGCCGGGCCTGCAATAAATTTAGATCCGGTGAGTGCTACCATCCATCCTTCTGCGAGGTAGGCGGCAATTGTTGGTGGGGCGAGGCGGAATTGACAGGCATCGACCAGTACCTCAACCTGATCCGGCCAGCGCCCTTTTAAAGAGCGCACCAGGGTTATGTCGGGCAGAATCAGGGCGGTCTTGCTGACATCAGTGAGCACCAATAGTACCCGCTCGCCTGCTGTTACTGCCTGATCAACGTGCGCTGCGTATTCGGCGTTAAATTCATCGGTTGTGCGCAGTTCACCATCCGGATGACGCGGCGACAATGTTACCAAGGAAGTATTGCATTGGCTGTGCAACGCATCGCCAACCGTAAAGACGCCACCGTAGGCGGTGCGATCATTAAAATGCCGCCCAGAGAGCGCTGCGGAAACCCCATTGCCGGTCTCGGTGGGGGCGACGGTGATAATTCTATTGGGCACTAACCACTGCGCGACCAAAAGGTGGAGGTCGGTTCCAGAAGCGGCCAGCACTACCCGCACCGAGTCGCTAAAAGGCGCAATTGCGAGGCGGGGTAACGTCGCACGGAGTCGTTCGGTCTCGTCGGCGTATACCCGGAACGCGGATTGATGACGCAGTCTCTCCGCGCAGGAATTGCGCAATGCGTCGGCTGCGGCAAATCCCGCCGCAGAGATTGTCGAGGCAGTCGAAGAGCCGAGCGCAATCAATGTTGGATCGGGGTGGGGCAGACAACCATAGACCGAAACCCCAGACACCGGGTCGGGTTGAATCCGCGCATCGCCTCCAGAAATCAGCAAGCACTCGGTCGTGGGCAGCGCCAGCGTGGCAACCATCAATGATCCCCGCAAGGTTAGCGGATGGTTCCTGCTTGGCTGGTATTCGCCAGCATTTGCTGAAATGCCTTGAATATCTTCTCCATGGCTACCTTTTTATAGGGGAACAGCGCTCCAGAATCGAGGGAGTGGACGACCATTGCATTGTCTACCTCAAACAGTAGCAATTCCCCTTGCTGGTTCTCCGCGCAGTCTATCGCAAAATAGGAGAGATCCACACGCTCGGTGATAGCCTGCAATGCGCTGCTGTGGCGAGTGGCGAAATCTGTAGCGAAATTCTCCATACAGCGTTCTTCTTCTGCACGTTTTGCGCCATCCTCTTCCATGCCAGCACTGGCATAATGCACCAGCCAATGTTCAGAGATGGCGAGATGGCAGAGATAAGGCCTGCCATCAATCAGCGCAATCCGGTATTTACGGAACTTTGCATCGCTGCTTTGGTAATCAACATAGTGAGAGAGATAGAATAAGAGATTGGGCACCCGCTGTAGATAGCCGACAATCTCAGTCGCTGCGTTTATCTTTACGAGATTCTTGCCGGCATGAGAGTCGATGGGGCGGACAATGATGGGAAAGCTACTTTCGGGCAGGAAATCAGCAAGGTTCTTCTGTCCGCTGGCGATGGCCTCGAGATCCACCCGGTCGATACGCACGGACATTGGTATATCAACCCCCGTAATCCCTTGCAGATTCTGGAATACGCTATCACGCGCGAGTTTAGCAATGTTTTCCGGATGGTTGATGACCGGACGTGGCCAATCGGTGATATAACGGGCTAGGCGTTGTAAAAGAAACTGGTTTTCATTGGATTCACCAACCGCTACCATCATGACATCGTGTTCGGGAACAATCTCAAGCCATTCATAATTGGCCGGCAGATAGAGCAGTTGCACAGCAACCGTCGAGTTTTCGACCAAGAAATCGACAGGGGTATTGGCCATAAAGTCGCCGGGGGCCATAATCACCAAGAGGCGCAATTGTGTTTCCTCATGCCCACTCGGGAGGTCATACAATAATTGGAGCTTCATCGCCTCGGACTGAACCGCCAGGCCGTGCGCACGATTGCCGGTTAATTGTAACACCGTAGAGAAATCGAGATAGGCGTGGGCATCTAGTGGGTTGTCGAGGGCGCGTGACAAAAGCGCTTGGCCTAAGGGGACGAGATTTTCGCCGTGGTAACAGCGGCGCATCAAATTCGCCATGCCGAGCAGCGGGGGTAGGGCCTGGGGTGTGGGTTCTTGGTGCATAAGATCCTTACTCGACTAGTGATGACAAGTGCGCCGTCCCCAATGAGAGAACGCCCGCAAGCAATGCGTCTAGATCTTGTGAGCGGGTGCGGTGATTACAGATAGCGACCCGAATCGCAAGCGTGTTATTGATTATGGTAGTTGACGGCACAGCAATCCCTGATTCTTGTAGATCAGCAACAATCTCGGCGTTAATCCGATCAGAATCCGCATCAGAATCCGCAGCGCGGAAACGAAAACAAACAATATTCAGTGAAACCGGCGCTAAGCGTTCTAATTCGGGGCGAGCGTCTATCTGACTCGCCAGGTAACGCGCTAGGCGGCAGGTCTCGGCGATCATTTGCCCGAGTGTATCACTACCATACACCTTGAGGGTAAACCAAGTCGCTAGCGCACGAAAGCGGCGCGAGAGATCCGGCCCAAGGTCGCAGGGCCACGGCGACCCGCCCGCCAAACCCCGCGCCTCGCGCCGGAGATAGGCAGCGGGTGCCGCGAAAGCGTCCATGTGGCGCATGGTATCACGCACCAGCAAAAAACCCGCATCGTATGGCACCTGACCCCATTTGTGGAAATCGAAGGCGATAGAGTCAGCGCATTCAATGCCTTGCAGACGGGGCGCGATGTCGGCGCTCAGCATCCCGAGCGCACCATACGCGCCATCCACATGAAACCACAAGGATTCTTTCTGTGCAAGCGCGGCCAAGGCGCTTAAGTCGTCGATCGCCCCGACATTGACGGTTCCGGCACTGCCAACGATCAGGAACGGCTGCTGGCCACGCGCCCGATCGGCGGTGATCGCGGATTGTAGCGCCGCCACATCCATTTGATGGTACTCGTTGACGGCAACGAGGTGGAGTGCAAAAGTACCAAAACCAGCGAGATCCATCGCTTGGGTGATGCAGCCGTGTGCGTCGGTCGAGGTGTAGGCAACCAGATTGTGGGTGCAGAGGCCCTCACTCCTCACCGCAGCGCCGAGCACCGCCCGCCGCGCAATCAGGATGCCCATGAGATTCGCCATCGAGGTGCCGGTGACAAAGACGCCACTTGCGGTCTCGGGAAAGCCGAACAGACTGCTCATCCAGCGGGTTATCTGGCGCTCAATCTCGATTGGCATCTGATCGCGTCCGCCAAGGTTGGCGTTGAGTCCGGCGGCCAGCATGTCCGCCAACATCCCGACCGGTGTGCCACCACCGTGCACCCAACCCATGAAACTGGGGTGTACATTTCCGACGGAGTAGGGTAGAACTGTGCGCATAAAGAGTTCGTGCACGTCCCTGAGGTCAGTGGGGCGGGTTGGTAGTGGCTCGTTGATGCTCGCGCGAACCTCGGGCGGGATGACCTGCCACACTGGGCGTTGTCGGATGTGCTCGACGTAATCCAGCATGTCGTCTAACATGCGGTGGCCCTCAGCGCGGAAGGCGGCCCAGTCCTTCGGATCCAAGTCACTCATTGGCGAGACCTCGGGTGCGCCGCCGAGGGACAAGCCGTGCGGCGTAGTGTATAAATGGAGCGGGCTAGCGTAACGCAGTAGCGTAACCGATGCGAGGGCTAAAGCTGTAGTGGTTGGGAGGCTCACGAAGGGGAGGGCGTCCCGGCCTGTAGGTAGGGTGGTGTCACTGCGGGTGGGTGTTGGGGGAAATAAAATTTACGTAGAAACCCTAAAGTTTCACCTCGGCAATACGATAACAGTGGCAGGTACAAGGTGGATTGCGGAATTCCCCTATAGTTGTACGCGGAACGTGTCGGTTTTGACACGCAAAAACAGTTTCATCGCCCCCCTCTGAGTATGGCGAGTGGGGCACCAAAGTGGAGTAGCCGTCATGAGCGTCATTAACACCAACGTTGCCTCAATGTTTGCGCAACGCACCCTAAGCGCGACCCAGTCTTCCTTGGCGACATCATTACAACGCCTGTCTTCTGGTTTGCGTATCAATAGTGCTGCCGACGATGCGGCGGGCCTCTCTATCGCATCCCGTATGACCTCCCAGATCAACGGTATCCAGCAGGCCACGCGCAACGCCAATGACGGTATCTCACTCGCCCAAACCGCAGAGGGTGGCCTGAACGACATCACGACCTCGTTGCAGCGCTTGCGCACCCTGGCGGTGCAGTCTGCCAATGCGTCCAACACGACCATTGACCGAACCGCAATCCAGACCGAAGCAAGTCAGCTCACCTCCGAGATCAGCCGTGTCGCGGGCCAGACCAACTTCAACGGCATCAGCCTGCTGGATGGCTCTTTCGGTACCCAAAAATTCCAGGTTGGGGCGGACGCCAATCAGACCATCACCGTGACGATGGGGAATGCGACCATCAGCAAGTTGGGTGCGACCAACACCGCCTCGGTTTCGTCCAGGCAGCAGTATCTGGGCTGCTCGAACTCGACGGCGACCGGCGTCACGCTGGGGATCGGTGACCTGGTTGTCAACGGCACGGCCATCAGTGCGCCCTCGATCTCTGATGATACCGCTTCTTCGTCCAACAAGAGCCTGTCGGCCATTGCGAAGGCGGCAGCGATCAACAAGGTCTCCGGCCAGACCGGCGTGACCGCAACCGTGAACACGAACACGGCGCGGGGGGTGGGGATGGCGGCTGCGACTGCCTTGCAGGCGGCAACCTCCGCGAGCTTCGTCATCAATGGCATCACCATCCTTGCCGCTACTGCGGGGGGTACCGATTCTGCCTCTACCCGCCAGTCTGTGGTCAAGGCCATCAACGCCGTGTCTGTCCAGACTGGGGTGACGGCGACCGATTCCGGCGATGCGAACCAAGGGGTTGTCCTCTCCTCTTCGGATGGGCGCAATATCGTTGTCACCAGCGCGAGTCAGAACAGCGCCCTCACCGGTGTCAAGAGCGGTCTCTTCATTGGTGGCTACACCCTGTCTTCGTCGAGTCAGATAACCGTCTCAGAAGGCTCTGGTAACATTGCTCATTCCGGTTTCGCGTCCGGTACCTACAGCACCCAGACCGCCTACGCCTCCAACGTGGAAGTCACCGATTCGGGGAGCGACACCATCACGCCCGGCAATGCGCCCGAGCGGCGCTCGGCGTTCTCTGCCGGTGATTTCACCATCAATGGCGTGACTATTGGTTCCTCCGTTTCCACCGACGACACTGCCTCCTATGCGGGCCTGACCGGCGCTCACGTCGGCAGTAACGTCGCGGGTAGCGCGATTGCCAAGGCGGCTGCTATCAATCGGCTCACCTCTCTCACCCAGGTGACGGCCACCGCCAACGCGACTGCCGTGCGTGGTACGGTGATGGCCGCCGCCGCGTTGAGCGGTACGCTTACCATCAACGGGGTACAGACCAACACCATTACCACAGATGGGGTAAGCAACGCTACGGCCCGGCAGAATACTGTCGCTGCCATTAACGCGGTTGCTGCGCAATCTGGTGTTACTGCCGTTGATACCGGTAGCGATACCTACGGCGTGAAGTTGGTAGCCGCAGATGGTCGTAACATTATGATCAGTAATGGGGCTGGTAGTGGCCTTACCTCTGCCGCCACCGGTTTGGGTACCGTGAACGGCTCCTACTACGGCTCTATCACCCTGTCTTCAGGCAAGGCGTTCACCATTGGGGCAGGCCGCAACAATACTTCGGATGCGGTCGATGGTGCGACCAATGTCAATGGTTTGGATCACCTTGGCTTGGGGGCGGGCACCTACGGTGGTACCCGTACCGGCTCGGCGTTGTCTAACGTGGATCTCAGCACGGCGTCTGGTGCGACCAGTGCGCTTTCGTCGATTGACAACGCGCTCGCAACCGTCAACACCCAGTTGGCGGCCTTGGGTGCCACCGAGAATCGGTTCACCTCGAACATCTCGAACCTAAATTCGAGTGACAACAACATGACCGCTGCCCGTTCGCGTATCCAAGACGCAGACTTCGCGGCGGAAACGGCCAACCTAACCCGCAACCAGATCCTGCAACAAGCTGGTGTAGCGATGTTGGGCCAGGCCAATCAGCTCCCGCAGCAGATGTTGAGCCTGTTGCGGTAATCTTATCGGACAGGGCTGGGGTAGGTTAGCCCCAGCCCTGTTGGTGGCGATGGTGGCGGTGCGGTGCCTTGGTAGTTTGGGGGCGGTCAGTAGGCAGTTTGGCAGGTAGTATCAGGGGGAGCGTGACATGAGTACTAATGCAGTGGCAGCGGTGGGCGCGAGCGCGGGGTTACCCCCCACGCTGTCCCCAGCGAGCCAACAGACCCAGAATTCGGCCCAGAATCAGCAGGTGCCGGGTGCTAGCGGAGCCGCTCAAGCGGCGCAGACCAGCAATAGCATTACCACACAGGCGGCTAATGCCGCGCAGCAGACTGCGGGGACTGACGGCAAGGGTCAGCAGACCAAGACCCCACCCACCAAGGATCAGGTAGAGAAGGCGGTTTCTTCGGTCAATGATCACCTCAACCAATTGCGTGCCTTGCAGTTGGAGTTTACCACCGACGATCAGAGCGGGCATATGGTGATCCGTCTGATGGACACTAATACAAAAACAATGGTTCGACAGATCCCGCCAGAGTACCTTCTGAATCTTGCGGACAATGTTGGCAAGACCAAGGGTTGGCTTGTCGAGGAAAAGGCCTGAACCACTAAACTTTTTCCCGCGAGCACGGTATTTCTTCACCTAGAGGGAAACTCCCTCAAGCGAGCGGGCTATGGCCGGAATCATCTCAGCAGGCATTGGATCGGGACTCGACATCACAAGCCTAGTCTCGGGGTTGGTGGCCTCCACCGGGCAGCCGCAGCTTACTCTCCTTGCGACCCAAGAAGCCAAACTCACGACACAGTTGACCGCCGTTGGATCGCTCAGCGGCGCTTTAAGCGGCTTGCAGACCTCTCTTAGCAATCTCAGCAGCCTCACGAGTTTTCAGACGCGCACGGCATCTTCTAGCAACCCGGCAGTCTACACCGCCACGGCGACGGCTGGTGCTACTGCGGGCACCCACCGCGTAGAGGTAAACAACCTTGCGGCGGCGCAACAGCTTGCCTCGCAAGACTTTACCAACAGCACGACCACGGTTGGCACGGGTACGCTCACCTTTCAGCTTGGCACCTATGATGCGACCGGCAATACCTTTACGTCCAATCCCAAGGCGGCTACGGCAAAATCAGTAACCATTGACGCCTCGAATAATTCTTTGCAGGGCATCGTTGGCGCGGTCAACAGCGCCAATATCGGCGTGACGGCAAGTATCGTCAACGATGGCACCGGCAGTCGCCTGGTCTTTTCCTCGCAGAATACTGGGGCCGCGAACAGCCTGAAGGTCACGGTGAGTGGGGATGCGGACAGCAACAATACCGATAATCTTGGTCTATCGCAGCTTGCCTATGATCCGACCGCGACTGCTGGCGCTGGCAAGAATCTGTCGCAGACCACGGCGGCGGCTGATGCCAGCGTACTCGTCGATGGCATTGCGGTCACGAGTAGCACCAACACGGTGAGCGGCGCTATCCCCAACGTCACCCTGAACCTGCTCTCTAGTCCCGCCAATACGCCCACAACACTTTCGGTAGCCACGGACACCTCTGCGGTCACGAACAACCTGCAGGGGTTTGTGACCGCCTACAATTCGCTCTATACCACGATGAAGGGCCTCTCGAGCTACGATGCCGCGACCAAGACGGCGGGCCCGTTGCTCGGCGACTCGACGATGTTGTCCATTAAAAACCAGGTGCAAACGACCATCGGCAATATGGTGGCAGGGATTGGCGGTGGTAGTTTTAACTCGCTCGCTGCCATCGGGATCACCACCCAGAAGGATGGCTCGCTCGCGCTCGATTCTACGGCGCTGGCGAGCGCGTTGAATCAGGATCCGAGTTCGGTCGGGCGCATCTTTGCGGTGGGCGGCACCGCGAGCGATGCGCAGGTGTCCTACAACGCATCGACCAGTGCCACCGTGGCCGGGGATTACGCCCTGCATATCAGCCAGGTGGCGACGCAAGGGGTTTATGCTGGCGCTGTACCGACGGCACCGACCTTGCAGATCGATGGCACCAACAATACCTTTGGGATTACCGTCAACGGGGTGACCAGTAGCACGATCACGATTCCGCAAAAGACCTACACGAGCAACGACGAACTCGCGACGGCGATGCAGACCAGCATCAACAGTGATGCTACTTTAAAAGCGGCAAACTTGAATGTCTCGGTGAAATATGATACGGATCACTTTGTGTTCGCGTCTTCGGCGTATGGCTCGGTTTCAAAGGTGAATATCAGCTCGGCGAGTGCGGGTGTTACCGATGCGCTTGGGCTTGCGTACAATAGCGGAACGAGCACCGCTGGTTTAGATGTGGCGGGCACCATTGGTGGCCATACGGCGACCGGATTTGGTCAGCTTCTCACCGGTGCTTCGGGTGGTGTTACTGGATTGCAGGTGCAGGTTCAGGGTGGCGTGAGTGGCGATCGCGGGACGGTTTCGTTTAGTCGTGGGGTTGCGGATCAATTGAATACCCTGATCACCGGCTTCTTAGACACAAAAACCGGCTCGCTGACCGATCGCACCAATGAATTGAATACGAACATAAGTAATATTGATACCAGACGAGCCACGGTTAATGCTAATCTTGTGACACTACAGCAGCAGTATCTGAAACAGTTTAACGCGATGGATACGTTGGTTTCGTCCCTGAAAAATACCGGGGCCTTCTTGACCAAACAGTTCAGTAGCTCGTCCTCGGGGTAGCAGCCTGTGTGTTTCTAACGATAACGTAGGATACATTATGAATCGAATGAGTGGTCGTGCGCGGCAGTACCAAGAGGTCGAAGTGCAGACCTCGGTTGAGGATGCGAACCCCCACCAACTGGTGCAGATGCTGCTAGAAGGTGGGATCGATCGCATTGCCAAGGCGAAGGGTGCGATTGCGAGGCGCGATGTCGCCAAAAAGTGCCACTACATCTCGCTCGCCATGACCATCCTGGATGGGCTATCGGCCAGCCTCGACCTTGAGGCGGGTGGGGAGATCGCCGATAACCTGGCCGCCCTCTACGACTATATGGCGCGTCGCCTTGTCCAGGCCAATATAGCGAGTTCTCCGCGCAGCCCCGACCCGGATAGCGCGGTGACGATCCTAGACGAGGTCACGAACCTACTCGAAGAGATCAAGGCGGGATGGGAGGCCATTGCTCATCAAGTGGGCGGGGCACAGTCCTTTGCCGCCGCTGCCCAATCTGCCGGGGAATAATCGGCGCGGGTGTCAACGGAAGCCAAGCTTGCCCTGTCGACCGATTCCATGGTAAAAGACTCAACTATACAGTGGCCTCGGATTATCGAACTCACCGAGCGGATGTTGCGCACCGCAGAGACGGCGGCGTGGGATGAGTTGGTGCAGCTTGAAGAGGAGCGTCGGGCCTTGATCTATACCGACCTTCCCGTTCTGCCCGCCGACCCGCAAGGCCAGGAGGCGGTGAAGTGCGCCGTTCAGCAGATACTCGATACCGACAGAAAGGTCATTGACCTCTGTGAGATTGGCCAGCGAGAATTGGCCGAAAAGATCCGATCTTTCCAGATTGGGCAACGGGCACAGCGTGCCTACGGTCAAGCGTATCGGAACTTGTAACAGGTCACCATGGCAGCACCTCCATCCATCACACCGCCTCACGATCTGTGCCACCCGTTGTATGTCGCTGGCGGGGAAGGCATCCCTTCCTTTATTACTCGCCGCACGGATGGTGTCTTTGTCTCCGGTGCCTTTGGTGAGGGTCGGCTACTGCGCTTTGTCGAGGCGGTATTTGCGGATGGGGCCTTTTTTTCGGGCCTAGATTTTCCAAACTTTAATCGTCTGCTGTTTGGGGTCGATCAGGGGGCCGCCCCGCCGATACCAGTGCGGCTTGCTGCCGATGTGCTTATCTTTACACCTGCACGGCGTACCCTCTATCGGGCGGTTCAAGCAAGCGTTGAGGGGACAAGTGCGGATTACCTCTTCGAGACCGTCTACCTCGAGAGCCTTGATGACGTGGTGGTTGACGCGGCGGGTGCCAAAAAGAAAGTTCCGCCCCCCTCTGCGGCGGTCAAGCTTGATTTTGATGAGTTCATTGCCCACCTTTGGGTGAATGGGGTGCGGGCTGGTGTCGATGAATCACAGGTACGCCAGATCATCGCTAAGGGGGGTGTGGCGAGCCGTCTGAGGGTGGCGCGCTGGATTGAGCCAGTCCCAGGCAAGAATGCCGGCATCGAAGAAAAGAGTAAGCTGCTGCGCCGCGACCATACCCCGCGAGTGCTGCGGGGTGGTGGCGTTGATCTTGGCATGTACCAGAACCATTTCCCCCAGGTAGAAAAGGGTGAGCTGTTGGTTCGCAAGACCCCGCGTGTCCTGGGGGTGCCTGGGCGGCGGATCAACGGGGACATTATCGAGCCCGAGATCCCCACCGATTTTGATTTTACTAGGCTTGCGGGTGCCGGTACGCGCGTCGAGGAACGGCCCGAGGGCCAGTTTATCGTCGCCGCCATGACCGGCTTTGTGAGTATCGACAAGGCCTCTAACCAGTTCTCGATCGCGGCCAAGATCGTCAATCGTGCCGGTGTCAGTATGCGCACGACCGGCGACTTGCAGCTTGCCGGCGAGGACTACGAGGAGTTTGGCGAGATCCAAGAGCGCCGTGCGGTGGAGGGTAAGAACATTACCATCCACGCCGATGTCTATGGCAGCATCGTCTCGCGGGGTGGGGTCGTTGTTCTCGACAAGAACCTCATGAAGGGAAAGGTAATCAACCCAGGTGGCGAGACCAACATTCGCGGCCTGGCCTCGGCGGCAACGATCGAGGGCTGTGGCGCGACGGTTCGTGTCCACCGCGCAGAGGGGTGCATCATCTCGGGCGGACATATCATCATTGAGGTCGCGACAAAGTGCCAGCTCATCGGCAAGCGCGTCGAGGTTGGGACGGCGACGGGTTGTACGATCATCGCGCAGGTGGTCAAGCTCGATGTCTCTAAGGACTATAGACACGAGGGAACCTCGGTCACTATGCTTGTCCCCAATCAGGCGGCGAACGAAAAGAAACAGGCCGAGGCGCGCAAGCGCATGGCCGAGATAACCACCAAGCTCGAAAACACCATGGATGCCCAAGAGGCGCTGAAAGGTCAGCAGGGTTTTGGTAATTATCTGTTGTTAAAAGATAAACTGTCTAGGGGAGAGATACAACTCACTCCGGCCCAGCAGGACAATCTTTTTAAGATAGAAAGCCGCATGTCCATGCTGATGCAGCAGTATCGGGTTATGAGTGCGGCGATCGATGATCTACAGCGTGCCCATGTCGAGAGTGATTTGCACCTGCGCGCCCTCCTAGAGGAGGCGAGCACGGTGGGTGGTGATGTGGAATGCGCCATCAAAGCGGTTACGGGAGACACCATCGTGCGCACCATGATCATGGAAACCAGCATGGAGGCGCTGGCCGGCGATGCCTTGCATGCCCTGATCGCGAAGGTGCGTGGCTTGATTGCGGGGAAAGATGCCCTGTTCACTGGTAGCGCGGGCAAGGTCGCGTGGCGTTACAAGGATCGCCTCAAAGCCGCGAAGGGCTAATGATCTTGCTGCTGTTTTGCGCCACTGAGTAAGGCGCTTCCCCCCCCTTTGCTGACCACCCATTCGATGTCCCCTTCATGATGATCCCCACACCTGAATGGGGCGGGGTTGGTCATGCACGGGCATTCTCGACTGGTCGTGGAGGGATTGAGCAGAAAACCAGGTCATCATTTTGCAGTGTCTTTGTTATGCCAGAAAGGTGTGTTGACACCGGAAAAACAGTTTCGTAAAATTGCTTTACGGTTGGAAATCTACGCCAACTGTCTAAAAAAGCCCCACCCGCCTCCTCATAAGGAAAGCGCGTGGGGCTTTTTTTGTTCCCGAGAATCGTGATGGTCTTGGCGTCGAGCAGGATTACAATGAGGCAAGCCAGTGGTTCCGGAAAGCCGCCGGGCAGGGGTTCATGGATGCGCAATATAGCCTTGGCGTACTGTATAGCGGAAGTCACATAGAACGATGGCGGGTCAAAAGTAAAGACCTCTCCCCAAATCCCTCCCCGAGATCGGAGAGACGGCTACTCGGAAAATCAGGCAATCATTTTATCCTGCTCTTGCGATATTATCTTAGCGTAGTAACCACCCCGTCCGGCTTCGCCGTCCACCCCTCCACGGGAGGGGAATAATACCACCCCAATT